>JBMSSC010000024.1:0-27405 GCA_049424145.1 Bdellovibrionia bacterium
ATTTTTTTAACCCCAGCCCTAAAACACCGGTTACCCCAGTGGCCAAAACTGCCATCTTTAAAAACCCGGCCGTTAAGCTCCTCCAGCGGGGCCAGAAGCGGACCAAAACTGCACCCATTGTCCCGGTGTGAAGCATGACGAGAAAAAACGTCATCTCAGGAGTCGAGGGATCAATCCCCATGAGCTTTTCAGCCAAAATGACATGGGCAGAACTGGAGACTGGCAGGAGCTCAGCTGCTCCCTGAATCATTGCCAAAACCATCAATTGCCAGAGACTCATCGATCCTCCCCTTTTTGAGCAAAAAACCTGAGTACAGCCCCTTAAAAGGTTCTGCAAACAAACCAACTTTTTTATGCCAGAACCCACCGAATACTTTTTATAGTCCCGATCATGGAGTCACTGGAGCAAGACTCGCGCTCCGACTTGCGCTTTTTAAACTCAACTCCTCGAGAACTCGGGTCACCTCTTGATGGAACTCTTCAGCAGAAACCCTACTTTCCGGGGAAACTTCTAAGGCCTTTTTCAAAAGGTCCCTCAGAATAAACTGGCTTCCAGGCTTTTGCCAATCGGAAACATAGCGCTGGGTGACTTCTTGCATGCATCCTTTAATTTCAACTAAATCTTTCAAATCTGAACAGTAATGGACTTCTACATTAAATCCAGGGTCAAATAAAACGCCAGCAACCACGCCCAGAGAATAAATGTCAGACTTAAAAGCGTTTGAAACCTTTGCCTCTAAATCCGCCCCAATCCAATTAAAGCCTACTTCAGGAGCCATCGTGTAAAGAGATCCAACCAAGGGGCGATGATATCCTAATTGAATGGACTGTCTGGGATGATCCGAGCAGCCAAAGTCCGTTAAAACAGCGCAGTACTTCCCGGGCTCATCCAGCTTCAGATCTTTTCTGACTTTCACGAGAACGTTCTCAAGCTTAATGTCATTGTGAGCAATCCCCTGCTTGTGAAAGACCATCAAGACGGACGCCAGCTGTTGAAGAATCTCTAACTTTTGAATCTCGGTTCCTTGATTTTTGGCATAGAAATCCATCAGGTCGCCATCATAGTACTTTTGAAAGACCACATTTGAGGTATGACCCAGTAAGTCGACCACTCCCTCATTTTTCTTCAGATCTGAAAAAGAGGACACTTTCTTCATCAGACTCACTTCATGTTCAAAGACCAAGGAGCTCACATCTCCAGGCTTATAGCGAAGCTCAGCTACCAATTCCCACGTCTTGTAATCAATCCCAACAGAATAGGCTTTACTAGCGCCTTCACGAAGCGGAGGAAAACCCAAATCCAGAAACAGCCTCGGCTCAGGATCCTGACTCACGAAAATCCCCACATCTCTCGAGCGACCGTCTTCAAGACCAAACTGATAGGTGAAGAACTCCTGGGCTGAACTTTTTAAAACATCCTTGTACTTTTCCATGAAGTTGAAGAAGTTGCAAATCTCCTGAGCAGACACGGGAGCTTTGAACCAAGAGTCCATATAATACGCGGAAGACTTGATTCTTTTTACAAGATTAACACTAATCTGATCAGAATGCTTACGGACACCTTCTCCAGACGGAGAAGCGAGAACACAGCTTAAAACATCGAGATATTTTCGATACTTTTGTTGCGCTTCAAGCGTAAAGTGAGGAAGCTTCAGATTCTCTTCAATCCTGTTGACTTCGGACTGAATCTCAATCTTCTGCCCCGCATAACTAATTGCAGACCCACCGAGACTGACAACGGCAACAAAACTAAGCCAAAACAAACCGATTAAGACAGCCGGATTCCTCAACTGAGAGCCTCTTTTGAGCACTTTAAAGTCCCCGATCCGAGCTAAAAACTCATCTCGCTGTTTGATCCCAATTTGGCAAATGAAAATAGGGATTAATTTTTTATTTTTATTGTTGGGTGGTCCACACATGAACCGTGTGTAACTTCCCATTTTCTTATGCGTCAAGAAAAAAGTAAGTTTTTCTAAAAAAAGCCTTCTTCCCCCTTTTTTTTATCAATTTAAACGATTCAATCCGAATTTTAGGCGGCCTCTGTTTTTTTTTCCACACCGAACTGAATTCATCCTCTCTCGTTCGAATCAAAGAGGCCACTCGATGCCTTTTCTTTCTTAGACAAAAAACTCAGGCAAAAAACTTTTGTTTCACGCAAAAATTCGGTATATCGTTTCCCCAAGTGATCGTAATTTCTTCCCTCTGGGTTCAACTCGAGTCGGATCCCTTGAAGATCAAGGAGTCTCCGACCAGGAGAAACCGAAGAAGGAAAACCAAGGACGGAAAACCGGGGGAAGAAAACGAAAAATCAGGATGTGGATTCAGGGTGCAGGCCTAAATCCTAAAAACATCCAGGCTGATCAACAGAACGCACAAGAAATGAACCCGAGATTCAAAAGTCTCCCTTCTTGAGTTTTGATCCTGATGAAGACCCAAGAAGCGAAAACGGGGAAGTATCCCTTTGACTCGGATGACTCTTAATTTTTTTCTAAGCCCCAAGAGGCATGAACCGCCACTTGAGAATCCCGATCGGATTTGGCTTAATCCAGCGAGGTCAACATGAAGAAGCAGGCTCTGAACACATTTGCAACCCAACGCTCCTTAAATTTTCAAGGAAGGAAACTCCAGTTTCACTCCCTGCCTGCTTTTGCAGCCTCCTCTGGGAAAGACATTTCAAAACTCCCTTTTTCGCTCCGCATTTTACTTGAAAACTTACTCCGCCACGAAGACGGCTTTGCCGTAAAGAAGAAAGACATCGAAGCATTGGCCAACTGGAATCCGAAAGCCACTCCAAACGATGAGATTCAGTTCATGCCCGCTCGCGTTTTACTGCAGGACTTCACAGGTGTGCCTGCCGTCGCAGACCTGGCAGCCATGCGCGGGGCTCTAAAAAAACTTGGCGGAAACCCAAATCGAATCAACCCGCTTCAGCCTGCCGATCTGGTGATTGATCACTCCGTTCAAGTCGACCACTTTGGTACGCCTCAGGCTTTTGAACAAAATGCTCACCTTGAGTTCGAACGCAACTCCGAGCGGTATCAGTTTTTAAAGTGGGGCCAAACGGCTTTTCGAAACTTCAAAGTAGTCCCCCCCGATACAGGGATCGTTCATCAGGTGAACCTCGAATTCTTAGCCCCCGTGGCGATGACGGGCGAAACAGAGGCGCAAGAGTGGATTTATCCCGACACGGTGATTGGAACAGACTCTCACACCACGATGATCAATGGCTTAGGCGTTTTAGGATGGGGAGTGGGAGGCATTGAAGCCGAGGCCGCTCTGCTTGGGCAACCCTGCTCGATGCTCATTCCTCAAGTCGTGGGCTTTCGACTGAAGGGGAAACTCCCTGCAGGAACCACGGCCACCGACTTAGTTTTAAGTGTCACTCAGATGCTGAGAAAAAAAGGAGTGGTTGGAAAATTTGTTGAGTTCTTTGGCCCGGGTCTATCCAGCTTGACTCTGGCTGATCGTGCCACCATTGCCAACATGGCGCCTGAATACGGAGCCACCTTAGGCATCTTCCCTGTCGATGAAATCACCACTCAGTACTTAAGACTGACGGGACGAACAGACCAGGCCGAGAGAGTGGAGCAGTACTTCAAAGAGCAAGGCCTTTGGTACACTGCGGGCCAAGCCGAATCGTCCTACTCCGATACCTTAGAACTGGATTTGAGCACAGTTGAACCGTCCTTAGCGGGCCCCGCCCGGCCTCAGGACCGAGTGGCTTTAGGTGCAGCCCCTGCTTCTTTTCAGAATTTTCTGACCTCTTTATTCGCCAAAAATCCAAAGAACTTGGAACAGAAGGTTGAAGTTCCAGCCCAAAGCGGGAAGTACACGTTAACCCACGGATCAGTCGTGATTGCAGCCATCACGAGTTGCACGAACACATCCAACCCCAGCGTCTTGATGGCCGCAGGCTTACTGGCAAAAAATGCCGTCGCTCGGGGCCTAAAAGTCAAGCCATGGGTGAAGCCTAGCTTAGCCCCTGGCTCCAAAGTCGTCACCGATTACTTAGTGGAATCTGGGCTGATGCCTCATCTGGAGGCCCTGAAGTTCCATTTAGTGGGCTACGGATGCACCACCTGTATTGGCAACAGCGGACCACTCCCCGAGGAAGTCACCCAAGCGGTCACTCAAGGCGACTTAGCCGTTGTTTCCGTCCTCTCAGGAAACCGAAACTTCGAGGGACGAGTCAATCCCCACGTCAGAGCCAATTACCTCGCATCCCCTCCCCTGGTGGTCGCGTATGCTCTAGCAGGCTCCATTCACATCAACTTACAAACCGAACCCCTGGGCAACGATCCAGCGGGCAAGCCCGTTTACTTAAAAGACATTTGGCCTACGACCGAGCAGGTCGCTCAGGCAGTGGCTCAACATGTCACGGCGGCTCAATTCAAAAAAAGCTACTCCGATGTCTTCTCGGGCTCCAAGGAATGGCAATCCCTTCAAATTCCTCAAGGGGATTTGTACCAATGGAATCACTCCTCCACTTACATTCAGGAGCCTCCGTTCTTCCACGGCATCCAAGCCCAACCGGAGTCGGTGACCGATATTCGAGGTGCACGAGTCCTTGCTCTCTTAGGAGACTCAGTCACCACGGACCACATCTCTCCTGCAGGCTCCTTTGATGAGAAGAGCCCAGCTGGTCAATATTTGATGAAGCTCGGAGTAAGCCCCGAGGACTTCAACTCCTATGGCGCTCGCCGAGGGAACCATGAAGTCATGGTCAGAGGGACTTTTGCCAATATCCGACTCAAGAACCTCATTCTCCCTGGCGTTGAAGGAGGCTTCACCGAGCACTTCCCTTCTCAGCAGAAATTATCCATTTTTGACGCCTCCGTGAAGTATCAGGCGGAGCAGACTCCACTGATCATCATTGCAGGGAAAGAATACGGCACCGGATCCTCACGCGATTGGGCAGCCAAAGGACCCAAGCTTTTAGGGATTCGAGCCGTGATTGCCGAATCCTTTGAGCGCATTCATCGCTCCAACCTCGTGGGCATGGGGATTCTCCCGCTGCAGTTTCTCCCGGGCGAAAACGCTCAAAGCCTGGGATTTAATGGATCTGAAACGTTCGACATCTCAGGTCTGATGAACCTATCGGCCGGGCAAAAGGTGCGAGTGTCCTACAACGGCGGGCGAACCTTCGAAGTTTTGGTCCGAATTGACACACCCAATGAAATCGAATACTTTCGACACGGAGGAATCTTGCCTTACGTCTTGAGGCAACAGCTGAAGCAATAAGGACTTCGCCTCGGCCATCAAGTCGTTCAGGATCCTAAAGGTGGTGAACATGAATCGATTTCAAAAGCTGGAGTTGCTTCAACGGTCATTGGCTTTGAAACATAAACTCAAGGTCTTTGAGAGTCAGATCCTCCCCGACAATCATGAGGATCTCTCGATTGTTTTAATCACCAAGTGGGAGCTTGAAGATGAGCTCAAGGCCATTGAAGAGATCTTAGCCGAGAGCCGTCGCACCACTGTGGCGGCTAAACGAATGGCCATTGAAAAAGCCTCTCGACATTTTGAACGAGAAAGCAAAAAAGAACTCACTCAATGAGGTGCAGTAGCCTGCTTTGAGCTCTCCAAACGATCAGGAGCGTCGTGCCTTGTTCTTCAGCGCAACGCTCCAAAACCCGAGCCGAGAGCCGAACTCTCCGCCTCTCTCTAGTTGTTGCGTCCCTTTAAAAGCGCATCAATTTCCGAGGAGCTCACAAAGGGTCGCGCACCCCCGAGGCTCTTGAGCGTCACTTGGAGGCGATTCACGAGAATGTTCTGCTCTTCTGTGGTGGGCTCTTGGTGATGATTCAGCAGGTAACGAATGGTGGTTTGAGCATCCCAAAGGCTGCCCACGCACTTTCTTAACACCGAGCGAACTTCTGCTTTGGCTGCCTTCACGGAGATTTCTTCGCCCAACTCTGCAATCTTTGCAATTTCAAGCAATCCAAGCTGGAGGGCAGTTCCTCGGATCGTCAGCATTCTTTCCGTAAAGACTGCGAAGAGATTTTTTTTCACTAACAGATCGGACTCAATTTCGTGCAAGGTCTTTTCTGCCGTATCAGAAAAGCCCATCATTTCTTCCAAGAACCCTTGAATCTTATCGTCCCGCCCCTGATCTTTTCCGCTCATGAGATCACCTTTTTTCGAGTCAACAAACTGATTAGTTTTTCTTGAAGTTGCTGCAAGCTCACGGGCTTCACTAGGTAGTCATCCACTCGATATTCAGCCGCTTGAAGCACAGCCTCTCGGGTTCGCTGTGCCGTCACCATCACAAAAGGAACCTCTTTCATTCTGCTCTCGGTGCGAACCCATTTCAACAGATCCAATCCCGTCATGGGGTACATGAACCAATCCGAAAGGATCAAATCACAACGTCTTGAGGCGAGATGAATTTTAGCTGCCACTCCATTTTCTGTTTGTGAGATTTTCTTGAAGCCCGCTTTTTCAAGGATCTCTTGAATATGTACTCGAAAAGACATCACATCATCCACGATGAGAACTTCGCAGTCTTCCAAATCCATTTCTCACGCCCCTTTATTCTTTAATTTTAAATCGTAAAAATAAATGAAGTCAAAGCCTAAAATTGAGATTGAACTCAAGAAAACCCTTGAAGTCTTAAATATTTAGAAGGAGGTCTGAAGCGTAACGCTTGAATTTAAAGCATTTTGAATCAATTGAGGGGACACACGGGGGGCAGGCACCAGAAACTCGGGACCTTTTTTTCCCCTTTTTCCAGATGAACCAAACCAGTGACGAACATCCAGATCGAAACCCACTCCATGCATAAAATTATACAGAGCCTTCTTAAGACCCTCCCCCAAAAAGTCATGATCACAGGGCGTGGGATCCAAAAATGAAAGATCGTTTCTTGCAAAACTGACCTCAGGCTCAGGCTGCAGCTGAATCCCAAACCTCTTCGGGTTTAAGCCAATTGGACTATGCGCGGTCACTGAGAACCGATGCCAATAGGCGGACTGAATACAACCTGCTTCAAACAACTGTCGCACTCGCTCCAATGCATCGATCGTCTCTTGAACCGTTTGTGAGGGAAACCCGTACATCAAATAGGCATGAACCATGATCCCTGCCTCGGTGAAAGCATGAGTCACCTGCGCCACTTGTTCGACACTCACACCTTTTTGCATCAACTTGAGTAATCGATCGGAAGCCACCTCGAGCCCACCACTGAGCGCTACACACCCGGATCGAGCCAGAAGCCGAGCAAGCTCAGGGGTAAACGTCTTTTCAAATCGAACATTCCCCCACCACGTGATCTGAATCCCCCGGCGAATGAGCTCTTCGGCCAAAGTCCTAAGCACAGCAGGAGGAGCCGCCTCATCCACAAAATGAAAACCGCTCTGCCCTGTTTGTTCGATCAGGGCCTCGATCCGTTCAATTAAAACATCCACCCCTGCCCGATCATAGCGACCAATGTAATCCAAGGAAACATCACAGAAATTACACTTCTTCCAATAACACCCATGAGCTAAGGTGAGCTTATTCCATCGTCCGTCTGACCAAATTCGATGCATCGGATTGAGCATCTCAAAAATGGATAAGTACCGATCTAAGGGCAAGCCCTCATAACAGGGGGTTCCAATCTCTTGATGAGGAATATCATGAAGCTGAGTCTGATGAATGAACACCACTTTTCCCTGACGGCGCAGAAAAGTCCTCATCAGCTCATCTTGAGTTCTTTTGCCTTCCAGGTGCTCCAGCAGACAGAGAAGTGGACGCTCTCCGTCATCTAAGATGATATAATCCAGATAGTCAAAAACTCGAGGTTCTTTCAGTTGTCGAAGTTCCGTATTGACGTAGCCACCGCCCATGACGACTTGAATCTCCGGTCGAGACCTCTTGATGACCTGAGCGATCCGAAAAGCCCCATACACATTCCCAGGAAAAGGAACCGTTAACCCCACCACATCGGGGCGAAATTTCTCCAAAAACTCCTGGGTGATTTGATCTAAAAGCTGATCCACCCACGTGGGTGGTCCATTCAATGCGGAGTGCAGAGGCTCAAACGTAGGGGAACTGGCAGCTAGCTTTTCCCCGTATCGAGAGAGCTCAAAACGCGGATCGACCCCCCATCGAATCACATCCGCAAGATCATCAATGAACAGACTTGCCAGGTACTTTGCACGATCCTGAACACCTAGTGCCCCAAACGCCCAAGAAATGGGATCAGGATCGGTGGGATCGGCTCCTTCTCCGATGGCTCTGAACCTGGGGCCTTCAGGTAAAAACTCTCGGCTCACCAAGCGCAGTGCAAGACTCGGATCCTTCCCCTGTAAAAAGCGAATCGTAGGTTCAACGGTGGCTAAATAGCGGCTTTGGTTTTTTAGAAAAAAAGAGACACTCTCATGCCTCAATGCCGAGGTCCCACTTTGAGTTTCTAGAACTCGAAGGATATCCAGTAAACCTTTTTTAGAAAATAAACGACAAATCAACTCAATCGCAGGATCTGCTTGAAACGCTTCAATTTTATTTTTCTTCAGGAACCCTTTGAGGTAAGCTGTCGCAGGGTAGGGTGAATTCAGCTGGGTCATCGGCGGAGTAAAAAGCAAAACTCGCATGAGGCGAACCCTACTATTTCTGACAATAATTGTCTACTTTAAATTTTGAAATTCGACCGTCTCAAGAAAGGGATTCCTGCAAAACCGACTTCACGACAATGCCCGTTTCAATTTGGGACTCGAACAACCCCTGACCGTAAAAAGGAGAAAAGCAGAACCCTCGATGATCGCCCCGAAAAACGCCTGAAACTACCCCTTCATGCGAAAGCTCTTCTCCATGAGAACCCCTCATTGGATCTCTCCGAGGACATCATCTTTTCTGCAAAACAAACATCATGATCAATCGATTCTATCAATTCCTGTTTTTTCCAGAACCCCGGGTCAAGCGCTTAAGTCAACTCCCTGAGAACCCAGGAAGCGAGGCCCACTATCTTGCCGGAAAAAACTCTCGTCTCAAAGAGTTCCTTCGACTCATCCGAATTGCCATTGAGTTTTTCCGCGGCATGTTTTCTTTGCACTCCGTAGGGCCTGCGGTCACCGTCTTTGGCTCCGCTCGATTTAAAGCCGATCACCCCTACTACGAGTTGGCGAGAAAAATCGGACACGCCTTAGGACTCCATGGCTTTACGGTAATCACCGGAGGTGGCCCAGGCTTAATGGAGGCTGCCAATCGAGGCTCACGAGAGGCGGGAGGCTTCAATGTAGGCTGTAATATCCGTCTGCCACACGAACAACAACCCAACTCGTACTTGGATCAGGTGGTGCACTTTTACTATTTTTTCGTCCGAAAAGTCATGCTGGTGAAATACTCCCAGGCCTTCGTGATTCTTCCGGGTGGCTTCGGCACGTTAGATGAGATGATGGAAGCCATCACCCTCATCCAAACGGGGAAGCTCTATGATTTTCCTATTATTCTGATGGGACTTGACTACTGGAAAGGGTACTTGCAATGGGTGGAAGACGTTTTAGTCAAAAACAAAACCATCGCCCCTGGGGATCTTTCTTTTATTCATTTAACAGATAACCCCGATGAAGCACTCAACATTATTCTTGGCACAGCAAAAAGAATTAATCTACAGCTCAATCAAAATAAAAAAACAGCACAATAAAAAACAGCATTTTTTGCATGTTTTTTAAAAAAATCTTGCGATGTCGAGAAAAGAACCCTAAAACATTAAAAGGAGAATACTTATGGCAAAAAAGAAAACCAAATATTCATTTGTAAATGAAATTTATGAAGGCGTTTTAAAGCACGCTCAAGTAACCAAAAAAGGCGAAGTCAAGATTAAGCGAGCAGATATTAAAGCCTGCGTTGAAGCTGCCTTCAACAGCGGAGCAAAAGCTGCCGCCGCAGGAGAGCGCATTCGCTTCCCTGTGATCGGTGCTTTGGTTCGTAAAGAAGTCAAAGCCCGAAAAGCGGGCAAAGGCACCAATCCATTCACCGGTGAGACGATTGATATTAAGCCTCGTCCTGCTAGCAAGAAGCCTCGTTGGTCTTTTCCTCGCTCCTTAAAAGACACATTTGCCAATAAGCGCAACTGGTAATTCGTTTTGACGCAAACAGAGTCCAGGAGCTTTTGATTCTGCTTGATTTTTTTTCTTTTTTTCTTAAGAATCAAAAGCCCTGGACTTCTTGCTCTCCCGCCTGGCACGATGCGATCCCGTGGGTGATCAACAGAGGTCCTTTGGATGAGCGGAGTTTGAAACGGAGGGCAGAGATTAAAAATGAACTCCACACTTTCAATCACCCCAACTGATGAGACTTTTGGTTCTCGAGCTAAGACTCGAGGATCACTTTAAAAACTAAGGAAAAACCAGATCCCCAAAAAAGTGGGGCGATCAGGTTTGTGAAAACCTTCGAAATTCAACTGGGCAATTCATTTTTTATGCGTTTAATCACTTTTTTAAATTCTCACCATCAAGAAAAAATCGGCCTCTGCATTCGAAAATCGGATCAGTCTGAGTGGGTCATCGATCTGAACGAGGCCTTAGCCCAGAGCGATCTTTCAACTCCCCTCTTAGAATCTATGCTGGTGAATGGGCCTTCCTCCCCAGGCGCCTATTCTTCTCCAAACGCACGGAAGACGCTACTTTCTTCCTTAGACATGCTAGGGCTCATCCGGAACTTTAAGACCCTCTTGCCTACAATCGAAGCCCTGGAGCACTCGGCCCGAAACAACGCCTTACCCCCTGCGTGCTTCTTGCAGGCACAAAGCATCACGTTTCTTTCTCCCCTTCCTCGACCCGTTTCCATGCGCGATGGCTACGCTTTTCGACAACACGTGGAGGCCGCGCGGCGCAATCGGGGCGTGCCCATGATTCCCGAATTTGACCAATTTCCTGTTTTTTACTTCACGAACCACCTAGCGGTCACTGGACCCGGCGACCTAGCCGTTCGAAAACAAGCTCGAGACCGCCTGGACTTTGAACTCGAAGTGGCCGTGGTCATCGGAAAGCAGTGCAAAGACGTCTCCGCTGCTCAAGCTGATGATTTTATTTTTGGATACATGATCATGAACGACTGGTCCGCTCGAGCCCTTCAAATGGAGGAAATGAAGCTCAACTTAGGCCCAGCCAAAGGAAAAGACTTTGCTACCTCTCTTGGTCCTTACTTAGTGACTCGCGATGAGCTTCAGGCTTTTCGGATCCCAGGAGAACACGGGGAACGCTACGACTTAGAAATGAAAGCCTGGGTCAATGGAAAGCAACTCTCCAGCGGAAACCTCAAAGACATGCACTGGAGCTTTGCTCAAATCCTCGAGCGCGCAAGCTACGGCGTCACTCTCTACCCAGGAGAAGTGATTGGATCGGGGACCGTCGGCACAGGTTGCCTTTTAGAGCTCAACGGAAGCAAAGTGACAGACAACCTTTGGCTAAAGGCCGGAGACGAAGTCACTCTGGAAGTGGATCACCTCGGTTCTTTAACGAATCGAATCACGCCCTCCGTGGATTAATCAAGAGGCCCGCTCAAAGTTGAAACTCAAACCCGCTATCATTCAAACAGGAGAGACGCTGACCCAATGAACCTCCAACAGCCAATCCGTCCACTGAGGCTTTATCACTATTGGAGATCCTCCAGCAGCTGGCGCGTGAGATGGGCCCTCGGACTCAAAAACGTACCTTTTGACGCGCAAGCCATCGACCTCTTGACGGATGAGGCGGACCAACCCCGGCACTTAGAGAGAAACCCCATGGGTTATGTCCCCGTACTTGAAATCCCCTCAGCCACACACCCCCCTGAGTTTCTCACTGAATCCATGGCGATCCTCGAATGGCTTGAGCTCGTGGCCCCAACTCCCCCACTTTTCCCCGGAGATCCCCTCCGGCAAGCTCGAATCCGACAACTCTGTGAAATCATCAACTCCGGCACGCAACCCCTTCAAAACCCGAACGTCTCAGCCTTTCACTCTCCCGTTGCCGAGTTACAAAAAAAATGGAATCAAACCTGGATCCAAAAAGGCTTAAACGCTTTTGAAGTTTGGGTGAAAAAGACATCCGGTCAATACTCAGTGGGGGATTCCATTACAGCGGCTGATCTCTTCCTCATCCCCCAGTGCTACAATGCCTTAAGAAATGAGATTTCCCTTGAGCTCTTTCCTACGATTCACCGGATTTATGGAGCTGCTTTAAAAACTGAGGCTTGTCAACGCTCTCACCCAGACCAGTTTCAACCCTCACCTTAGGATTTTTTTTAAAAAAACCTCATCCCCTTTTTGAGATTTCATCATGTGGAACACTTGGATCAAACACTCAGGCTTAAGCTTAGACCCGCAGTGGCGACGCTTTTTCTTTCAATTCTTAGGAGTCTCACTCCTCCTTCACGGGCTTTCTGCGATCTTGAGCGTTGGTTTTTACCACACGGATGAACATTTTCAGATCATCGAGTTTTTGAACCTTAAACTGGGCGGCACCAGCGCAGCTGAGCTCCCCATTGAGTACTCGCAGAAGATGCGCCCTTGGCTTTTTCCAGGCCTCCTGTTCTTACTGACTCGGGTGTTTCAATTTTTTGGCATCAGCAGTCCCTTTGCCCTAGCTCTCGGGTATCGATCTTTTTCTTCCCTCCTAGGCTTACTCTCCAGTGCTGCCTTAGCCTTATGCTGCACCCGTTGGTTTCCAAGGCCTGAGTCCCTAAACCCAAAGCAGCGTGAAAGAAACTTCAACATCAGAACCTGGGCCGTCGCCGCTCTTGGGGGTATCTGGTACCTGCCCGCCCTCCATGCTAGACCCTCCTCTGAAAACCTAGCTAGCTCGACTTTCTTTTTAGCCTTAAGTCTCATCACGCTGAGCCTTCCCGAAGAAAAAAATCCTACTCCCCCCAGTCGATCCCTTCTTTGGATTTTTGGACTAGCAGGAGCTCTCTTTGGGTTTTCCTTTGAGTTCCGCTACCAGGTTGTCTTCATGATCCTAGGGGCCTTATACCACTTGGCTTTCATCACCCGAGTCAATCCCCGACTGCTGCTTGCCCTGATTTTCGGTGGAAGCCTGAGTCTTATTCTGGGTCGATGGGTAGACTTCTGGGGCTATGGTGAGTTCACTTGGACCCCCTGGAACTACTTCAATTACATCCTGGTTCAAAATCACGTCTCAGACTCAGAAACGTCCACCTTTTGGGATTACTTCAGACGCGCGCTGACGGAAACATTCCCTCCCTTGGGATTTCTCCTCCTTCTGAGCTTACCGCTTGCGTGGTTTAAAAACCCAAAACACATCCTCACGCTCAGCACCGCTCCGCTCTTTCTCGTTCATACTCTCATTGCCCATAAAGAGCTTCGCTTTCTTTTTCCCTTAGCTCCGGCAGCCCCTCTTCTTTTGATCCAAAGTCTGCTGCCTCAAACCTCGGACTCTCACTCACCCAAGCCCTTTTTACCTCTCTCGGCTCTGCGCTCACTACCAACTCAAGTGGCTGTAAAATTCCTTCTCTTCTTAAATATCCTCGCCCTCATCCTCACGACGATCTCTCCTGCGTGTGGACCAGTTGTGTTTTATGAAAAGCTCTTTGATTTCACCCAACGCCTTGACGCCCAGGAACTCCTCATTCACTCCTATCCTCTCTCCTTCTTCGATGCTGGCGGAGTCAACATCCATTTCTATCACCCACCCAAAATTCAAATCCGAAATCTTCCCCAAGCTCAAGAGTTCCTTGAGCGGGTCAAAACACAAAAGGGGCCTCATTGGCTGGTCACCCCCAGGGCTCAACTCAACTTGACCTCCAATGGAGCTCTTTATCTTCCAGAGCTTCAATCCTATTGTCAGGCTCAGTTCTCCACCCTTCCTGATTGGACCAAAAAATTCAAGTTCTTCTCTTCCCTCCCCCAAGTCAGAAACTTCACCCTCTATCGTTGCGAAAGCCTTCAGGTTTCATCTGATTTTTAATCTTTAGATTAAAATATAAGACGAGCGACAATTGAAATTTTCTTGTGCAAACGACTTCTTCAGAAGAATGATCAAAGGACATAAAAACTGGATTCAGTCTGCTCCAAAGATCAAAATTCTCAGATGACGTTTTCATCAGAAAACACATCCAAGAGGATCCGCCCCAGGAGCTGTTCTCAATCCCCATTTCTACAAGGAGAGTGGCAATGAGTGCTCGTATCTTTTTTCATCCCACCTGGGATTCATGGAGACCTATTTTTCTTTCCGCTTTAATTTTAGGAATCAGTGGACCCTTTGAGCAAAAAGCGCATGCCGAAGATCCTTCCACCAAACAAATTCGAGAGACAAAAAACCCGATTCCTGGCTCCTACATTGTGATTTTAAAAAATTCCATAGCAGGAGGATTGGGAAAAACGTCCCAATCGCGATTCCTGGCTCAGGAGCTTGCGCTGAAGAACCATTTTGTCTTAGATCGGATCTACTCTCATGCCATCAATGGCTTCTCCGCTCGCTTAACCCAAGCGCAGGCGCAGAAATTAGCCAACGACCCGAACGTGGATTTTGTTCAGCAGGACTCCCGATTCCACATGAGCACTACGCAACCTCAAGCCACCTGGGGCCTGGATCGCATTGACCAGAGAACTCTACCCTTAAATGGAACCTACGAGTACGCCCTCACCGGAGAGGGAGTCACCGTCTACGTGATTGATACGGGGATTCTGAGCTCGCATCAAGAGTTTAGGGGTCGAGCAAGTGTGGGCTATGACGCCATCGATGATGGCGCAAACGGAGTGGACTGCGTCGGCCACGGAACGCACGTCGCAGGGACTATTGCAGGCACTCAGTACGGGGTTGCAAAAAAAGCCTCCATCGTTGCAGTTCGTGTCTTAGATTGTGATGGATCAGGCAGTGACTCTTCAGTCATCAGCGGCGTAGATTGGGTGACAGAGCATCACCAAGGGCCTTCGATTGCTAACATGAGCCTCGGAGGTGGAACCTCACTGGCCTTAGATACGGCCGTAGCAAACTCGATTGCAAGCGGAGTGATGTACTCCATTGCCGCTGGAAATAGCAATGAGGACGCCTGTGCCACCTCTCCTGCGCGAGTGCCAGCGGCAATGACCGTGGGAGCCACACAGAGTTCTGATGGACGCGCTTCGTTTTCCAACTATGGACGCTGCTTGGACCTCTTTGCTCCAGGGCAATCCATCACCTCAGCTTGGTACACCAGTCCCACAGCAACGCAGACCATCAGTGGAACCTCCATGGCGGCACCCCATGCAGCAGGCGTTGCAGCCCTTTATCTGCAAGCCCATCCCTCTGCTTCACCTGAGGAGGTAAACCGAGCTCTGCTTTCAGCCACAGGGACAAACTTGATCCGAAACCCTGGCTTAGGATCCCCCAACCGCTTGCTCTCCACACTCTTACCTGAGGATGGAGGAAGTACTCCAAACCCAACGCCTACGGACTCACCGGGTGCGCCCTCAGAGCCCGCTCCCCCATGCATCGATTGTGCACGATTTGAGGGAAGTCTCGCAGGAGCGAAGAAAATGGCCTGGGAGCCCCGAGGCACTTACACCTTCATCTCAAAGGCAGGCACACACGAAGGATGGCTTGAAGGGCCAAAGGGATCGGACTTTGACCTTTATCTGTACCAGTGGACAGGAAAGCAGTGGAATCTTGTCTCCAGCTCAACGGGCTCCAGCGCCTCGGAGCACGTATCCTACCCAGCGGGAAAACCAGGCTACTACATTTGGGGCGTTTACTCCTATAGCGGCCAGGGCAATTACCAGTTTTGGTTAAAAAAGCCCTAGAGAAAGAACAAAAAGAACCTCTTCACCACTTTTTCCCCGCAACCAGCCGAGCGGCTTCAATGCTGCTCGGCTGTGTTTTTTCTCCCCCCACTGCTCAACTGGTTTTAAGGACTCAGCCCCGGAGGATGAAACTGCTCTTCCTCGGTTGAGCCCCGAAGGGCTTGAGTGGACAGTCTTCCTTGCGTGATGATCTGTGCCAACTCGTCAAAGTAGCCCGTGCCGACAAACCGCTGGTGAGTTGTTGCTTGGTACCCGATCTTTTCTGATTCATACTCCTGGGCCTGATACTCAGCATAAGCTGTCATTCCGCTCTTGCAGTAGGCTTGAGCCAGATGAAACATACTGAAATTCAGCGTATGAAAACCTGCTAAAGTCACAAACTGAAATCGGTAACCTAGGCTACCTAGTTGTTTCTGAAACTCAGCAATGGCCGGCTGATCGAGTTTCTTTTTCCAATGAAACGAGGGGGAGCAATTATAGGCCAGCCATTTGTTTGGGTAATGCGCATGCACGGCTTGAGCAAAACGTTTTGCCTCCTCTAGGTTCGGTTCGGACGTCTCACACCACAAGAGATCCGCATAAGGGGCATAAGCTAAAGCCCGAGCAATGGCACACTCCAAGCCCCCCCGGATCCGATAGAATCCCTCTGTCGTCCGCTCCTGAGTCAAAAATGGGCGATCCCTGGGATCAATGTCACTCGTTAAAAGAAAGGCACCATTGGCATCCGTGCGCGCGATGATCAGCGTGGGCACTCCACAGACATCCGACGCCAAACGGGCAGCAATCAGTTTTTGAATCAACTCCTCAGTGGGAACTAAGACCTTACCTCCCATGTGACCACACTTTTTGGCGGATGCCAGTTGGTCCTCCAAGTGAATCGCCGCTGCTCCAGCCTCAATGAGGGAGCGCGTGAGTTCATAGGTATTTAAGACTCCTCCAAATCCCGCCTCAGCATCAGCCACTAAGGGGGCAAACCAATTTGCAGGCCGATTGATTTTTCCATCCAAATAACTGATTTGATCGGCTCGTTGAAGCGCATGCTGAATTCGTCTCACCACTTGAGGCACGCTATCCACCGGGTATAAACTTAAATCTGGATAAACTTGAGCCGCCGTATTGGCATCCGCTGCCACCTGCCAACCACTGACGTAGATGGCCTGGAGTCCAGCTTGAACTTGCTGAACGGCTTGGTTCCCCGTCAGTGCTCCTAAGGCGGGAACATAGGATTGACTCTCAAGAAGCTCCCAGAAGCGCTGCGCCCCCAGTTGAGCAAGCGTGTGCTCCACTTGAATGGACCCCCTCAGTCTTTTAACATCCGACTCGGTATAAACTCGCTTAATGCCGAACCACCTAGGATTTGACTTCCAATCATCACTCATGAGTCTCTCCTCCTGCGTTACAAAAACTGAGAGGCATGGATAGTAAAAAACTCCACCCAAGTCTCCCCAGTGATCATCTGAACCAAAAGCTCAGAAGAAAGTTCAAACCGTCTTTCTCGGTAGGCATCATCGCCCAACTGGGTTTTGATTTGATTTCGCTCTTCATTCAGGATGCGAAGAAATTCTTTTTCGGTCCATCGCCGGTAATGAATCCACTGCCACACTTGAACTCGTGAGATCTCAGCGGTTGCGGCATCTTCCATAAAATGATCAATCGGTACACAACCCACACCCCTAAGCCAAGACTCCAAGTACCATAGGCAAACCCGAAGATTCGTTCGAAGCCCCTGCTCAGTAATCGAACCTGGTGGAACTCTTAAGAGATCGGCGGCCTGAATCTTCCACTGACTTCGCTTCTCATGAATCTGATGGGGATCTTTCATTCCCTCACTGAAGACTTGGCGAGCTACGGCGACTAATGCGGGGTGAGCCACCCAAGTCCCATCGTGCCCAAGCCTCACCTCCCGCACTTTATCCTGAGCCACTCGCTTCAATGCGAGGGCATTTTGCTCAGGATCCCCACGGACCGGGATATCAGCAGCCATGCCTCCCATCGCATGAATCTCTCTTCGATGACAGGTTTGAATTAAAAGCTGGGCATAGGACTTAAGAAAGTGGACATTCATACTTAACTGGGATCGATCCGGAAGCACGCACTGAGGATCATTTCTCAACTTCTTCATGAAGCTAAAGATATAATCCCATCGCCCACAGTTTAAACCCGCCGAATGATCCCTCAGTTCATAGAGGATTTCATCCATCTCAAAAGCAGCTAAAATATTTTCAATCAAAACCGTGGCACGAATACTCCCTCGTGGAACGCCCAACGCGTTCTGAGCAAACTCAAAGACCTCGTTCCAAAGACGTGCTTCCAGATGATTCTCAAGCTTGGGCAAATAAAAATAAGGCCTCTTCCCCTGCTTCATCAACTCATGAACGTTATGAAAAAAATAAAGTCCAAAATCAAAAAGTGAAGCTGAGATTTCTCGACCATCAAGCTGAATCTTATTTTCGGTCAAATGCCATCCACGGGGCCTCACAAAAAGGACAGCACCTGGATCTTGAATCTGATAGGTTTTTTCTTCTGATTCCCTGAAGATTAGCGTTTTTTGAATCGCTCGTTTGAGATTCAACTGACCTTTTAGAGTCTTCTCCCAGACGGGGGAATGGGCGTCTTCAAAGTCTGCCATAAAGACTTGAGCCCCTGAGTTCATCGCATTGATGATCATTTTTGCATCCACGGGTGCCGTGATCTCCACCCGTCGATCAATCAGATCAACGGGAATCTCTGCAACCTGCCAACTCTCCGAGCGAAGACTCAGGGTTTCAGGCAAAAAATCGGGCCTCCAACCCGAGTCGAGTTGAGATTGGATCTCTTTTCTCCGCTCCAGAAGGAACGCTCGCCTCTCGGAGAACTGATCCTCAAGAGAAATCAGAAACCTGGTTGCCTCAGGCGTAAACAGCTCGGATGCTTCTAAGTCCAGAGCGCCTAAGATCTTCCAGCGCTCAGCCATCTTTGGATCTAGTGAACCTGAGCCTGGATCACCCAACAATGGCTTGGCATTCTCCAATGGCTGATCGTGTTTAATCGGCTGAGAAGGTTTGAATAACTCCATACTGGGTGCTTTTCAAACTTTGGGCCTAAATGAGAGTCACACCGATTCAACACGGGCATTTAGCCGTGCGATTGGATGATCAGAGCGAGTGAGAAAAAATCACCCAGGCAACTCAAAAGCGGATTGCTGAACCAATTGGAGCATGGGGATCACACTCCGTAATGCACGTTCAGCCTGATTACTCCGCAGGGAACCGCGTGGCTGAAGCTGGAGTACCTCGAGAAAGTGCTTAGCTGCATCAAAATACTCTCGGTTGGCACGACAGACATATCCAAGACCTAAGTGAGCTTGCGCCTGAAGCAAGCGATCCCCCATGGCTGAGGATAGATTGAGAGCTTCGGCGTAGTAAAGAAACTGGTCTCCCACTCGAGCGTTTCCTAGGGCAATCAGAGCCTGGGCTTGAAGGGATAAATTTCCGATTCGTTGAGCTAATCTTAAGGCTTCAGTGAGGTGCTCCTGCTGATTTTCAAATCTCAGGTTTCCTAACCCAAGGAGAGCTTGAATCTGAAGAGGAATATCTCCGCTTCTTCGACTGATGCGAAGCGCTTCCCGGTAGCTTCGACCTAAGGGAATCGCCCGGGCGTGAGCAGCCTCAATCAATGCCTGAGCTAATAAAGAGGAGTCTTGAATCTGACGGGCCAAGGCAAGGGCCTCGTGATAGTGAAACTCACCTTCAACCCCCATTCTGGCGAGACCCAGGTGAGCGAGGACTTGATGAGACAAGTTTCCCATTGCTCTTGAAATCGACAACGCGTCTGAATAATTCTCAAGCGGACTTGTTCCACAAGCAGCAAGGCCTAAAAGGGCCCGGGTTTGAAGGAAAAAATCAGGAATCATCCTCGCCAAAAAAAGGGCCTGGGCGTAATTTAAACTCGGGTCTATCGCTCCATCTGCTAGCCCCAGATGCGCATGGATCTGCAGCAAGGCATCCCTCATTTCTCGCCCAATTCTTAAAACCTCTTCATACTTGAGTTGAACGGGAGCTTCTCCTCGACTTGCAGACTGAAGAAGGGAAAGCGCTAAGGCTCGCGGGTCAACGAAAGGAGCAACTCCCTGAGCAGGAGGAATTCGTTCGTTTGGATCGGCCTCGAATTGACCCGACTGAGTTGCAAAGCCTGATGTTTCAAAACAGATCAGCAGGGGAATAGAAAGAAAGAGGGAAACAAAGATTTTTTTTAAGTTGCTGTGAGTCATGCAGATTTTTCTACTTGCAATTATTAATTCGAATCAACAGAAGGACCTAAGCACTCAAGAGGAAACCTCTTGCTTCAAAAGAAGTGTATTCTTCAATCCGTTTTTGGACTAACATTAAGCGTCCTTCTTTTGAAGCAAATTTTACGTCAGGACGAGACCTTAAAAGAGGATAGGCTCACTGCTCCGGTGGCAAGCCTTGGTGGGAGCCTCTGAGTGGCTCAGACCCAAAAACGGATAACAAAAAGAATTCCCACCGAACTCAAACGGGATGACGGATCCAAGTGTTTAACCTCTCAACCCGTTTACGTCGGCCTCAGATACAACTTTTTTTTCTTAAACGTTGTCCCAAGAGTACTTTTCGTTTTCAAAAGCATGAACCGCGAGAGACTTAATGAGTTCATCATCGTTATCATCGATTTTACCGAAGTTACTCTTGGTGCGCCGCCTCACTTGACCAGCAAACACCTTGAGAATTTCGATTTCTTTCTCGGCTTGAGCGAGGCCATTTTTCTCAATGGAGGTATGAACACGACTGAGAACGGCTGCCAGCACAAATAAGTCGATCATAATGTCGGCTAACCGTTTTGTCGCAAACTGCTTTCCAATAATATTTTTGCCATGCTTGCGTAAAATCCGATCCGCAGCAGCCGACAGATCTCGCACGCCTTCTTCAAAGATCTCACGCTCCGCGGTTAGAGCCTTGTGAAGTCGATCAAAAGAGCCTCGAGCCCCTCCCACGCCGGTGACTTGAGAGATTTTTCTAAGCCCATAACCCGAGAGCAGTCCAAAGCCCTTAATCGGATCATTAAAAATTCCCTCAAGCGATTTAGAGAGGTTCTTTAAGTTCTGAGCCACATCTCGCATTGCAGTCAGCGCAATGAACAGACGCAAGATGTCGTTGGTTCCCTCAAAGATGCGGTTAATGCGAGCGTTGCGCACGATTCTCTCGTACGGGAACTCACACATGAACCCATTGCCCCCTGCAATCTGAAGCGCCTCATCGGCCGTGCGCCAGAGGCACTCAGTGGCAAATACTTTACTAATGGCTGCCTCAACGGCGTAATCTTCAAAGCCCTGGTCCACCAATCCCGCAACTAAGGCCACAACCGCTTCAGAGGCGTAGCACTCCACAACCATATGGCCAACTTTTTGCTTAATTAGGCCGTACTCTGATATTTTAACTCCAAATTGGGAGCGCTCCTTGGCTTGCTTTGAGGAGAGTTCAATGAGCTGCTTCATGACCCCCACACAGCCTCCGCCTAAACCACTGCGTCCGCTATTGAGGATTTTCATGGCCACCTTGAAGCCTTTGCCCACTTCGCCTAAAACGTTCTCCTTGGGCACTTTCACCTGATCTAAGATCACGGTTGTGGTGGAGCTGGCTCGAAGTCCCATTTTATCTTCATGCGGACCGCAAGTAACGCCTCCCATATCGCGCGTCACAATGAAGGCCGTCATCTTTCCTTCGGCCCCATCCGTGAGTGCAAAGACGGTGAAAAAATCCGCAATGCCGCCGTTCGTAATCCAGAGTTTACTACCCGTTAAAACCCAATGATCCCCTTGGAGCACAGCCTTGGTTTTAATCGCAGCCGCATCAGAGCCTGCCCCCGGTTCTGTGAGACAAAACGCTGCAATCATCTCCCCTGTGGCAAGCTTGGAGTAATACTTGGCTTTTTGCTCCGGCGTACCAAAGAGTAACAGACCCCGCATCCCAATTGAACTATGAGCGCCAACGGTGATGGCCAAGGAGCCATCGTATCGTGCCAGCTCCTGAAGCATTCGAGAGTACCCTGTGCTGCTTAATCCTAAGCCCCCATGCTCTTCAGGGACCACGAGGCTGAACATTCCCATGTCCCGCATCTCTTGTAAAAAGGAGGGGGGAAACTCCCCTGCCCGATCCCAATGCCTAAAGTCTTGCTCATGAGGCTTCAGCCAAGCCCCCACTGAAGAGAACACCCCTTTGAGCGTCTCTTTTTCTGAGTCGGACATCTGAGGAAACGGCAGAATGAGTCCTTGCTCAATCTCACCCATACACAGCGAGCGCATGAAACTGATCTCTTTTTCCGTTTCCATGGGAAGTCTCTCCTTTGGTTGGTTTGATTTTTAGTTTTTTAGGGGAGCAAGCCTGAGAGGCCCAACCCCACCCCACAACAAAATCATAAACCGAAAGGAGAAAAAATGCACTGATTCCTCAGGGCGTGCCTCACTTTACCCTCCCCCCTTAGGCCTCAAGCCGGATCGACCCGTGTTATTTGAGTACAGCGTAGGTTAAGATTAAGCTCACGAGCATTAATGCACTGAGTCCTAAATGGATCCTCAGAGAATGACTGCGCACCCCTGCCAAAAGCGCGGAAGCCGGACCTGAGGCTTCGTAGATTCGAGCCAAAAAGCGATATAAAATCCCTGGCACGACTAAAAATTGAGTGTTTAAGATCCAGGGAATCCAACCCATGAACGCCCCGAGAATCAACAGCCCAGTGGCTAGGCCATAAATCAACGGAAAGACGTGTCGAGAGCGGCTAAATCCTAACTGATTTGCTAAGGTTTTAAAATTCCTGACACTATCCAGATCAATGTCTTGAAAGTTGCCCGAGTGAAGGACGGCCCACGATAAGAGACCAAAATAAATTCCCAAAAGAATCACAGCCGGACTACTTTGAGCAAATAGGGCTTGGGAGACTCCCCAGGTTAAAAGAGGACCGGAGAGAAAAAACACCACCGCATCGCCTAAGAGTCGATACTTGAGTCCCCAAGGACGATTCGAGTACCCCAGAACTCCCAAAAGCCCCCCCACTCCAATTCCCACCAAAAACTGGGGTCGCGCCACGAGCGCTGGAAGTCCACACAGCCCGCCTAAAATCAATGCCCCATAGGCCCACTGCCTTAAGCTGCGGGCACTCACCCAGCCTAAACGAATTACTCGACTCCCCCCTTCACTGTTTTCCAGATCGATGAGTCTCAGGTAATCCTCTACATCATTAAAAAGATGAATTGCGATTTGAAAAAAAATCGCGCCCAGCGCTGCTAAAAACCCGACACCGGCCGAAGCAATGGGCCAACGGTGAGCAAGCCCGTAGGCTAAAGTGACGAGAATTGGCCCCAGCGTTAACGTGAGGCTCAACGGACGAATTGCGCGCCACATACACTGAAGTCTACCGGGTGGCGAAAGGAGTTCCAAACGGACGCGCTCAAAGAGCACTTGCTCAACTCCGTTTTGGCCTAAAACACGCTCACGGGGCAATACGGCCCAACACTGACCGTCTTCTTCGATTCGTCCTTCGTTTAGGTAACGCAGGGCTTGAGCTGAGTCCTGGGGGAGGCTTAGGATTTCAGAGCTCACTGGACTCTCTCTTTGAGATAAACCAGGATGGACTGGAGGGCTTTCAACGACTCGGAATCAACCTGCTTCTGGAGGCTGACAAGCTGGGCTAAGTACTGATCGGCCGCCTCAAGCTTGGCCTGGGTTCTGGATCGCACACGATCACAGGCAAACTGAAGCTCTTGGGGTTTCCAAGGAAGGCCGGAGGATGAAAACTCCGTCCCGAGCATCTTTCGAATCGGACTCACGAGAGCCGGGTTCGCTTCCAGCATCTCGAGGGTCACAAAATTCACTAGTCCCTCGCGCAAGTCCTTCGCAAAGGGCTTATCACCGTGAGTGTCATAATCAATGATGTCGTCAATCATTTGAAACGCGATGCCCAGGGAATCCCCAAACTTTTGATAAAGAGGCAGAGCGCTTTCCGGCACTTGAGCCAGGCGTGCGGGAGCAAGACAGCTCCACGACATCAAGCTTGCCGTCTTCATGCGAGCCACCGTCTCTAAATGAGCCCGATTGACTTCAACCACTCCTCTGGCTTCCAGTTGGAGCCACTCCCCCGTCACCAACGCTTCCACCGTCTGGGACAGGTCATGAATGATGTGAATCTCACCTAGGGCTGACAGCTCTTCCATCACGCGAGCCAGGAGTAAATCCCCTGCTAAAACAGCCCGGGCATTGGAAACTCGAGCATTCAATGTGGGACGATTGCGTCTCACAGGACTCTCATCAATCACATCATCATGGGAGAGGGTTGCGGCATGAACAAACTCAGCTGCTCGAGCATAGGGACTTAACCGCTGGGTTTCTAAACCCAATAAATGCCCCACTAAGAAACACAGGGTGGGCCTGAACTTTTTCCCTCGAAAAAGCACGGTCTTACTTAAGGCCGCATCGATTTCGGGCACTTTCCTCACGGTGAGAGATAAGTCTAAATTTTTTACTGCTTCTGCTGCTTGAGAAGGTAGCCAATTGAATCCCATAGATTGCTTCATTGTTTCAAAGCCCTTAGCTGATTTAAATGCCCGTTCAATTGGCAATTAACATGAAAGGCCCCCAGGCTGAAGGGTTTATTTAATATGAAAGCCTTTTATTCAACAATTTTCTACAACCTATGTTAAGGTGCGCTCCAATCGATTTACAAAAGAGGATATTTTGAAAAATTTTAAAGACTTTGATCTCAGTTCGTTTCTCCTTCAGGCCTTGGATGATTTAGGGTTCGAAAAGCCCAGCCCCATCCAAGCGGAAACTCTGCCCATCTTATTGGGCGAACCCACCGACTTTTTAGGCTTAGCCGCAACTGGCACCGGAAAAACCGCTGCGTTTTCCATCCCCCTCCTCCAAAAAATTGACCCCTCATTGAAGAAACTGCAAGCCTTAATCCTCTGCCCCACGCGTGAGCTTGCGCTTCAGGTCTCAGAACAAATCAATCTCTTAGGCAAATATAAAGGGATCCGGGCCCTTCCCATCTACGGAGGATCCGATTACGGAGCTCAGATTCGAGGACTCAAAGACGGTGCTAAAATCGTTGTTGGCACTCCAGGAAGACTTGTGGATCATCTGGAGCGGGGCACATTGAACTTAGAAAATGTCCAGACTGTTGTCCTCGATGAGGCCGATGAGATGATCTCCATGGGCTTCAAAGAGGATTTAGAGACCCTCTTGGATCAATCCCCCCGAGAGTCGAGTCAGACCTGGCTTTTCTCGGCCACCTTGAGCAAGGAAGTCAGGAAGGTTGCAGATCAGTACTTGCGCAACCCCCAAGAAGTCCAAATGAACCGGACGGAGATGTTAGCTCAAAACGTTCAGCAACTCTACTACATCACCCAGGAGTCTAATAAGCCTGAAATCCTCTGTAAACTGATTGATGCAGCCGAGGAGTTTTATGGCATTCTGTTTTGCCAAACCAAGGCTCTAGTCACCGATCTCACTCAGTACCTCTCCGATCGCAGATACGCCGTCGGGTGCCTTCACGGGGACCTCGATCAAACGGCTCGAGAAAAAACCATGCGACAGTTTCGGGACCATAAATTCAAACTCTTAGTTTGCACCGACATCGCCTCTCGTGGACTGGACGTCAAGGACATCACCCACGTCATCAACTACTCGGTTCCCCGAGAGCTAGACAGTTATGTTCACCGTATCGGACGAACGGCACGCAGCGGAAAAGCAGGGTTTGCTATGAACCTTGTGACCCCAAGCCAAAGAGGTTTAATCGGCAGAATCGAAAAAGCCACCCAAAGCAAAATGAAGGAAGGTAAAATCCCCACTCGAAAGGAAATTGGGGAGAAAAAAATCAGAGCTCTGCTTGCTGCTTTTCAACAGCAAGAGCACTTCACCCGTGCCTGTGAGTTGATGGATCCGAGCTGGCAAGAAGCCATTGAGTCGATGCCTTCGCACGAGGTGGCCGGCCGCATGCTTTGCTTGATTTTTCCTGAGATCTTTGCAGAAAAGCCCAATTCCCTTTCAGCCCACGCTCCCTCGCCACGTGGGTCTAGAGAATCCCGTGACCATCGAGAGCCACGCGAGCGCCGAAACTCCCGAGAGGAAAGCGACTCGAGGGATTCTCGCAAATCCAAAGGCGCTCGACACTCGCGTGACTTCCGCAGCTCACGCCGCCCGGAGGACGCACACTCATCGAAAGACGCTCCCTTCAAAAGCCGAGACCTCTCCTGGGGCCGCAAGGCAGATCGATCTCAAGACCGAGAGACCTACGCTTCCCAGCCAAGGCGCGCTTTTGAAAAACGCGGCCCATCCAGCAGCGCTCCTCAAGGCGATCGAAACTTTCGTCCCTCTCGCCCCTCGGGTCACAAGCCCGCGGGCAAGCACAAGAAATTCCCCACTCGACCCCGAACTCGGTAACCCGAAGCACTAGGAAGTCGGGTATTTTTTGTTCAAATAATTCTCTCCCTCCTGGCTTACGCCATGGGGGAGAGTCACTTGAAGATGAGGCTCAGCTCGCATCGCACGCTCAATTGCAAAACGCGCCTCAGGATTTCTGGCCCAACTCCTACGAGCAATTCCATGATTCACATCCCAATGGAGCATCGAGCGGAGTCGTTTTTCAGCCTCTTCTGATCCATCGATCACCATGCCAAACCCCCCGTTCATGGCCTCACCCCATCCCACACCTCCGCCATTATGAAGCGAAACCCAGGTTGCTCCTCGAAACGCATCGCCCACGAAGTTCTGAACCGCCATATCGGCCGTAAACTGGGAGCCATCGGTAATATTGGAGGTTTCCCGGTAGGGTGAGTCGGTACCGGACACATCATGATGATCCCGTCCTAGGATGATAGGCCCCTGAATCCTTCCATCAGCGATGGCTTGATTCAGAGCAGAGGCAATCTCCATGCGGCCTTCAGCATCGGCATACAGAATTCTGGCCTGAGAGCCCACGACCAGCTGATTTTGCTGAGCCTGCTGAATCCACTGCAGATTATCCTGAACCTGCTGTTTAATCTCTCGGGGAGCCTGCGCGGAAAGTCTCTGTAGCACGGCTTCTGCGATCTGATCGGTGAGCTTTAAATCCTGCTCTAAGCCTGAGGCACAGACCCATCGAAACGGGCCAAACCCATAGTCAAAACATAGGGGGCCTAAAATATCTTGAACATAGGATGGGTACTTAAATTTTCCTGGGGATGAGACGACAGGGGCTCCCGCACGGCTGGCTTCCAGTAAAAATGCATTCCCGTAATCAAAAAAAGTCATCCCGCGCGCGGTGAGTTTTTCAATCGCACTGACCTGTCTGATGAGAGAGGCTTGGACTTGTTTTTTAAACTCAACGGGCTGATGAGCCATCGTCTGTGCGGCTTGCTCGAGCGTCAGTCCCACCGGGTAGTACCCGCCTGACCAGGGATTATGAAGCGAGGTTTGATCCGAACCTAAGTCGATGGGAATCTGCTCTTGGGCAAGCATCTCCCAAAGTTCTACGACATTTCCCTGATAGGCAAGGGCAACCGGGGTACGAGCTTTTTTTGCTTCCAAAATCCGATCGCACAGCGGCCGCAGAGCCGTAAAAACTTCATCCACCCAACCTTGAGAAAGGCGCTTTTCAATGGCCTTGGGATTAATCTCAGCAATAACCCCGACGAGACCCGCAATTTTTGCAGCTTTTCCTTGTGCCCCGGACATCCCTCC
>JBMSSC010000025.1:0-25795 GCA_049424145.1 Bdellovibrionia bacterium
TTCTCTAAAACGATCGTATAGGCGCTCTTCTTGGCTGACTCAGCAATCACCGTTTTTAACTTGGCAATAATGGGCTGCGTGAGGTCTCGTTCTTTTTGCTGGATCTCAGCCTGAGATCGAGCTGTGAGCTCTTGAAACTTGAGGATCTTCTCCTGCAGCTCCGCTTGCTTTTTTGCCCGTGCCTCATCATTCATCACAAGCGATTGCTTCTTAAATTCCTCACTGAGCTTCTTAATGGAAGCCTCTTCTGCTTGAAGCACTTTTTTCTTTGCATTGAATTCTTTTTCAAGTTGAGCACGGGCTTTTTTTCCAGCCTCAACGGTTTGCAAAACGGTTTGCATATCAACGGTGCCAATTTTCAATTCTTCAGCTGCCTGAGCATTCATCACACCCAACAGAGAAAGACCTCCGACCGTTACTCCCATCCATTGCTTTTGAAGACTTTTAAAATTTCCTAATTTCATAACCCAACTCCTCAATTTTAACTGAAGCAACCCAAGCTCACTGATCGAGTCCCAGCCCGCCATGGAAAAAATCCACTCTCTGGAGAGCTCTGAATCCTAGGATCAGCGACGGGAGCGTCTGGATGATTCTTTCTCTAGATTGAACTTAAGCCCGCAGACTTCTGGTTTCGTTCAAAGTGCCTTAAGAAAACCACAGGACCCCAGTAAGATCAAGCTTTAGTCTTAGTCAGGATGCACCTGAAAAACACTCGATTCTCAACGGTTAGGCAGGACGGCTCAAAACTCAAAGCCGCACTCGCCCTTGTCTCCCTGAGCTTCATCCTTCCACTGAAACACCATAAACCGCGATACCTTGCCGCGAAGGTCTAAAAAATCAAATCCTCGACTCAAGTAAAACCCTTCTGAATATTCCCCGAGACTGGCTAAGGCGATGCCATTTTTTTGCTGCGCGCGGGCCCAGCCCTTAAGAAAACCCAAGGCCGCCGTACCCCCGCCGCGGCGCCTTTGATTCTCCATCTCGATTCGCACCGACTCATGCGGATCCTTTGCCGTCTGAAGATGAGAACGGACCAGAGGAGGAGCACTCACCAAAAGTTTTAAATAAAGATAATTGCCTAAGCCCGACAATTCCCAAGGCAAGGGACCCACTTGACCAATCGAGAGAATTTGACCCCCTGGGTTACACAGAGCAAAAACACTTTTGGCATTTTGATCGGGAAACGTCTGCATTCGAAGGTCAGGAGGAACACAATCGATCTCCCTGAGTAAAAGCCCTGCAATCAATTCATGTTCAGAGGTCCCCATCTCGATCCACTGAGTTAAAACACCCCTTAAGTCAGCAAAAGTGACTCCTCTTTCAACACAATGCTCCGCTTGAATTGAGGCACTGTGGGGACATGAAAAGGGGAGCATGGCTTGAGCCAAAGACCCTGTAAAAAATGCCAAGATGAGGACCCAGGACTGAAGACGGTGCGAGATCAAAATCAAATGAATTCACTACTTTCTGAAGCAAACTCTCCCATCGCGCTCTGGAATCCAAGGCTTAAAACGGAGGACCAATGAAGAACTGAAACTGAAACACATCTTCGTTTGGCCTTCGATCCAGCGGGTAGCCCCATTCAAATCGTAGGGGCCCCATGGGAGAGAAGTACCGAATCCCAAACCCAGCATCTGAGCGAAGGGGGAATAACGCGCGGCCGTACTCCACAGTGTTTCCGATATCGAAGAACAACACAAACTTCAAGCCAGCCTCTTTGACAATCGGATACTCCAGCTCAAAAAGGGAGTAAAGCTGAACATCCCCTCCAAGAGGACTATCAAAAGGATTACCCCCCTGATCCAAAAGCCTCACTTGAGGACCCAATGAGAAGATTCGAAAACCCTTTAAATTATTCGGACCCCCCAGATAAAACTTTTGAGCAGGGGGAACAACCCGCCCGGAGATTTCCCCATATTCGGTGCTGTTTCGAAAAACCAGGTCTCCAATCAAGCGATGGTAGAACCGATTATTGACCATGAACTTCAGAAACTCTTTATCCCCGCCTAAGCCTGCAAACTCCACTGAAACACTTTGGTAATTACCCGCGGTGGTTTCAAAGCGATTGTTTCTCTGATCCCGAATCACGCTCAGAGTGAGGCTGGAGATCAAACCGGCATCTAGAGCCAGATTCGGCACATTACTGAGTGCATCCAGCGGCTCCATCCCCTCAAGCTTGTAGGTCAAGTAGGCATAGCTGTAGTTCCAGACAGGATGCCCCAGGCGAACGTCAAACCCCTGCCTTTTGGAAATGTACTTATTGGGGATCGGAAACATGACTCGATAGACATCAAATCCGGCGCTCCAGAGCGTATCAAAAGCATAGGGATCGGAGAACCCGAGATTAAAGCTCTGAGCTCTTTGAGCAGAGGCCTGATTCACCGAGAGGTTGGCAGCCAAGCTGAGGGTTTGACCGCGACCCAGGAAGTTGATGTCAGAAACCTGCGCTTGAAACCCTAAGCCGGAGGTAGGGCCGTAGGAAAGACCCACATTAATGGTGCCCGTGGAGCGTTCTTTGACTGAGATTTCAACATTCACCACATTGGACCGACCGGGAACCGAGAGCGTATTAAAAGTCACCTCTCCAGGCGAGAAGTACCCCAACCGCTCGACGGCTTCTTTCGAGAGCCTGAGTTTGGAGCCATTGTAGAGTTCCCCTTCGTGAATCTTCAACTCTCTGCGAATCACCGGATCATAGGTTTTTGCGTTTCCTACAATATTGATCTGACCGAAGTGAACGAGATCGCCTTTTTCAAAATCGTACTGCAGATCAATGGTCAACAGATCATCGTGGAAGACCATCTGAGGCACCACGTTGACAAAGGCATAGCCCAAATCCTGATACTTCTCCGTTAAACTCTGAATGTCTTGATTTCTCTTACTGAGACTGAAGATTTGGCCACTGCCCATAACTAAGGGCTCTAGCAGCTCCGATTTCTGAAAAAGAAGATCGCCTCCAAACTCCACGGAGCCGATTTGATACTGCTCTCCTTCGTCCACATAAATGGAGATGAACAACCACTTCTGGTCATCACTGACGGTGATTACCGGCGGTTCACTTTTGAACTTCACATAGCCATGCTCGAGGTACCAATAAGTGAGACGCTGCAAATCCACCTTGAAAGCGGACTCTTTGAAATTTCCAGAGCTACCGAGAAAAGAAAAAGGCCCCCCCTCTTTGGTCTCAGCAAAGACGGCCTTGAGTTGGTCATCGGAGAACTTTCGATTATTGAGAAACGTAATCCTCTTAATTTGAACTTTATCAAAGTCCTGAATCTTAAACACCAGCTCGAGCTGATCGGGCTTCTCCGTAGGACGGAGCTCATAAGTGACCTTGGCTAAAAAGAAGCCCTTCTCTTCGTAATGCTTTTGAATTGCAGCAACGTCCTCATTGACTTGATTGATGTCGAGAATCGACCAGTCCTTGAGTTTCACTACGTCTTTGAAATCAGCTGCCGTCAGTTGCTCTTTTCCCTCGAAACTGATTTTAGCAATCACGGGACGTTCTTTGAGCTCATAAATGAGATGAAGCCGCCCCTCGCGAATCTCACCCCACACAGCAATGTCATCAAAATAGCCGAGGCGATATAAGTCCTCAATGTCTTGCCGAAGCCCAGATTGAGTCAAGCGACTGCCTGCTTTGGCCTGCAGCTTTCCTAAGACCGCTTCTTTTTCAATTCGGTGAAGCCCTTGGATTTCAATGCGCTCGATCACTTGACCAAACGCACTCTGCTGCACTGAGGATTTTAACTGAGAAGACGAACCGGATTGAGCCGCTTGTGCGGAGGCCACCCCCCCTTCACTCCCGAGTGAAACCAAAACCAGCGCGACCCAAATCCGTGAGAATTTCCAAATAAAATTGAGCACTAGATCTTATGTCTAGGTGGCCAAGACCTTACTGTCAACAATAAGAAGAAGACTCAGGAATTAATTTCTACCTCGACGGAGAACCTTGCGGTCGAGACTCCTGGACCACGAGTCCATCTTTCATCACCAAGATTCGATCCATTTTTTGAGCCAAGACGAGATCATGCGTCACTAAAAGGATCGACACACCGGTGATTCGATTTAACTTAATCAACAGGCTCATGACCCGATCGCAGTTTTCCGAGTCCAAATTCCCCGTCAGCTCGTCGGCCATGAGAATTTTGGGTCTAAGAATCACAGCACGCGCAATCGCCACACGCTGCTGTTCCCCGCCGGAGAGTTCACTGGGCCGATGCTCCATGCGATTTTCAAGACCTACGAATTCCAAGAGGGCTTTGGCTTGTTTTTGAGAGTCCGCACGCGTGTAGCCTGCAATCAAAGCTGGCATCATGACATTTTCTAAAGCTGAGAACTCAGGCAGCAAGTAGTGAAACTGAAACACGAAGCCTAGGGATCGATTCCTAAAGTTAGCCAGGGCCTTTTCTGAGAGTTTAAAAATATTCTCCTGCTGAGGACCAAAGAGGACTCGACCTGAAGTCGGAGTTTCAAGTGTCCCTAAAACGTGAAGTAAGGTGCTTTTTCCCACTCCCGAGGCTCCTGTGATGGCCACCATTTCCCCGGCCCTCAAGGAGAGATCGACCCCTCGAATCACGGGAACTTCTTTTTTCCCCTTAAAGAAGGATTTCTTAATCTCGTGAGCCCTCAATAGAACATCCGGAGATACCTTGCGCTCAGAGACTTTTTGATTCAATTGAAGAGGTTCCATCGGCTTACGCATCATATCTGAGTCCTTCCAAAGGAGATCTCCTCGCCACTTTCCAAGAAGGATAGAGTGTTGCAGCAAAGGCAATCAACAGTGCCACAACGCCAATGAGAGCAATCTCTTTCCAGCGAACAATGACAGATAAAAACTCAATCGAATAGATATCTGGAGGGAGCTGAATCCAGTGAGTTTGATTAATCACCCAACCCAACGCTAATCCCAAAGCCATTCCCCCCAGAGTTCCCACACACCCAATGCCAAGACCAATCCAACAAAACAGTCCAAACCCTTGGGATGGTTTTAATCCCATGGCCTTTAGGATTGAAATCTCCTTGCTTCGGTCGTGAATCATCATCATTAGAGTACTGACCACATTAAAAGCCGCAACAATGACGATGACTGTCAGAATGATTGCAATCACCACTTTTTCTAACCGGATGGCATAGAACAAATTCTTATTCAGATGACTCCAGTCCTTGGCTCGAAAGGGGAAGCCAAAGCCATCCGTCAATCGCTCCGCCACCTCACGGCTCTTGGTGCTTGAGTCCAATTTTAGATGAAAGGTCGTCACTCGCCCGGGCTGATGAAGAAACGCTTGCGTCTCCTGCAGGGTCATAAAGATGAACTTGGAGTCGTAGTCATACATCCCCATCCGCACCCGGCCCACAACGCGAGCTTTCATCATGCGAGGTGCGGAATCCACCCCTCCTGCAAAAGGAGCCACCAGACGAATCTCAGAACCGAGCTCCGCACCAATCTTATCCGCCAACGCAGAACCCACGGCCACTTCGCCTGCAGACTCAGGGAGCCTTCCTGAGGCCAAAGACCGAGGAATCGAAGTCACCTGAGCAAGAGTCTCAGGATCAAACCCCTGAAGGATGGCGCCGGAGACACCCAGATCGGTGGAGACCATGAGCTCACTGATAAACGAAGGACTGATGGCCTTGACCTCAGGAGCCATTTTCATCACTTCAGCAAGAACCTGCTGGGGGGCTGCAACCGGATCCCCGCGCGAGTAAAGCAGCACCTCACCATTCATCCCCGTAATCACTCGAGTCAACTGACCTTCAAAACCGTTGATCACGCTGGTCACCACGGTGAGCGCCATCACGCCCAAAGTCACTCCCAGAACAGAGACCCAGGAGATGTAAGATAAAAAACCGTCATTATATTGAGAGAGTAAAAACTTCCTTGCTAGCAGCACAATCAAAGAGGATCGAGATGCCATCCGTTTGGGCTCCTACCCTTCTGAGGGAATCGGTCTCATGAGCGGAAATAAGATCACATCGCGAATGCTGGGGGAATCAGTAAAGAGCATGACCAGACGATCGATCCCGATTCCTGCCCCTGCCGTCGGAGGCATTCCATACTCAAGAGCAGTGACGTAATCCAAATCCATATCCGTGGCTTCTTCGTTACCCGCTTGTTTGGCTGCTACTTGAGCCTCAAAGCGAGCTTTTTGATCCACGGGGTCGTTTAATTCTGAAAAGGCGTTGGCCATCTCTCGACCATAAATGTAAAGTTCAAACCGATCCACAAGAAACGGATCCGCTTCATTTTGTCGAGAGAGAGGGGAAACATCAAGTGGGTAGTGCGTCACGAATGTGGGTTGAATCAACTTAGACTCCACTTCGTGATCAAATATCACCATCATCAAGCCGCCAACGGAGTCTTTAGGGTCCATGGGAAGGCCTTTTTTCTGACCATAGGCCAGCAGGGCTTGGCGATTTCGAAGCGCAGAGGCATCCTGAAACCCACTGAACTGAAGAATCGCCTCTTCGACTCGAATCCTTTTCCAGGGGGCCTGCAAATGAATTTCAGTGCCTTGATAGATTAAGGGTTTTCCTTCTAAAACGGTCTTTTGAAGCCTAAAGAATAAGGTTTCAATGGACTCCATCAGATCTTCATAGGTAGCGTAAGCCTGATAAAATTCAAGCATCGTAAACTCAGGGTTATGCTTGATGGAAATCCCTTCATTTCTAAAATTGCGATTGATCTCAAACACCCGCTCAAAGCCACCGACGACTAGCCTTTTTAAATACAGTTCAGGTGCAATCCTCATGAACAATTCCATGTCCAAAGCATTGTGATGAGTGGAAAACGGTCGAGCCGTTGCGCCCCCTGCAATGGGGTGAAGCATCGGAGTTTCCACCTCCAAGTAATCGGCTTCAACAAAGAACTTTCGAATCTCCTCGATTAATCGAGACCGCCTACGAAACGTCTCACGCGTTTCTGGGCTCATCATCAGATCCAAGTACCGTTGGCGGTACTTGATTTCTACATCGGCAATCCCGTGATACTTCTCCGGCAAGGGCCTTAAAGATTTCGTCAGTAGATCGAGACTGGAGCAGTTCACCGAGAGCTCACCGGTTTTGGTTTTAAAGACGACTCCTTGGGCAAAGACAATATCGCCAATGTCTAAGCCTTTATAGAAGGCATGCCCTTCGGCCCCAAGCTTTTCTTTTTGAACAAACAACTGGATCAAACCAGTTCGGTCTTTCAAGCGAACAAAAGCGGCCTTCCCAAAATCTCGAATTGCCATGATTCGCCCGGCAACGGAACACGGATGCTGAAGGGCTTCGAGTTCCTCTTTGGATTGATGAGCATAAGCCTGATGAAGGTCTTTAGCCAAAGCCGAAGGCGTGCGGCCATTGGGGTACGGATTCCTTCCTTCTTGTCTTAAGCGATCCAACTTCTCAAAGCGGACTCTCACTTGCTCAGAGTGATCGATGACGGCGTTCTCCATGGAACCGGACTCCTTTTTTTAGACTGGGGGAGGGATACACAAGCAGCTATCGGGCTTTTGATTCTTGTTTTCAATGGACTTCAGCGCCTGACCCTGGTTGCAAACATCCCCTTCTGTTTTCAGTCAGAGGGGATCGCCCGAGGTTCCTCTGGCGACCCCCTCAGCTCTTGTCAAGCAGACTCACCTCAACCCAGACCTGGGGATGGGTTCAGGAGTGCTTCTTAATGATTCTCCTGCTGTTCTAAAAAGCGCTCTGCATCAATGGCAGCCATGCATCCACTTCCCGCAGCCGTCACTGCTTGACGGTAGACCGGATCTGCCACATCGCCGGCTGCAAAGACTCCGGGGATGGTGGTCCGAGTGGATCCTGGATCAATGAGGAGGTAGCCTGCCTCATTGGTTTTAAGCTGCCCCTTAAAGATCGAGGTATTCGGCTCATGACCGATGGCAACAAAAACCCCTTCACCTTTGAGGTCTTCCAGGGCGCCGGTTTTTAAATTTTTGACTCGAACCCCAGTGACCGCTTGATCTCCTAGGATTTCATCAATTGCTGAGTCCAGGATGAAGCGAATTTTGGGATTTTTCCGAGCTTTCTCCTGCATGATTTTGCTGGCTCGAAGCTGTTCACGGCGATGAATTACGGTGACGGACTTGGCAAAGCGAGTCAAAAAGGTCGCCTCTTCCATTGCCGTATCTCCTCCACCCACGACAAACACATCTAAGTTTCTGAAGAAAAACCCATCACACGTTGCGCAAGCAGAAACCCCTTTACCCATGAGGCGCTTTTCCCCTGCAGCTCCGGTCCATTTGGCCGAGGCTCCTGTGGCGATGATCAGCGTTTGAGCTCGAATCGTTTTTCCATCGGAGAACTTCAAAGTAAAGGGTCGACAGGAGAGGTCAGCTGAGACCACATTGCCTTGATGAAACCGAGTCCCAAACCGCTCGGATTGCTTTCGAAACGCGGTCATCAACTCAGGACCCATCACGGGCTCAGCAAAGCCTGGGTAGTTTTCCACATCACTGGTGATGGTCAACTGTCCTCCGGGCTGTTCACCCTCCACACAGAGGGGCTGCAAATTGGCTCGAGCCGAATAAATCGCTGAGGTCAAACCAGCAGGACCGGTCCCTAAAATCACCAGATCCTCAACGGTACGTTCTGGGGCTTCACTTTTTGGGGTCAGATCACTCATGAGAGCTCTCAGTGCTGTTGGCTGTTGACCGAGCGAGTGCGCTGTGACTCATCGATCTGGGGAGAAAAGGATTCTAAACTGATCCAATCTGCATTTTCTGCATCATCTGGGAGCGCGTGCAGGGCTTTCTCTACGTCTTCTTTCTTGATCACCCCTCGAGCGATATTTTTTTCAATCAATCGAACATCTAATCTTTTTAAATCCACTGCATCATGTAAAAGTGCCATAGCGCATTGATAAATCGGTCCAGGCCCCGCTGTCAATCCTAACCTCAGCCCTGGACTGAAAGAACCGGAGTGAAGGAGCGCAGGCAAGTGGTTTCAGCCGAGGGTCTTCAGTGCCAAGTTCGGGGATGATTTCCTGAGTCAGAATCATCGCTTCCATCAAAATCCGTCTGAGCCGGGGGGACGAGCTTTAAGTGCTGCGCCTGCCGCCGTTTTTTTTGTCCAGAGCGGGAGTGGAACTTGGAACTTCTCTTTTGGGAGGCCCCACTCCAGGTCTTGGCCCAGCTCATACTCCTCCACCCCCTCTGCCCCCAGAAATAGGCCAGTCCTGCTGCCATTCCCCCGAGATGAGCCAATCCTGCCACCGCACTGCCGGATGAAAACACGGAATTCATCAGCTCGATACAAGCCAAGATCCAAATCATGTGCTTGGCTTTCATGGGAAACAGCATCATGAAAAGCAAAACCCGATCTCCAAAAAGAAGGCCGTAGGCCATTAAAAGGCCATAGATGCCACCGGAAACCCCGACCAAAGGAGCCCAATGATGGCCGAACACGCTTTGAATCAAAAGATAAAGAAGGGCCGAGCCCAGGACACAAAAAAGGGAATACCGGATGAAACGAGGAGTTCCCCAGGTCTGCTCAAGCTCCGAGCCGACAAAAGCGAGCATCAGCAAGTTAAAAAACAAGTGCATCACATCGAGATGCACCAATGAGTAGGTGAGGATCTGCCAAACCTGCAGGCGATGCATCACGCCGCTGAAAGTGAGACCCAGAACCTCCAACAGATGGGTTCCAAAAAACTGGTCTCCCGTTTGTTGAATCAGAAAAGTCACAAAACAAAGAACAGCTGTCCATTTCACAGCCGGAGTGAGACGAATGGGCATAAGTCTTATCAGTATACTAACCTGGCTCCATGAGCTCAATCAGAATACCGCCGGCGTCCCCTGGATGAATAAAATTCACACGCATTCCTTGGGCGCCTGGCTGAGGTGCTTCATAAATCAGCCTCAACCCTTCTGCCCTCAACTGGTTTAAAATCGGCTCAAGCTCACCGGCAGAAAAACAAAAGGCCAGGTGATGAATGCCCGGACCTTTTTTTTCAATAAACCGTGCGACCGTCCCTTGAGGATCCAAGGGTTCTAAAAGCTCCAGATGAGTACTGGTTTCAGGCAGAGGAAGAAAATGAGTCATCACCCCTTGCTCTAAGACCGCTTGCTGGTGCTCCACCGTAAGACCGAGGATTGAAAACAGCTTTTTCATTTGAGGGAGGTCTTTCACTGCAATTCCAATGTGATTGAGCGTAATCATGGATCTCCTCCCTGATTTAACCGACTATCCGGTGAACAATCAGAATTGCTGGAATTTTTACCATGATCGGGAATGGAGGGATAGGAGAAAAAAGGACGAGGACTACCCACACCTGTTGCTGTACCCGAAATCACCTCAACTTCAGTAATTTCAGCAAGTGCAAGCAGTCCTCAGTCAAGTCGCCTAAGCCTCGATTACCCACCAAAGTCCTCGTTGCCTAGACAATGATCTCATCGGTAGAGCAAGGAAGAACCTGAGGTCGATTTGCAGAAAAAGGGATGATTTTTTTCAGCTGATGATGAAGCCAATCCATTTCCTGTGAAGTAAAAAACAAAACATAGGACACCATCATCAGACCAGCAAAGTAGGGCAATTGGAGAGCGACCCCAATTCCCAAGTGAAGAACCCCGCCTAAGAGGAGCATTGGACGTCTCAGACTCTGGCTCCAAACAAGCACGGGAAAGTAGATCTCCCAAAATAGGATCACATAATTTGACACGGCGAGCAAAGCAGGGTAACTGCCCAAAGCACTAAAATCCCACCGCGCGAGTGCAGGATTCATAAGAACATCCCAGACGGCTTCACCTCGCCACCAATGAGTCCCTGATAGCTTAAGAATTCCCGAATAAAAATAGATAATGCACACCTGAACCTGAGTTAAACGCAGAAACAAGGAATTGAAGATCCTTCGATAACCCCTTGCACTTGGGTCTGCGTCCGCAAAAGATAGATAAAGAAGAAAATAAGTCGCAACGGAGTCTACCCCGTAGGCCACCACAGGGTTTCGATGTAAGAATGAAAGGTGAAGTAGGAAGGCTACAAAAGCCAGTAGCCTGGGATAAACCCCCAAGGCCATGCCGAGCAAACTTCCTAAGAGCAGAATATGGCAAAACCAAAGCCAAAAAGTCCCTTTTAAAACGGTAAAAACCGAATAAAGAGCATAAGGACTGATCACCTCGGCCAAATTGGAGAGCATCAAAAGCCCTCGATCGGAGTAAAAATCCTCCAAATCGAAAGAACGGCTGATGAAATAAAAAAACAACATGAAGCCGACCAGAAATCGAAACACGATCCCCTGTTTTTGAGCGGGAGACTGAAACCAGAACGAATCCCAACGGGCGTAAAGGGATCTCAAGGGCTATCCTTCTTTCTGCTCACAAAAACTATGGACCATCCATTGACGATCGGTTGAGGAGAGAGACTCTTTTAAAGACCCTGGCTGGGAAAGTTTGCGGCTGGCTTGAGTTAAGGCCAGAGGGTGCTCCGCTTTTTGCCAAATCTGAACCGACTTGGCCTGAGGCACTTGCGAGCAAACGTAGGGAACCATCATTTTCTCATAGCGATAAGAAGAACCGTACATGAACCGCACGACGGTGATTCTTCGATTTTGGCGCTCTCTAAAAAAATATGGATCAGGTGAGGTCGGCAAAGTTCCCTGTTGAATGACTTGCCCGGCAGAGTTGAGAGCCTCCCACTCCAGCGCAGCTGCGAATCCTGGCTCGGGAGCGAAAAAGCCCCACTCCGCCATGAGCCCTGAGAAACCTAAATAATCTTCAAACAAAAAACGAGCCCTCGCCCCGAGATCAGACTTGTAAAGCATGGGGGCCAACAATACCGATACCAGATGAAAGAGGAGCCAACAGGAGAGAAGCCCCTTAACTCCTCTTTCATCCCACCTCAGTTTGAAGTTTAAAATGTACCCATTCCTCCCATGCCGTAGCCCATGCTAAATCCACCCATTGCCATCCCCATGGAGAAGGAACCCATCTGTAGCTGCTGTAAACGCTGTTGCGCTTGCATCAGTTGCTGTTGCGCCAACATCATATCGCCCTGATTTTGCATCGCATACTGTGGAGCCATACTGGCTTGCATCATCTGAGCATTCAACATCGATTGGTACTGAGGATTGCCATACCCTAAGCCTCCGTAGGGCATTGCGCCCATACCCATTCCCATACCGAAGCCACCCCCAACGGGCATGGTACTCACAGGCATACCACCCATTCCGAAAGGTGCACCAAGACCCATTCCCGTACCCATCATCATCCCAGGCATCCCCATTCCCATGGCGGCCCCAGGAAAACCGGTATAGCCAGGCATGCCCATTCCAACTCCCATTCCTAAGCCCATGCCCGTCCCCATCGGCATCCCCATTCCCATGCCCATCATTCCAGGCATGCCCATTCCGACTCCCATTCCTAAGCCCATGCCCAAGCCCATCGGCATGCCCATTCCCATGCCCATCATCATCCCGGGCATTCCCATTCCCATGCCCATTGGCATGCCCATCATCATTCCAGGCATCCCAACGCCCATTCCGATCCCCATGCCTAAGCCCATTGGCATGCCCATCATCATCCCGGGCATTCCCATTCCCATGCCCATCATCATCCCGGGCATTCCCATTCCCATGCCCATACCTAGGCCGAGACCCATACCACCCAGAGGACCTCCCATGAAGCCAAACCCACCCATATAACCAGGAGGAGAGAGGAAACCAGGCATCGAAGGCACACCTACCCAATTATTGGCGTCTACGTATGCGCTATACATCCCGTTCTGATTATTCATGTAATTACTGTACATGTTGCTGTAGGCGTTCTGACCAATGGCGTAAGCACCGAGATTCATTCCTCCGATCATCGCAGGAGTCAGCGCTGCAATGACTCCCATTGCAACTTCCCCTTTGCTCGGAACTCGGTTCACAAACCCTGCAGGCCCCATCATCCCAAAACCATATCCCATGCCGCCTACGACGGACCCACCGGTAGCAGAGGTGTTTTGGGTACAATTCACGCAACCATATTTATCTTTAAGCTCGGCCTTAATTTCAGCAATCTCAGTTTGAATCTTAGAATTCGTTTCTTCGCATTCTTTATTTTGAATTTCCAGTGCACGAATCTCAAATCCGATTTGGGTGGGAAAACAGCTCATGAGACGCCGTTTGCATTGAGGTGATATCTCCTCGATCTTGTCTTCACGCTTGAAGCTCTCAAAAATCTCTTCACAAAGATTTGGATTAAGCGGATTGCTCGCGTCAGCCCCCGTTTTTCCCACCTCCGAAACACCCTTCGAACTGTCCTCTGGACGATCTCCCGGCTCAACCTGAACCCCGACTGAATTGGACGCAGAACCGGACGTCACAGCGGCAGCTGAAAAAGCCCTTCTTACCGGAAGAGTCCGTGCCCCTCCAGCAGAACCAGCACTTTTTACTCCAGGGGCAGAGACTGCTCTCGCTGAGGTCACTTTTTTTGAAGCATCGGAAGTCGCAGCTTGAATCGGTGAAGCGGCAGATGCCCAGCCGGCAGGTAAGGAGTCCGTTCTTTTATTTAACGGAACCTTTTCAGCAGCACCCAAATTCGGCTCAGAGGCTGCTCGCAATCCGCTCGGAGTGCTATCCGAAATCTGAATTTTAATATCGTCAGCACTTACTGAGGGATCTGACTTCACGGCTGAATCCAAAGAAGCAACCTTTCTACCCCCCTGAGATTCATTCTCTTCAGACTCTACAGCCGCGGAAGAGACTCGAAATCGAGAATACTGAAAATCCGAAGCAAGGCAGTTGTCTTCATTTGGAGTGAGGTGACATTTGCTCTGACAACCCCCATGCATCGCCTCATAGGCACCCGCTTTCACTCGATTCATTAAACCCGAATGAGAAATCGCTAATTTCTTCTTTTCAATATCGAGTTTATTGGTTTTGATGAGCTTTTCACACTTTCCCAATTCTTTTTGTAAGCTATCTCGCCTCAGAATCAGGTCTTCACGCTCTTGGCTTACGGGACTTTGCCCCTGAGGAATCGCCGGATACATGATTTGAGCTGAACTAGGAGAGGAAGCTAAAAGCGATGAACAGAGCAAACTAATGCCTACCGTCTGATTCAAATGGACCTTCTTCTGAGTTCGTTTGAATTGCATACCGCTTCCTTTCAATCCTTGTTCTCAAACCAGTTTCAATTCTTCTATCTCGTCATTCTATATCGAATTATTTTTTAAATCAAAAAGAGATTTAAATAGAAAAAACCTGATTAATTCACTTTTAATAATAAAACACAGAGGGTTCAATCATTCGTTCATTAATCTGAAGTGAAAAAAACCATTAACCGCAGGAAATAAAGAATACGAATGAGAAGAAGCAGAAGCATTCCTATCTTTCTAACGTCAAATCCATGGCTACAAGAAGGTGAGAAGACACTCCACCTGAGAAAAGTCTAATATTCGACTCTCAAGTGAGATCACCCATCAAACCAAACATCGAAAGACTGAAAACCCCGCTAATCACTCTAAATCACAACCGACGGCCTGAAACACCAAGTACCCAGTCCAAAAATGCGTGCCTCAGCCCAGCTAGCTTCCCTTTTCTACAAAGAGAGGTCGCTTTCTTCATGAAGAATCAGAGTAAAAACGAAGAGGGGTTCTCCCCGATTAGCGAGTCTTGCGCACCGACTGTCGGCGTCTTTTGACCCGAGCCTTCTTCGCAGCTTGACGTCTTCTGTTTTTCATTTTCTGAGCTTTATTTTTTCTGCCTCGTCCCATACCTTTATTTTTCTGACACTTTCTCTAAATAATCAAGTAGTTTAATAAAAGGCTAATTGCCCGGATCCAATCCTTCTGCTAGTTTTAAATGAAGACATTTTTACGCCTTGAGTTAAGCTGATTCTCAATCATAATTTAATAAAATTAAAAAAAGAATAAACAAAGAGACTCAATTGAGCCTCAAAAAAGGGGAGAAAACATGGAAACCTACAGTCCAGAGAAAATCCAAAAAACGGAGTTTCTTCCCGGCACTTATGTCATTTATGCAATGCATGGAAAGTGCTACCTCGCAGGACGAGAGACGCGAACCATCGGTGGGGTACCGATTGACTTTTACAAACTTGAGCTTAAAAAGGCCCCGTTATCTCGTTCTCAAAAACAAGAGCCTGCCATTTGGGTTCCCGTTGCTCATGCTCAAGAACGGGGCTTGAGAGCCGCAATGTCTCAGCCCGAAGCCGAGGCTGCTCTTCAGATCCTGATGAGCAGGGAGTATTATTTTAAACTTTTAGATGAACCTTGGAGCACCCTTCAGCCCCAACTCGAAAACACGATCCGAATCGAAGGGGGCGAGGGACTGGCTAAGGTAGCCAGTTTTCTCTACGTCCTGGCTAAAAAACAGATGGTTCCCTCAAGTGACCTATTAAAGTTCAAAGAGAATGTGTTTAAACTCCTGCTGAAAGAGATCTCCGATGCGCTCTGCCTCAATTCAAAAGCCATTGAAGAGAAGATTCAAAAGGGACTCAGAAGCAAACTCTTTACGGATAGCTAAAGAAATCAACGGTTTGCTTGCCGTTCGCCCGAGACTTAGTCGACTTGAATGGACTGAACGATTCGTAAAATCTCGTTTCCATAGAGGGTCTCAGCCTTAGGTCCGACTCCTTTAACGCTTCGAAACTCTTGAAGGTTCTTCGGTTTCTCCACGGCGAGGGTTTGCAAGACTCGGTCACTTAAAATTCGAAACGCAGGAACGCCTCGTTCAAGTGCAAGCTTCAAGCGCCACGACTTGAGGGCTTCAAAGACGCCGCGCTCGGAAGAGGACTCCGTCTCCTGAAATCGTGAATACGGCTTACGGGAAGAGGCCAGCGAGGAGGCCTTCTTGCTGCTTTGGGATTTTAAGTGAGTTTTGGACTTCAACCTAGAGGAAGACGACGCGGAGCGTAAGTGAGTTTTTCCCGAGGTAAAGGGTAAGCGGATTTTCTTTAAGTCAGCAGCCGTTGCGCTCAGACCCTTGGCACACGCCGATACTGCGCGATAGGTAATTTCTTGGGCTCCTTTTTGAAACGTCTCTTCACTGACCTCCAACCATCGGGCTTGCGAAAGACCTTTTAAAATCCTCTCAAACTCATTTCGTTCCGTGTTCGGGGCCATTTCTTGAACTTCTTGAAACAATCGCCCCACTGGAATCAAGCTTTGGCCAACTAAGGAAACCATCACAGCGGAGATGATCTGCTTTTCAAGCTCGGTGACCCCCTCATTGAGGGCACCTCCTTGCTTCAGAATCGAGTTCTGAGAGTGCTCGGAGTCGGGGTCACAAAAGTCACAAACTCCACAGTTTTGACCTGAGTCAATCTGATCTCCAAAGTGACGCACGAGATTTTTCATGCGACACTCCATTTTTTCAGTAAATGCGACCATCTGCTTGAGTTGCTTTTGCTTGGTGCGATATTGCTCGAGGTAGGCATTTTGCCACTGAGGACTCCCTTGAGAGATATTCTCCTCAGGATCGATTAAAGCGCCCTGGTGAATCCAGAGTTTCTCAAGCGCCTTGTCAAAAGAGTCGGGGTCCAGCTTCTTCACCTTTTTTTGAGCTTGAGCTAAAATCCAATCTTTAGGCTGTTTCTGTTCACTTAAGAGGTCATAGATCGCAGCCAACAGACTCACGTCGGGATAGTCTCGCTCGAAAAAAAACTCATGCGTTCTTTGATCAGCATACGAGTGAAGGAGAACTGCAACCGAAGGCTTCCCATCGCGTCCGGCCCGACCAATTTCTTGATAATAGCCTTCGACACTCCCTGGAAGGCCTGCATGAATGACGGTTCGGACATTCGACTTGTCAATCCCCATGCCAAAGGCCACGGTGGCAACGACCACCTCTAAACGTCCTGCCAGAAATTGGCTCTGAGTCTGATCCCGGGCTTGCGAGGACATTCCGGCGTGATAAACCTCCACATGAAAATGCCGCTTCAGCTCAGCCGTGAGGCTCTCGGCCAACTTTCGAGTGGGGGCATAGACGATCGCAGGGAGTCGATCTTTTCCTTTTAAAATCATTAACGCCAGCTCAAGGCGTTCACTGGGTTGAGCGACCCAATTTTGGATCGCAATGTTGGTTCTTCTAAAACCCTGAATGAAGCGCGTCTCATTCTGAAACCCAAGCTGAGTAGCAATATCAGTCTGAACCAACGGGGTCGCCGTTGCCGTTAATGCGATGACGGGTGCGGGCTTGAGCTCCTGAAGGCGACTCCCTAAGAGCCGATAACTGGGCCTAAAATCATGACCCCATTGAGAGATGCAATGAGCCTCATCTACGGCAATGAGCGCAGGGGGGCGACGAGCGAGCATCTCCACAAACCCCGGGACCCCTAAGCGCTCAGGCGCAATAAAGAGAAAGTTCAGCTGGCCAGAGAGGTAATCTTGACATGCTTTTCTAGAATCGGATTTAGCCCGAAGCGAATGAATCCTCTCGGAACGCAGGCCCATTCGATTGAGTTTCTCCACCTGGTCCTCAATGAGTGCCACCAAAGGGCTAATCACTAAGGTGGTTCCACCCCGAGCTAAGCCAGGCAATTGGTAACAAAGGGACTTTCCTGCGCCCGTAGGCATGACTAATAGAACGTCAGCTCCCTGCAGTACAGCGCGACAGACGGCCTCTTGATGGGGTCGAAACTGATCGAATCCAAACCGCGCTTTGAGCAATGCCTGGAGGTCTTTTGGGTCCAACGAACTCTGCTGGCCTGAGGCTTGGACTCTTAAGGAGGCTTGGTTCTGGGCATGAGGTGAGCCAACTAGGGAGGCATCCTGAGAGTTGAAACGGCCTTCATTCGAAGAGGCGAGCCCCGATTTGAGATCCCCGGAAGAAGCCCCTAAGAACTCAGGATCTCTTCCAGGCAGATGAGCGAGGGTTTTAGGCGGTTGGCTTAGGATTTGCGTGACTTGCTTTTGAATTTCGTTCTCCAAAGAAGCCATGAACGCTGAGAGGGTTTTCTTCTGCGCTTGAATGAGGGCTAAGTCCTTTTCCCATCGCGCAGTGAGCTCCGGGCTTTTAATCGAATCATCCACCGACTCAATCAGGCGAATGCCCATGTCTGTGGCTCGAAGGGTTTTTCCCTCTCGCTTCAGATAGTTTCGCGAAAGGAGGGTTTCAATCATGGCAGCACGCGTGGCGGCAGTTCCGATCCCACAGTCTTCAATGGCTCTTGCGAGGTTTCGATCCTCGATCCTGCGACCTGCATTTTCCATTGCAGAAAGGAGCGCGGCCTCAGTTAAAGGAGGAGGGGGAGTCGTTTTTTTCTGATCCACTTGGGCTTTTTGAACCCGAACTTCTAGTTTTTCCTGGATCCAAGCCGGCAAGCGCCGCTGAAACGCATCGGATTGTCCTTTGATCTCAAGCCTTCTCCAACCGGTTTGAATTTCCGTCATCCCTTGGGTGAGAAATAGCGCTTCATGGGCGTGAAACTCCTCCGGCGAGTCTTCGGGGACTTGAACTTCGGTTAAGACGGTGGTGAGAGACGTGATGTGATCTTCTTGCCATGCTGACAGCAGCCGCCGCGCGATGAGGTCGTAGACTCGATCCTCATCAGAGCTTAAAGGCTTCGAAGATCGAGACACTTCCGTGGGAATTATGGCATGGTGATCGCTGACCTCGGCATCATTCACAAAGCGCTTGGATAAGCTCACTTGACCTGTTGCATCCACCAGGAGTGAGGCATAGGGAGCTTGAATTTGCTCAACGATTCTCGGCAAAGTGTCGGCAACGCTACTGGAGAGCACCCGACAATCCGTCCTGGGATAGCTAATGAGCTTATGCTTTTCATATAAGGCTTGAGCAATCTCAAGCGTTCTTGCGGCTGAGAATCCAAACAGGCGATTGCAGTGCCTTTGAAGCTCGGTTAAATCATAGAGGAGGGGCGGAGGATCTTTCACCTCTTTTGTCTTAAGACGAAACACCTGAGCCACACCGCGACGAATGAGTTCGGCTAACGCTTGAGCCTGCTTTCCGTCTGCAGCAAAACGCTTGGGCTTCAGTGAGGAGAGTTCCTTGTGTAACTGAGGTTCAAGCTCTTTTTTACTCCCACAGTAGGTGCCCGAGTAGGAGGTCGGCTGAGCCCCTGAATCAGGTATGGCCTCCTTTTGTTTCTCAAAACTGGCCGTGAGCTCAAAGTAGGTTTCAGGCTTGAAGTTCAGAATTTCCAAATCCCGCGCCACCACAATGGCAAGCGTGGGGGTCTGCACGCGCCCCACAAAAAAGGGCTCACCTGTGGATAATGTATAGGCCCGAGAGAAATTCATCCCGACTAACCAATCGGCTCGACTCCGGGCACGAGCGGCATCGGCAAGGGCATCGTAACGATTCGACTGAGCCAACTGCTCAAGCCCTTTTTCAATGGCCTGCGGGGTCAGCGAGGAGATCCAAAGGCGCTGAAAAGGTCCTTGATACCCTGCCATTTCAATGATGTAGCGAAATATCAACTCCCCTTCCCGGCCAGCGTCGGTAGCACAGATCAGGGATCGGGATTGATGGATCAGGCGTTTGAGTAGTTCAAACTGAGATTCCGTGTTTTGTAAAACCTTCAGAGGCCAGCAAGAGGGAATCATGGGAAGAGTCGTTTTTCTCCACATTTTCCAGTCTGGGTTGATCTCATACGGTTCCGGGATCGTGACCAAATGCCCCAGGGCCCAACTCACCAGGTATCCATTGCCGCTTAAGTACCCGGAATGCGACTGGGTTGCACGTACGACCTGGGCAATATCCCGAGCAACCGAGGGCTTCTCTGCGATAATCAGAATTGAGTTGAGTTTTTGCTGAACTCCCATTGAATCCTTAACCTTAGGGCTGAACCGGATGCATTTGAGGGGAGGGGTCCAGTCCACATCCAAGCTCGCCCTCTAAATTCTACTTCACACTCATCACCCACTGATCTGAGCTGAACTGACTAGGCTGAATGACTCTTCTACTCCGTTATAGCAGAAAATCAAAACACCGTGTGCTTGGGTTTTAAAAAAATGGGGACTAACCCCTACCTGGGATTCAGGGATTTGGCTTAACGGCTCAAGTGAGACGACCTTGATAAAGTGGCGACCGGGGCTTTAAACGCGCTGAGCACCTGAAAAATGTGGGCCTGTTGTCGTTTAAAAAACTCGTTCGTATGAGTCACGGCTCCTGCGCTCTCCTCAGTATGAGTCCACTCATGGGTCAAGGTATTAATCCAGCTTGCCTGGAGCTCTAGATCGTGACCCAAGGGATCCGATCCTTCCTTAGCAAACGTCTGACAATAGGATTTAAACGCGGAGCTCACCAAATTGACCTCAATCACTCGAGGCTCTGAGCTTTGGCCCTGACGTGCCCGAGCCATTGAATCTTCAGAACTCGAATAATAATGAATTTGGAGCGAATTCATCGGACCCATGATCTTGCCAATCTTCACTAAAAACTGATCGAGATGACCAGTGCACTTCGAGATCTGCTCCTCATCGAGCCCCAGTTGCTTAGTAACGGACTGGTGAAGGGATTTCATCTCCTTCGAATCGCTGGCAGGCTTTGCGGTGTGCTCCTTAAACTCAGGGTCCAATCTAGCCAAGTGCGCCTGCAGTTCTGCTTCTTTTTCCTTCTGTTTAAAATAAGGACGGACGATCCTCGAAATCACATTCTTCAAATGGCTCTGATCATCGGAACTTAAAGAGCTGACGTTTCTTTTCTTGAGAATTTGTTCTTTGATCAGATTGCTCACATCGTCTTGTACAGAATAGCCGTAGCCCTGACTTAAAAATGGAGTTGCCTCCTTCTCAAGGATTTGAAAAACCTGTTCAGATAGCTCAAAGAAGTCCCATGAGTCCTTTGACCGGGATGGATCCGTTGAATTTAAAAAAGGGATCGGTGCCGCAAGCTGAATCATCGTCAGTCGATCGGAGTGGGAGGAAGGATCGTCAGAAAAAATATCTAAAATCGTCTTCGAATCCTTCTTGGAAGCCGAATCCCTCAGTGAATTCATGTACTGGGCTCGCAAACCTCGCGCGGCGTTTATCTTCTCACGATATCCCCCTCGGTCGACGTTATATCCATAATCATACCCCATCAGACCGTGCACTTCTTCATCTGAAACATATAAATTTCTAGCGTCATTTAATTTTGAGCGAAGTGCTCGAGTCACCAAATCCCTGGCCTGACTTCGAATCAAAGGATGAACTGACGGATCGACAAAGCCAGATCGACCTGGAAGCTGCTTAAGGTTAGCATCATCTAGGTCGAGCCTAAGATCTGAAATAAGACTTTCAAACTTGGCTTTTTTCGAACTTGGAATCTCTGGAAAAAAACCCACAATCGAAAGATCAGCTAGAGGCGCACCATTGTAACAGACTTTGCCCGCATTCTGATAAGACTTGACTAAATTAAATTTTGCACCTTGCGATGGATCATTTGCTAAGTGGACTTGATGATTGGATTGAATCACTTCTTTCTTCCCTCGGGCAGCAGAGAATCGGTCGTCCCCATGAATCTTCAGGTCCCCCGAAAAAGCGTCTCTCAGGGATTGAAACCGCTCGGTAAGCGTGGAAAACTCCAAAGGAGAGAACTTCTTGGATTTTCTCGCTCGAATTTCAGTCCCAGGACTCCCTGATGCATCATCAACCTGCTCTTCGTGAAACCGAAAGACCTGATCGGTATTCGTCAAATAGATACGACTCTTTTTAGGTTCACCCTCTTTCTTCGATTCGACCAAAACTTCATCAAAGTACTTAAACAGCGTGAAAAAACCCCACCCAAAATTGATATCCCCATCAGCTCGACTTTTTGTGGTCAAATTGGGAATATAAAAAGCTGACATTCGACCCAACCCCACTCCATGGCCATCATCCTTGATCGAAACAGTGACATTTTTCGTCGACAACTCATCGAACCCTATTTTCACATCGAGATTCTTTGCGTTTGCCTCATTTGCATTTTTCAAGATCTCATAAACCCAAGAATACTCGTTTGGGTTTTGATTGGAGGCAACATGGTACTCCTTCTGAATCAGAAAGGAGTCGCGCCCCAGCACTTTTCTTACCTCCAGATTTTCAGAAATCGGAATGCTCTTGCTCGGCGGGGAAAACCCTACTTGAAACTTCTCACTTCCAGGTACCTGTAGACTTGGATTTAAAACCGCATCTAAATAAGGAGCGAATTGTTTACAATCAGCATGCGCTCGGATCGGACCAAAATCTCGGTAGGCATCCTCGAGAGACCTTGGAGATCGACCTTTCTCCAAGAGATGATTAATAATCTGATTTGTGCACTTGTAGTTATGGTCAATACTAATCGCAGAGACACCCTCTGAACTGGTCAATATCTCAACACAATTCTTCGAGAACTGCTTTGTCAACTCATCCGAACCCGAGCTTGAAAACTTCAAACCACAGAGAGCGTTTTGAAGAAGTGCAAATCCTCCCCGATCCCAGGGCAGTTGATGAACGGGTGCGGAAGAAAAAAAACGAATTACCGAATCCGACAAATAGGGAGGCAAATCCTTCAACATTTTTTGTTCCTGCTCAAAATCAACGGGTCTCGTCTCATTTTTCAATACTCCACCCAAGTGAGGAATACCAAAGTACCTTAACTCTCTTATGCGGAAGATCTTCGGGGGTTCAAGCAAATGCCGAGCAGATAAAAGAAAGATGAGATTTTCTCCATCGATCTTTTTTCCCGCCGCTTTTAAGAGACGAAATTCGTTTAAGACGTCATGGAGACCAATAGATGGATGATCCTCAAGGTATTTCTGCAGCCTTGCTGCTCCGAAGATATCTTTATTACTCTCAAGCCCGTTCTCATACCCTCTGACTGGAAAGATCCGAGCAAAAAACTCATCCAAATCATTCTTATCTTTCACTGAATTCAATGCCCCGGGCCGAATTGATTTTGTAAACTGCCATAGCAGGTTTTGATAAATCTCCATTACCTTGGCCGGACCATGAGAAGGCTGATATTTGACTCCTGCTATTCCTGAGGACTCATAGAAACCACGAAAAAACTCGTCTAAACTACGCTGACGTTCCTCTTCTTCTTCTTTTTTCATCAGGAGATCGCGAAGAACCTCTTTAGACACTCCCAAAAAGTAACCCTGAAATTCCCTCTCGATCGCAAGCGATTTCTCTTTTTCATTTTTAAAAGTTGAATACCTTGGAGGAATCTTATACATGTTGCTAATCTGCTGCTGAACATCGAAGAGACCCTGATCAGATGAAGCGATGTCTCGAGCTTGCTCTACAAGAGTCTTTCGTAAAAGCGGATGAGATGGGTCCACATGAGAGTCCACCAAAACAAAGGTCTTTGAGCCAGATTTTGCGACCTCCATGACTCCGTCCAGTTTTTTCCCAGGAGTTAATTGAATGGGAAGAAAGATCAGCGACTCCGAGGGAGGGTCGACTAAATCTTCGTAGAGGTCAGAGTGGACCAGATTTTTAAAGTTGATCTCCACGAGAGCCTTACCCTCTTTTTCCTTCAGCTTTTGAATATCTTTTAAAGATCCCACAGCGGGTAAGACCTTCCAGTGTCCAAATTTTTTTGGAATCCATTCATTCAAAATAGAACTGGCATTATCCTTACTCAACAAAAACTGATAAAAGCTATTGATCAAAGTTAAGCGACTCTGCTCAGGCTGTTCATCAATCGCTTTTAAGATCCCCTTGAAAACATCTCTTGCTGCAGGCGAACTGAAATCCAAGGTACTCCGATCGGAGGTCAATGGAGTATCCTCAGGTAACTCAACCACCAGATGAGGGTAGAGATTAACTCCAGAAATTGGAACTTCTTGAATGACTACGCCATTCACGAGAACACTGATTTTGGAACTCCCTTCTTTCTGGGGCTCACCAAAAACTTTGACTCGAGCGCGGTCCGCCTGAAATTCTAATCGGGGACGATCTAAACTCCGAATGGGGGCTTCATTGAGTAAGATCTCCGCCTTCTGGTTGTACTTGAACTTTCCGATCACAGCATCACTTTGAATTTGTCTTAAGGAGGATTCGTCTAATTGAGCCGAGCTCATCAGAATCTGAGTCCCGTGGTTCTGACAGGGAGACTCAGGGGAGTGAGGAATTTCATCCAAATCCGTAACGAGCTCGCCGTTTTTTCGATGAATCTTAATTTTTAAACATCCGTCTTTGGACGACTGAGAGCGGGTGTGAATCTCTAGAAAGTCGTTCTCCGTTTTGAGCAGAGCGAGATTCGAAAAAAAGCCTTGACCAAATCGTCCGGTCACCCCCTGAGATGCCTGTGCATGATCCACAAGCATTTTATTTCGGGAGCGATGAGGGGTGAGCAAATAGCGGACGACATCATCCAGACCCATTCCCACTCCCTGATCACTGACGGACACCACACCCTTGCCATCGGCTCCTGCTCTCACTTCGACCTTCACGCTTGGGGGATGCGTAGTCTCACCCCGATGCTCAGGCTTGTGGTAATAGGAATCGATGGCGTTGGCAATGAGTTCTCGGACCGATTGATTCGCCTCCACTTGATAGTCTGAGAGAATTTGTAAGTCCTTTTTACTTCTCTCTCGCATTTGTGGCGATACCTGAAGCTTCTTCATCTGTTCGCTTAACCGCCTTAGGTCATCGACCGGAGGATCAAGATCAGGATCCAACATTCGTCCATAGTCGATCCAATCGAGGAGAGAGGCAGAGATGGAGGACGATTGAGGCAGCGCCTCGGTTTTTTTGGGACTCAAGGGAGAGTCGAGTTTTTGCATTGTAGACGCGGCCAAACTTCCTACGGAAAACACATTATCCACTTCGGCGACGAGAGATTTCAGAGGAGGTTCCACACGAGTTGGGGAGGGCAAACAGAGTGCACTGGGTGCCTTCGAAGTTCCTTGAGCGAGTATAGGGATAGCAGGTGTAGCAGTTGTAGACTGAACCGACTTTTGAGGCTGAACCTCTTCTAAGTCCTCAAGGGCGAGCTGATGATAGGCTTGAACCAGGCGATCATAGCCTAAAAGAGCGGCGTCATATTTCTTTTTCTGTTCGGTTCTGGACAAACCCGTTTGCCGAGAATGGAGATAGTCGGCAATCAGCACATCGTAAGCCTGGGCCGCCTGAAGGTATTTTTCCACGCCTGAGAAAGTCTGAAGGTGGGTCACAAAAGCCTTCATCAGGGACCCATAAGCCGCTGAAGAGGCTTGACTCCCCTGATGTCCTTTTTGTTCACTTGAATGCTCATCCATCAGATGATTTCGGTAAGCTTTTGCTGCAGTCTTGAGGGCTTGATTCGAATCCGTTTCGGAGAGCTGTTTGACCAATTCCTTATAGAAATGAGCAATTTGGGCCTGCACGGTGGGAATCTCGACCCCCTTTTTTGTGGTGGGTGCGGCACGTGAACTCGGAGAGAGCGAGGATTGATATTGGATGAGGGCCTCAATCTGTCGATCGGATTCTGCTGCCGACTTGGCCCGAACGACCTTGATGGCATCTTGAAGCGCGTGCCGAAGTGCCTGCTGACGATCGGGCGACCATTCGAACGCAGGCAGGGGTGCTGCGCTCCCCTCGACTGGGGGATGGGGATGGGTAGGGTTGCTTGTGGGATGAGCATAAGCCAACAGGCCAGAGACACCCCAGGAAGCTAAGAAAAACCCGATCGAGGCGACCTTCCGCGTGTTCAGTCTTGTCCAATTTGCCATACCTGATCAATACTATCGGCAATTAAAGAGAAAAACTAAATGGAAGGATCTGTAGGACTATAACGGCGAGAAATAATTGGGGATTTATGCTCCCTTAACACAGAGAAAATAAATTATATTAGTTTAATTGGTTTCAAGAAAATATGATTTCAAGTAGTAAATGAGGCGAAAGAAGAAAAAAAATGGGGGCATCGAGCTAGGTTAGCGCCGAGCTTCCTCGGTACTAGAAT
>JBMSSC010000026.1:0-25767 GCA_049424145.1 Bdellovibrionia bacterium
TATCGCCCCTGGTTTCTTAACATTTGAGAGGCGACATCTTTCTTGACACACGGGGAAACCGGCTGGTCGGGTCGCATTAGCATCACTCAAAGTGGACTTCGGAACTCCTAGCGCCAGCTCTACCTCTCGCAAAGATTCTAGCCTCAGCAAGTAGGTCATCACCAAAGTCCATACCTGTTGTGAGGTAGAAAAGGAACGTACTCCTTTGTCGATCTCCCACTTTTTGCAAAGCTCACTGAACTCAGATCTAGGAATGAGTTGAAAGAGATCAAATTTCTTGCCATGGTCGTACATCAAGGTTGCATTCTCCAGGTTCTGTTATTGAATTTAGGCAAATCTTCAATACACCCGACCAGGAGGAATGCAACCTTTTGATTTTATTTAGCTATTTGCCGGACAGCCCTGATTAGAGGCAATGAAGGCGCAAAGTTCAACCGTGGGTTGCCCCTTTATTTTTACGTTGCTTCATGCTGGAGCCAGAGGGGAAAAGGTCCGGTTACTCAAATGGGAGCGCATTGACTTTGAGACTGGCTAGATATACACAGGGCGGTATCCGAACTGGAGAAACAATTTTAATTGACCTCTACTAGTTTGCAGATTCGGAAAAAAATTGAAGTCAGTCAAAAAAATAGATGAGCTAATTTAATAATTTCAGCTAAAATTATGTATTTTAAATAAAATGAAAATTAAGTTTCTAATAATAATTACAATTTGACTCGTGATCGCGGTTTTTATAGATCCTTACGGAAGTCTTAAGTCTGGCCTATATTCTGCATTTGTTCAATGGCATGAGAATCTCTATGAAAAAATTATTAAATAAAAATAGATTAACTTCTAACTGGAAAGTTTATTTTTGCTTAATTTTTTCTATTAATTACTTGCTGGTTCCATCAGTAGGTCTTAGTTCTCCCGTGCTTCAGAATCTCATTGAAAGTGCCATGATCCGGGAGTTTATGATCGAACGACAAGACGTATCTCAAATTAAGGATTCTAAAAGCCAAGAAAACTTTATTAAGTATCTATTTAATAAAGCAACTGCAGAGTTAGGTCATCCAGAGTTAAGTCATTCTGAAAAGGATGAAATTTTTGGTGAAATCAGAGGGATTTTATTTAATCCCATGAATCATCTGGGTGGTGAGGATGAGTTACTTGCGCTTTCACTGGAAGAACAACAAACACTGATGGAGAAATTGTCCAAGTTATCGACCAAAGAACAAGATTTAGCCAAGATTTTCCTCCAAATGAAGGACGTGAATTTGATTCGGGTGACTGATCCCATTGATCCGAGGTTGAGCGAAAAGAGAAGATTCTTCAAGGGTGTCGCTGAACAGTGCGAATTAGCTCGGTCAAAAGCAGGAGTGGGAGGCGAATTGTTGCAATTGAATAAAGTTGTTCACCAGGTCAACTCCCAGCTTACAGAGATTGCCTTAACCCCGCTTGACAGCAGAATGATTGAAATCGACGGAGGCGATTCACTCGATTTAAGTAAGCAATTAGATCGAGAGGCATTCGCTCGTCTTGAAACGAGCTATCGGGCGAATCATTTACTTCAAGAGTTAGTTTGGCTTTACGAGCGCTCTGGAAAAAGTGATCAAGCGTCTGCTGAGAAAGCTCACTTACATCGTTTGCTCAAGGAGGCGCCCGTTCGTTCAAAGAGTCGCGTAGGCATTCAAGGTGGAGTTAACGAACCAGAAATTTTAGAGTTAGAAGGTGGAGTAAAGGCAGTTTTTAAGTCCGGTGTTCTCGAGAGGGGAAGAGATAATGAAATTGCAGCTTATGTGATTGATCAACTTTTCTCCTTCAACCTGGTTCCAATGACTGTTGAAAGGGAAATCGAGGGCAAACTGGGATCCCTTCAATACTTTGTTCGGGACACAAGTACTGTACACTCCAATGGAGTTCGAACGGTTGATCTTTTTCCTTGGATTCATTTTGTAAAACGTTCAGATTATCCAGCAGCGCTCGGTGGTATGGAAGGATTGAACGAGCGATATCGAAGACTTTTAGGTGAAGCGCCCAGTTCTTTGCTGCTTTTCGATTTTCTTGCCCAAGTTGGAGACCGATGGCCTGAGAGGAAAAACTTTATGTTCCGAATGAACGGTCAACCAGTAGCAATTGATCATGAAGGGCTATTTTGTAACTCCTTAGATGGTTTAGTTGATCGGGCGAAATCTGATCCTCGGAGTTTGTATCCTGGGAATCGGATCTTCGGTCATTTACAGGACGTCTCAGATCAGTCCATTCGACAGGCTTTAGCGCCCTATGTTGCTTCCGAAAAAATTGAGGGACTAATTGGCAGGAGAGCTGATTTTTTGAAATGGATGAAGCATCAGCTCAAAGGTCAGGCCACGGAGCTGTCTCCGAAGGCTGAAAAATAACATAGCTTGGCTGGATTAAACCAGGGGTGGGTTTTTTTCTTAGTCAGCGCTTGCTCAGGGCTGAGGGCTACCTGGGTTTTTTGGGAGTCAGGGCCCCATCGAGATGTGAGGAGTTCAGCAAATCGATGGGGCTAGTGTAGGGATGTCCGCGGAGGGTAATCGCTTTGAGGCCTTTGCCCGTCTTCTGCTTCTCTTTTGGTGACCTTCTGTTCCTTTTGGATGCGTAAATAGTTGATCCACGATCAAAAACTTTCGCCGACACAATAAAGTCGTTTCGTTAAAAAAACCTTGCAACTAGTCTGTAACTTAGATAAAAGTCTGGACTTCATGAATCTACCGGATCAACCCTTAGGAAGTTTTAGAGTCATTCTGGAGCTGAACGCTCCCAAGCCCAGGCTCGATCAAGTTTTATTGGAAAAGCTCCGGGAGCAGACGGAACATTTTGATTTAAAGCAGATTTCTCGATCCGAGTTTAAAGAGCTGTTTAAAAAGAAAAAAATCAGGATAAAAAAACAAATCGCTCATCCCTCCTCATCGCTTGCAGCAGGTGTCACTTACGTGGATATCTTAGGGTTTGGAAAAACCAGTCTTTAGGAATCCGTCTGTTGACCAGTTGAGTTTAGAACTCTTGGTGAAACAATCGAACTGGGTCTATTTTTTAGAGAAACGAGCGTTTTTATTCCCTGGTTTCTCTTCGGTCCTCTTGGTTTGTTCTTGAGTCGCCTCAGGCTCAAGAGGTATGATGAGGCCGGTTTTGGGGTGTTGGGTTCAAGCTCAAGCATCTCAGTCAAAACGCATGTCGTTTTGACTGGAATAGACTCAGTGTGGATCAGAGCAAACGGAGACGCTTGTGTCAAAAACTCGATGGGTGGGATTCGAAAAATCCTAAGTAAAAATCTGAGGAGAACATGCGAAAATTAAATCAATTCAGGCCGCTTTGGAGTGGGGTGATCCGTTCCTCTTTTTTTTCGATCCTGGTTTTCTCCTCGTATCTTCACTCTAGCTGGGCTAGTCCAGCCAAAATTAAGCCTTCATCTCCTCAGAGGAGCCACGGGGCTATGGATCCATCGGCCTTGAATCCGAAGATTGATCCTTGTCAGAATTTCTACCAGTATTCTTGCGGAGGGTGGATTGCTCGGACTGAGATTCCAGAGGATCGGGCTCAGTGGTCTCGGGGGTTTGCCGAGATTGATGAGCGAAACCTTCAGCTTTTAAAAGAAGTACTCACGGGATCTGAAAAGCTCCAATCCACTTCTTCAAGCTCGATCAACCAGCCGGATTTGAAAAAGCTCAGGGATTTTTACTTCAGTTGCATGCAGGAGCAAAGTGCTGAGACGGAAGGTTTTGCCCTGCTGCAAAAGTGGATGAAGCGAATCGATGAGTGGAAGGATCGTGCCGCTCTTTTATCTTGGGTGGCGCAGTTGCACCAAATTGGAGTGGATTGCTTTTTCTCTTTTTATCCCGAACAGGATTTAAAAGATCCAAGTCAGATGATTGCCTCAGCCGATCAAGGGGGTTTGGGACTTCCAGATCGACAGTATTACTTAAGCGCAGATCCTAAGAAAATTCAGATTCGAGAGGCCTATCAGGAGCATTTGGAAAAAATGTTTGTTCTGATCGGAGAAGAGGTTCGAGAGGCTAAAAAATCGGCTGCTCAGGTCTTTGAGTTTGAAAAAAAATTGGCTCAAGTGTCCATGGAGCGAGTGGATCGAAGAGATCCTGAGAAGATTTATCATCGCATTGAACTTGAAGGTTTGAAAAAAATCAGTCGTCAAATGAACTGGGATGACTACCTGAAGACGCTCGGTTTTCCAGGGATTCAGGCTATCAATGTGAAATCGATTGAGTTTTTCCAGGGTCTTAATCAGGCTTTAGGGGAGACTTCTGAATCGACCTTAAAGGCTTATATGAAATGGCAACTCCTTCATGCAGCCTCACCGGGCTTGGGTCAACGGCTTGTGGATCAGGAGTTTGATTTTTATGGTCGTACGCTCTCGGGGCAAAAAACTCTAGCCCCACGCTGGAAGCGCTGCGTTCAGGCAACGGGGAAGTACCTGGGGTTTGCTCTGGGGCGTTCTTTTGTGGATCTGACGTTTGGGGAAGAGGGAAAGAAACAAGCCAAGACCATGATTTTGGGAATTGAAGAGGCGTTTGGAAAGTCTCTTTCAACTCATCCTTGGATGGATCCACCCACTCGCGCTCAGGCTTTTGAGAAGCTTGCTGCGATTTTCAACCAGGTGGGTTACCCAGATCGTTGGAGGAACTACGACGCCTATGGGATTGATCCCAATTTGTACTTAAAAAATCGGTTTTCAGGAGAGGTTTTTAATCTCAACTACGAGCTCAATAAGATTGGTAAACCCGTAGATCGCTCCGAGTGGCAGATGATCCCTTCTATGGTGAACGCTTACTATGATCCTTCCATGAATGAGATGGTTTTTCCTGCGGGGATTTTACAGCCTCCGTTTTTTGACTCTCAGGCCCCCCTTCATGCCAACTATGCTGGCATTGGCATGGTGATGGCCCATGAGCTGACGCATGGCTTTGACGATGAGGGCCGAAAGTTTGATGCTCAAGGGCGCTTAAGAGACTGGTGGACGCCTGATGTATCTCGAAAGTTTGAGCAAGGAGCTCAGTGTGTGGTTCAGCAGTACGATGCCTTTGAGTTAGCCCCAGGACTTCATGTGAATGGCAAGCTTACGACCGGAGAGAACATTGCCGATATGGGAGGGATTAAGACGGCTTACCGCGCCTGGCTCGATCAGCTGGCACGTCTCGGTCAAAAAGCCTCCCCACAGCAGAAGAAAGAGTTTTTCATTCATTTTGCCCAGACGTGGTGTGCAAAGACGCGGCCTGAGATGGAGAGGATGAGACTCACGATTGATCCCCATTCACCCCCTCAGATGAGGGTCAATGGGCCCTTGAGTAATCTGCCTGAATTTTCTCAGGTTTTTGGTTGTAGGGCCAATACGCCCATGAATCCGCCTCAGCGATGCAGTCTTTGGTAGATCAGTCCAGTGGAGTTGTAGTGGGTTTTTTGAGATGAACGCAGTAGGAATTCAAGCCAATCGGCCAGCTCTCGTTTTAGCCCCTATGGAGGGCGTGACTGATGCTCCCATGAGAGCTCTGCTCACTCAACGGGGAGGGTTTACTCTGTGCGTCTCAGAGTTTATTCGAATCAGTCAGTCTCTGCTACCTGCAAGAACCTACTTAGAGCATGTGCCCGAGTTGAAAACCGGGTGCCGCACTCAGGCTCAAGTTCCCGTTCAGATTCAGCTCTTAGGGGGGGATGAACAGCGGCTGGCTAAGAGCGCTGTTCAAGCAGTGCAGCTTGGGGCTCCCGCTATTGATCTCAATTTTGGATGCCCTGCACCGACAGTGAATCGTCACGATGGCGGTGCGTCGCTCCTAAGGAGTCCTGAGCGAATTGAGCGTATTGTTTCTGCAGTGAGGCAGGCCGTACCTGGGGAAATTCCGGTCTCAGCTAAGCTTAGGCTGGGCTGGGAGTTTCCTAATGAGATCTATCGAACCTCAGAGGCTGCCGTGAAGGGGGGCGCTTCGTGGCTCACCATTCATGCACGAACGAAGATGCAAGGGTATGCTCCTCCGGTGTTCTGGGATTTCATCGGTGAGGTGAGAAGGAACGTGGGCGTGCCGGTGGTGGCGAATGGGGATATTTGGAGTTTTGAGGATTTTTTACGGTGTCAGCAAAAAACTGGCTGCATTCACTTCATGCTCGGTCGAGGCGCTTTAGCCGACCCCTCTTTGCCGCTTCAGATTGCAACTCGGCTGGGGATTAAGGCTTTTCAGGAAGAAGACCAGCAAGTCTTTGGGGCTCAACCTGAGCACTGGCTCAAGCTCATCGAACAGTTTGCAGAGTTGAGCTTGCCCGTTTCTCAGGGACGACAATTCACCGCCAGACGAGTGAAGCAATGGTTTGGTTTTGTGGGGGCTCGGCGGGCTTTTCCTTGGATTACGGATCTGAAGCGGGCGCAAGACTTGGATCAGATCTTTCATCTTCTTCAATCTCAGAGTTTCTAAAAAGCTTTCTGCTTGAGCCGATTTTCTTGATCGCTTCTTGGGTCTCATTTTCGTGGCACTAAACTTGTTACTTGAAAAAATCATCATGACATCTCTGACTCATCCAGTTGAAGTCATAAAAATGAACCTCAAGGAGAATTTAATCGTATGAATAAAATTATAATGATCGGATTGGCGCTTCTGTCAACCCAAGGCGCGTTTGCTCAGAACTTAGGGGTGCTCTCGGACAATAAGAAGCCTGAAAAGCTTCTTCCCGCAACTGAGTTTGCTCAGTTTGTGGCTCAGCCTCATCATGAGCCCCTGGATTTACCTTCGGTACAGCCCGGATCAGCTCGGACTGAGTCCAATAGCTTAATGGGTCGCTCGGATCTTTGGGGCCTTTATGGATATGGGTATGGATACTATCCTTATTCCTACTATGGGTCGTATTATCCTTACTACTCCTACCCGTATTATGGCTACTCGAGCTATTATCCATATTATGGATATGGAACCTATGGCTGGTGGTTAGATGGCGAGAGCACAGGTCGCCATGTGAACCTAAAAAATAATCGAGCCAATCTTTCAGGTTCTTCAGTAAACCCCAATCTGGAAGCCGCTCGTGCTCCTGTGGTCTGCTTCGCTCAGGACTCCTCGGGAAACACCTTTGCTGAAGCCAGTGAAGCCCGAAATGTTCTGAAGACTCAGCAGGCTGCAAACGAAGAGTGCTTGGCTTCGGGAGCAAGCTGCATTCAGAATCTGGGTTGTGCTTTAGCTCACGAGTAAGAAAAGTACTCTGATTTTTAGAATCGAATGCTAAGCCTGGGTTCTTGATAAAGAATCTGGGCTTAGTTTCTTTTTTTGAAATTACTATCAATTAAATAAATTGGATATTAAAAAATGATCCAATGGAGTCAAAGTCGAGTTGAATTGTAGGTTTAAGTTTGATAGAGAATTTTTTTTTGGAACCTGCGATTTGACCATGACTGCTTCGGCTCAGATCTTGATTTGTGATCATGACGATTCATTTTACCGAAACCTTCAGCTGGCTTTAGGAGGGGAGTTTTCTTTTCTTTTTACTGACCAGATTTCCTCCGTCTGGGCTCAGCTTCAAAACCGGTCTTTTTTGCTTTCCATTATTGATGCACAACTCATCCCATCGCTTCAGTGGCGGCAAACTCTAGAAAAGTTCAAAGCAAAAGCCCCTCAAATGCCTGTTGTTCTCCGGGGGAGTGATTCTGCAATTTCCTGCTCTCAAGATCTGATTCAGTGGGGGGCTCAGGCGTACGTTTTAAAATCTTTGGATCTCAAGCCTCTCATGGACATCATCCGAAACGCTGCACTGAGAAGTCCAATTCAGCGTCTCGGGCAGGTGCCCGAAGCAACCATCATCTCTTCGTTGAATCGATCCCCTTTGATTGGAAACTCAGAACCCATGAGGGAACTGAAGAGGAGAATTCTCAAAGCACAAGTTGCTCAAGCCAATGTGTTGATTACGGGAGAAACCGGAAGCGGAAAAGAGCTTGTTGCCAAGCAAATGAGAAAATGCGATCCGCGAGGACAGCTTGAGCCTTGGGTTGCCATTGATGCCTCGACCATTCAAACTTCCATGGCGGAGAGTATTTTATTTGGTCACGAGAGGGGGAGTTTCACCGGTGCCGATCGAATGCGTAGGGGACTCTTTGAGGAAGCTCATGGAGGCGTTCTGTACATCGATGAAATTGCCAATATGAGCTGGGATGTTCAGTGTAAATTGCTTCGCGTACTGGAAGAAAAAGAAATTAGAAGAGTGGGCTCCTCTCGCGCTATCCCTCTTCATTTTAGGATCGTCAGCGCAACCAATCAGGATCTATTTTCCCTGGTTAAAAAGGGACTCTTCAAAGAAGATCTGTTGCAGAGGTTGAATGTGATTCCCCTGGGGGTTCCGCCTCTTCGAAACCACTTGGAGGACATTCCTCTTTTAGTTGACTATTTTTTCTCTCAGCAGAAGACAGTCTTCGGAGAATTCAAGACGAAACGATTTAATGAGGATGCCTTTGAGTACCTGTTTCAGTATTCCTGGCCTGGGAATGTCAGAGAATTATCCAATTTGATCACTTATCTGTCGAGCATGATTGACCACGACGAGATCACTCCGGATGACCTTCCCGATCAGATGGTCCCTCAAGTTAATGATCTCAGGGCTGCGAGTTTTCAAGCACTCGAGCAGTCGAGCAACTTAGGTTTTTATGATCAAGTGGCTGAGTTTGAAAAGTCCATTTTAAAAGAGGCCTATTTCAAGCAGAGGGGGCGAATTACTCAAATGGCTCAGGCTTTAGGGATGGATCGGTCTCATTTGTACTCGAAGCTTAAATTCTATGGGATTCATCCCTCTGAATTGAGAGGAAGAAAGAAGTCTGTTTTGGGTTGATTTTGGTTTTTCTTCAAATGGATTGAATCCGAGATTGAATTCAATAATAAAATGAATAAAAATTAATGATCTACAAATAGAATGTCTGATAAACTGAGAGGGGTGGGAGACGAGACAATCCGATCTCACGAGTCCTAATTTCCTAATTTTTTGGCCTAGGTATCGCCCAGGGGGGGAGTGATCGATGAAAGAGTTGTTAACTTCGTCTCAACGTCGAGTGCTGATTGTGCTCTTTATCCTTGCTCTCATTGTTTTTGGGTATTCGTTAAACTTTGATTTCGTACTTGATGATGAAAACCAGATCTTAAATAACGAGCGGATTCATTCTCTCTGGTCCATTCCGGATGCATTTACGGGATCGACGATGGATGCTCTGGGTGCAAAAAAGCTGGGCGGGATTTACTACAAGCCGATCATGACCTGCTCTTACATCCTCTTGTGGGCCATCTCAGGGACTTCATTTCCATTCCATGTTTTTCAGCTCATTCTCCATGTCTTTAATGCCTTTTTAATTCAGAGATTTTTCTTAACTTTTGATCAGTTTAAGAAGAATGAGCTTTTTGCCTTGATCTTAGCTTCAGTCTATTTGATTCATCCCATTAATGTGGAGACGGTAGTCCACATTGCAGATCTTCAAGACGTCCTCTTTACTTTTTTTGGGCTCTTGGCCTTAAATCTCATGACGCGTTCTTATTGGAGCAATTGGACGGAGAATTTTCTCTTATTTGGACTCTTGGAGCTCTCTTTGCTGTCCAAAGAGTCTGGAATTCTCTCTTTACTGATCACGGGCCTTTACTGTGGCTTATTCCGAAAAAAGAAGTGGCCTTCTTGGCTGGGTGTGGCGCTTTCTGTCATTGCCTTATACTTGTTTTTAAGGATCGGGGTTGCAGAACTGACCCATGGGGCAAATTCCAGTCAAATGCTCCGGGCCTCCTTACCTGTGAGACTGCTTTCCATGCCTAAGGTTTTTGCTCACTACATTGAGGTTTTCTTTTTTCCCAAAGAACTCACCTTGGTTCAAGATTGGGTGGTGAGTGAGTTCAGTGCTAGAGAGTTTTTTATACCTCTGCTGGTCGTGGGTTCGTTTTTCTCTGGATTTGTTTTCCTAGCTTGGAGAAGTCAATCCCCTTTGACCTGGTTTTTTCTCATTTGGCTGATTCTCGGTATGGGAGCCCATTCGAACTTAGTGGCCATTGATGGAAGTGTTGCCGATCGATGGTTTTATTTTCCCTTCATTGGGCTTTTGGGGTTCCTGGCTCAGCTTTGGTTTCAGTATGAAAGTCGGTTTGAGAAGATCAGGGTTCACTGGAAAACCTCTTTCGTTTTACTTCTTTTCTTCCTGATGGGGGGGCGTACCTTCGCTAGAACCCTGGACTGGGAGAGTGGAATGAAGCTGTATCAGCATGACTTGGCTCTGATGCCAGATTCCTTTTACCTCGCCAATAACGTGGGTGTGGAGTACTTTCGAATGGGGGAGATTGAAATTGCTCGTGCTTATTTTCAGCGTTCAACTGAGCTTTTTCCTCAGTGGGTGACGAATTGGACAAACCTTGGAGCTGCGTATCAGCGTCAGGGGAAATTAGATCAAGCCGAGCTTTGTTTTGAGCGCTCTGTGAAGAATGGAGCCTCTGCTCTTGGATATCAGAATTATGCCAATATTTTAAGTATTCTTGGAAAGAAAGCAGAGTTAAAAGAGTTTTTAGAAAAAACGGCTTTTCGCTATTTTCCTGAAAATCCGATCTTAAGATCCATTTATATGAAAAACTTTTAGTTAGTGAGATCGCGATCGGGGCCACGGGAGGAGATAGAGCTCATCCCCCCTTGGGCAGGTTGCCATTTTTATCCAAGCAGATGAAGAGCGCTAAAACTCTAAGTTGAGATTAATTCGTCTTATGAATGGCGAGTAATATCTTTCGACAAAATCCAGACTGAAACTGGCTCTCGGTCTGTCTTAAGTGTTGTTCGAGATCAAAATACTCCCCAGCAATCAGGACATCTTGAGTGAGACTATGTCCAAAGATAAAAAGACTAGCAAGTGGGGCGATCTTATTTTGATTCAGCTGCAGTGGAAAACCTGTGGCATCGGGGAGTTCATGATGTGCACGGATAATCATATCAACTTCTGGTGGAATTCCGGTCATATCCTGAACCAATTTTGCCATGGCCTCAGAGTGATCTCTTAAGGCTTGAATCTCCTCAGGTGAGTACTTGGATTTGGCTAAGTCAATTTCTTTTAGGGTTCGGATCTGGGCCAGCTCCGAGTGATCCAGGGTCAAGTCATGGAGAATCGATGCTAAGCAGAGCTTATGGTAGGTCAGTTCTGAGGCCCAACCCATCTTTTGAGCCAAAGCACAGCACGTGAAAGCAGTGTAAGTGGAGTGGAGGGGAATGAAGTCGCCCTTCACTTTTTTGATGTGATGGATGACCGCACCAAGGTCAGGCCTAGTACCGATTATCTTGAGCATAAACAAACAGTGAGATCGAATGAGTTCCTGAAGGTTTGCTCCAAAGCCAATCTGCTTAAAGATTTGGTGGATCATCTCTGTTCCATCTTCAAGAGCCCGGAGTTGAGCATCCAGAGTGAGAGGCTCAGAGTTGATCATCTTTTTGAGTTGGTTTAAGTACTTCGAGGCCAGTTCGTCGCATTGTTCTCTTAAAATGTAGAGGTATTCAACTCCTTTTTTTCTTGTGTATTTGTTAAAGTCTTCAGCTCGAAAAACGTCTCCTTTTTGAAAGACTTTGACAAACTTACTCTCAGAAAGTTTGATAAAAATGTCGCCCGCCAGCGGTGCGACAGAGAGGAGGAGTTCAGTTTTAATTCGACAATAGGGGTGAGTGGTGCTGACTGGGCCTAATTGTTTATTTTTAAGAACCTGAGCAATCATCTCCTCAGCAGCTTCTAGCAGTTTTGCAGGTTTGACGATTCGGCTCTGGTTGTTCTTCATGGGAACACTGCCCAAAGCACTCTGGTCGGTCATTACAATCAAGAACTTTGACGCCTCATTCCAAAAGTCCACTTCGTTGCAAAGGCGTTTGGGATCATAGTCGATAATCATCAGGTCAATTGAGGCATTGGGTTGAGTGATTGCGTTTTTTGCCTCACTGATGGATTTCGCGATATGAATCGAGACGTTATGTTTTTTTTCCAGAAGAAACGTGTTTTTGTTGGCTATTTCTAGGTTTTCCTGGAGTAAGATAATGTTCATAGAAATAGTTTATTTTATTTTTTTTTGTGAGTACATAGGAATGATCGCGTCTGCTGGGCAAATTTTTAAACAAACGCCATGAATATCGCAAGTGCTTGAATCAATTAGATATTGTGTTTTTCCAAGGAAAATGCTTTGAGTCGGGCAGATCTCCACACAAAGTCCACAGAGGGTACACTTTTGATTAATGAGGTAGGAAATTGGCTTTTCTTCTTCAGGTTTTTTTTGGGTCTTCATTGGACTTTTTCTCTTTGGTTTTCCCTAGCTTCTTCAGACTACTCTCGGTAATTCCCAAATCCTTCATGCATTTGATGTGGATGGCAGTGAGTCGCTCCATGGGGTCTTGATCCTCCGGAATGGATCCTAAGGCGCTGCTTAAGCAAAGAAGGCAGGAGAGCTTGTAGATGTCAGGGTGTCTGGCGCGAATGAACTCGGGGTCATTGTGGAAGGCAACAGCAAGTTCAATGGAGGGTAGGAGCCTAGCAAAGCTCATGAACAAAGCTGAAAGATCCGCATAGGTGATGGAAAACCTTCGGTACTCACCAATCCATTGGGCTAGATAGGTGAACCGCTCCTGTTTTTGACAGAGTTTGGTAAAGGATCCCCATGATCCCTCGCCTAAGTCCTTGGGAAACATCTCCGCCATGAGGACTTTGCCGATGGGTGCAAGAAGGCAAGCGGCAACGATAAAATGGGTGTAGTAGAACGATTTGAGCAGGGAGGCCACTTCCAGGGCTACTTGGGCATTTTTTTCGCCCTCTGCCCAGGATTTATCCAACATCTCCAGGAGTTCTTTTGGAGCTTTTCTTGCCACATAGAGATTGCTCAAAAGATCGTAGTGATAGCCGGCTAAAAAAGATTGGTCAGAGCCGGGTAGATCTTGATCAATGCACTTTTCCTCTGCAAGAAGCGCATAGCGGAGCTGTTCTTTGGGGTCTAAGATGAAGCGATCGTTCTTTTTTCTTGGAAGTCCTTGGCCTCGAATTCGATTGAGCTGGATGGCTGCCACGGAGTTTCGAATGCCAGTTTTGTTGAGTAACTGAACCACGCGATCAATCAGGATGTCGTTTTTCTTAGGGTTTTCCTTTTCCTCCTCTTCCCATCGAGCCACTTTTGGGCCAATGATTTCCATAGCTAAGATGGACTCAGAGTACAGAGGGTTACTTTTAAGAATCTGAGCGAGCGCTTGAGCGGTGGTTTTATTGCTACTGGAGACCTGATACACTTCTGTAAAAGTGGATCCAGGTCGACATTTTTTTAATGTGGTTCGAATGAGTTGAGCGAGGGCTTGAGCCGGGAAGGCTTGAGAATCTGCCATGAATCTGATTGTACGAAATACTTCCAGTTGTCGTCAATTCATCTATCCAGTAGAATAAAAAGATATGAAAACCACGGCAGGCGATATCATGACCACGAATGTCTACACGATTCGAACGACGACCACAGTGGGTGAGGCGGTGAAGCTACTCATTAACTTTAGAATCACAGGTTTGCCTGTGATCAATAAAAAGGGAAAAATCGTGGGGATCTTCTCCGAGTATGATGTTTTGCGTCAGATCTCTCAGGAAGAAGACCTCACGCCTGAAGTATTTAAGAAAAAAGTGGTTTTCTCGAAGAAGGTGGACTCCATTTTGGCCACCGAATCTCTCGATGTCGTCATTGAGCGGTTCATTCACTCCAAGTTCAGGAGGCTTCCGGTGGTGGATAAAAAAGGTGAGCTCCAGGGGATTATAACCCGGCGAGATCTCATGAGAGTTTTCTACTATCGAGCTGCGTTAGGCTAAATGAAAATTAAGCTGACGAGCAGTGGAGACATCCAGATCTTTACCTTAACGGAGAATATCTCCGAGAAGGATATTGATGTCTTACGAGCTGGATTTAAAAATGCTCTAAGAAATGGGAAAAACAAGATCATCTTAGAGCTGATTTCGGTTGATCATCTCTCAGATGATGTCCTCAGAGAATTAGGGATTATGGATAACTTCGCTCGTGAGTTAGCCGGGCGGATCTTGATGGTCACCGATCAACAGGCACTTCGAAATCGAATCCAGAATTTTGCGTCTCCTCCGTTGGTTTTTTGTTTTGAGAGTCGGGAATTGGCGATTGCTCAATTCACGCAGACGACTCGCGGTTTGGACGAGCCAGAGAGTAAAAAAGAACCTCTATTTGGAGCCGATCCAAAGACCGATCCTCAAGCCCTGCTGAGTGTGGGTGCATCGGATCAGTCTTTGCCTCCAGTCGATCCTGCATTGACGGATCCTGAGGCGGTTCAACGAGCTCAGCTTCAAAAGCAGAAAGAAGAGATTCTTGCTCGTGAGACGGCTGAGCTGGGTCAGCTTCGTAAGCAATTGGCTGAGATGCAATCGGAAAACAAAGTCCTGCATGAACAGTTGGCAAGTTTAATTCAGTCTCGTCGACAGTTTGTGGATAACGCCGCTTTGCAGGAAAAAATCAGTGCGCTGCAGATGGAGATGGAAAAGCTTATGAACTCAAAGCCGGGAGCACAGGCGGCAAAACCGGTTAGTTCATAGGCTCTCCTCTGGCTTTGGACGAGTCGCAAGCTATGTCTCCTCATTTCATTTCTCCATGAAACTCGAAGCAAAGAACAGGCAATACGAGTCTTTTTTTTTAGCTGCCTCGAAGGTCTCTTGTTGATGGAGCTCACGTCTTTCTGAGCTTGTTAAGTGAAGAGAGATCAACTTTTTCATCTCCATTTTGGATCAAACCACACACTGAGCGGTGATCTACATTCTTAAGACGCTCGATTCCTAGGTCTAATTTGTGCAGTTATTAAAATTGAAGGAGAGGTTTTCTTCAAAGATGAAGCCCGTGAAATGGAAGCCCGCTCTCGTATCTCAGGAAGTTGAAATTATGGATCGAGGTACTCGACTTTTAGGGAGTCTTGAGATTCCTCAAAATCCATTGGGGATCGTGATTTTTGCTCATGGAAGTTCCAGTAATCGCTTCAGTCCACGAAATCAAGCGGTGAGTTTAGGGCTAAATCAAGCGGGTCTTGGATCGTTGCTGTTTGATCTTCTGAGTGAGGAGGAGAACCAAGATCCCAGTACACGGTTTGATATCCCTTTTTTGGCACATCGCCTTCAAGTGGCGACTCAATGGCTCAATCAGTGGTTGTCCAAACATCTTCCTTCGCTCCAATTGCCCCTGGGATACTTAGGATCAAGTACGGGCGCCGCAGCGGCTCTTTGCGCTGCAGCGGAATTGGGAAGTCAAATTACAGCCATAGTTTCACGAGGGGGACGCCCAGATCTGGCTTTTCCTCATCTGAAGCGGGTAGTAGCCCCAACCTTGCTGTTAGTCGGCGGGCTCGATGTCCCCGTGATTGCGATGAATCAATCGGCCTTTCATGAGTTGCGATTCGCTCAGCTCGTTGTGATTCCCGGTGCAACCCACCTCTTTGAAGAGTCTGGCAAGCTTGAAGAAGTCACTGTGTACGCAAAAAGTTGGTTCCTACAGCACTTTCAAAAGACCCGTCCGCAACAAATAGGGGCTTAGACGCCGTTTAATCGACCTTTTTGATTGAGCGTGGTTTAGGCGTAATCGATTTTACTGGGGTGAAAATCAGCACGTCATTTGCATCTCAGTTGCGTGGAATTCAGGCATCTTTAACAAAGGAGATCAATTATGGCAGTGCGAAACTTGTTACCTGAGGCTTGGCGTGGTGAAAGAGGCTTTTGGAATCCCATGCGTGAGTTAAATCGGATGCAACGACGAATGGATCAGATCTTCGGTGATCTTGTGAATGATACTTTTCTTACGGATTGGAGAGCAGCCGCTCAACCCTTGGGGGAGATTGAAGAGCGCTTTTCCCCTCCTTGTGATGTGGTTGAAACAGACTCTCAGTATTTGATGAGTTTTGATCTTCCGGGAGTGAGTCGGAATGAGATTAAGATCGAGCTCAAGGATAATCAATTGGTGGTTTCAGGCGAGAGAAAGCATGAAGAAGTCAAAGAGGGCTTAGAGAGAAGTACTCAGGAGCGCTATTATGGAGCATTTATGCGCTCTTTTACTCTTCCTAATCAAATTGACTTAGAGCGGATCGAGGCCCAGTTTGAAAATGGAGTGCTCACGATTACCGTTCCTAAGTTGGAAGTCAAAAAGCATAAGCAGGTGGAAATTAAGATCGGGGCAGCCCTCCCGCAGCCGAAGGAGATGAAAGCTGAAAAGCCGGAAAAAGCAGCTTAGGAAGACGCTGAAAGTTTTGAGTGAATTACATGCAATCGATCTGGACTTGGTGGGTCAAGTCCAGATCGATCTGATTTTTTCGCTTTTTTTGATTTTTTTCACTCTCGATCTTTTGAGCTCCTGAAATGGGATTTTGGGTGTTAGGTGGGACAAACATGGATTTTTTCTAAAATTTTTTTGATCGAATTTTTTTAGCCCGCAGACCTCTTCCCCTTAAGGAGGACGTTAGGATTTTACCGGTTGTGGGCCTTTTTCCTATGCGCTACCCAATCGGAAGTTCCTTGAAAGTTTGCGTTCTGGTTCCCGCAATCGCAAGAGATTGCGTAAAACTTTTGCGAGGTAAAATCTAAAATGCACGGTAGAAGGTGAGCGACATTTGGCCCTCCGTGAGTTCGAGATGACAAGTGTCTCAAAACGTCACCCACGGAACGTGGGAAAGTGCGCGTGGAGGGCAGGATCAGACGATATGAGGATGGAATATTCCGGAAAATCGCAAGCTCTAAGAAACGCGAATCGGGCTCATCCCCTGAAAAGCTTTGGTCTCTCAGGCCAGAGAGCTGTTCACTTTCAAGCTGGATCTTATGAAAGCCTCTTTTCTGTCCCCAGATCAATCAGCCGAATTTTTGGCTCTTCTTGAGGACTTTCTCACCCAGCTTTATCCCGCTCGTGATCTGACCCCGCTGCAGCTCTCTCATCGAATTGAGGAAGATTTAGGGATCGATAGTCTGGCTCGGGCTCAACTCGGTCTTCAGATTCAAAGACGCTGGGAAATTTCTCTCCCCTCAGCCCATTTGTTTCAGTCCCAAACGTTAGGTGATCTTTTTTCCGCGCTCCTCTCGGAGCAGCATAAAAAGCCATGGGGGTGGAGCTCCCCTCAAAGCGGGATGGGGGCTCGAATTCTTGAGACTCCACTTTCGGCTCAGACTCTGATTGATGTTTTATCGTGGCATGCAAAAAGAAATCCCCAGCAAGTCTATTTGGAGATGATTCATCCGCGGAATGATCCCCCTGAGCGATCCTTTCGAGTGAAGTATATTCAGCTCTTAGAACGTTCGCAGCGCGTGGCAGCTGAGCTCCTTAGGCTTGGACTGAGTCGAGGTGAGCCTGTTGCTATTGCTCTTCCCACAGGAGAGGATTTTTTCTTCTCCTTCTTTGGAGTTCTCTTAGCAGGCGGTGTGGCAGTTCCGCTTTATCCTCCCCGAGGACTTCATCTCATCGAAGAGGAACTTAAGCGTCACGTTTGGATTCTATCGAACTGTCAGGCTCGCTTGATCATCACTTTGTCTGAAGGAGTGAAGTTCACACGGATGGTTCAAGCTCAGTTGTCATATTCATGTCGGATCTTAAGTCCTACTCAACTGAGCCGATCGGCTCAACTCCTCAATCCTCCCTCCGTTCGGGAGTCAGAGTTGGCTCTCATTCAATACACCTCAGGCTCAACGGGTAATCCTAAGGGGGTGACGCTCACGCATGCTCAGATCCTGGCTAATATTCGTGCCATGGGATCGGCCATCTCAGCCACCTGCCAAGATGTTTTCGTCAGTTGGTTGCCACTTTATCATGACATGGGGTTAATTGGTGCAGCGCTTGGATCTTTCTATTATGGTGCGCTCTTGGTCTTAACCTCACCTCTTGAGTTTTTAGCCTATCCGCCCCTCTGGCTTCAACTCATCCACCGGTACCGGGGGACTCTCTCCGCTGCACCTAATTTTGCCTATGATCTGGTTGCTCGGGAGACGCCTGAGTCCGTTCGAAAGCATCTGGATCTGAGCCTCTGGCGGGTGGCTTTTAATGGGTCGGAGCCCGTGAGTGCCAACACCTTGCGTCAGTTCACTGAGCGCTTTCAGAGTCAAGGATTTCACAGCGAGTCCTTAGTGCCGGTTTATGGCTTGGCTGAGTGTTCGGTCGGCTTAACGTTTTCAGTCTTAGGGCGTAAACCTCGAGTGGATCGAATCTTGCGGGAGGATTTTCAAAGGCTTGCCCGTGCTGGTGTGGCACCTTCTTTTGAAAAAGCTCCGCTCGAGGTCGTGAGTTGTGGATTCCCTTTACCCGCTCACCAGGTTCGGATCGTGAATGAAGACGGCCTGGTGCTTTCTGAGCGAAGGGTGGGCAGAATTCAGTTTCAAGGTCCGTCCAGTACGTTGGGGTATTATAGGAACCCTCAAGCCAATCGAGAGTTATTTGAGCAGTCCAATCAGGTGGGGAAAAAAAATACTTGGCTCAATACGGGGGACTTAGGTTACCTCGCCCAGGGCGAGCTCTTTGTGACGGGACGAAGCAAGGACCTGATCATTCGGGGAGGACAGCATTTTTTCCCAGAAATGCTGGAGCAGGAGTTAGGCCGGGTTCCTGGCGTCCGGCGAGGGTGTGTTGCGGTTTTAGGGCAAAGAGAAGTAGGGGGAGTAGCAGAACGAGTTTTGGTGCTGGTGGAGACCCGGATTCGGGAAAAAAAGCAACAGCAACTCCTTCATGATTTCTTGGTCAAGAAATCTCAAGAAGTCCTGAAAATACCCATTGATCAGCTGCTTTTACTTCCACCTCGGAGTCTTTTGAAAACTCCCAGTGGAAAAATCAGGCGGTCGGCTTGTTTGAAACTCTATGAGTCAGGTCAGCTGGGAAGAATCACGCCTCTTTGGAGGCAGCGACTTAAACTTGGGCTTCAGGCCATGGTCTTACGCCTCATGCGGACTGTGAATCGAGGGGGACAGTTTCTTTTTAGTCTCTATTTTTGGTTAGTCGCGTTTCTTCTTCTTCCCTTTCTGGGGGTCACTTTGGTCTTGCCTGGTCTGGTTTTAAGACAGCACGTTCTTCAAGGGATCCTTCGCTTGCTCTGGGGGCTGACGAGGATTCGGATTGAGATTCAAGGGAGCGTAAATCCGATAGAAAAAAAACGCATTCCCAGTCGCGCTAAAATCTTTGTCTCCAATCACACTAGTTATTTGGATGCCCTGGTTTTAGCTACCCTCCTTCATCCTCCTTTTTCTTTTGTTGCAAAAAACGAGTTTTTATCTGAGCCCTTGTTAGGCTGGACGTTTCGACGGTTGGGCTGCGTTTTTGTTGAGCGTTGGGATGCCCAAGTGTCCGTGGAAGACTTTGAGAGGATAAAAAAAACGGTTCTTCATTCAGCAGACTTGGTTTTCTTTCCTGAGGGGACGTTCTCAGCCAAAGCAGAGTTGGGTGAGTTTCGCATGGGAGCATTTCAAATGGCTGCGCAATCGGGACATGATCTAGTTCCTATAGTCCTATTAGGGGCTCGAGAGGTGTTTTATCCGGAGGGTTGGCAAGTGAAGCGAGGGAGAATTCGGGTTTGGGTGCTGCCCTCCGTGCGATCTTTAGACTCTAGTTGGCAGTCCGCACTTTTACTAAGAGAGTCGACTCGAGAGTTGATCCGAAATCTAATTCAGGAGGAGCAAGACCGAAATCACAAGACCGATGTGATTGAATGAATCAGGGCATTTATATAAAATGAAAAAAAATGGGTTTCAGAGCGTTCGTCCATTGGGTTCGGATTTCTATCCGAGAAAAAACGTGAGTTCAGAAGCTTGGCTCATCCGAGTCGAATTGCGCAAGCCTCATTCAGTACGATCACTAAGATCAAACGACGGCTGGATCTCACGAGAAGAGACGGTTCTTGCATAGCTCAGTGTCATCTCTGAACGACTGAGTTGAAGTCGCTCATGATTGTTCGCTCATGGGAGGTTGGACAATGGAAGAGTTCAAAAACCGGGTGCAAGCGGCAGAGGCCTTATCAAAAAAGCTGTCAGACTATCGTGGAAAAAATCCACTTATTCTGGGGATTCCTCGAGGAGCTGTCCCTATGGCTCAAGTCTTAGCTCAACAGCTGCATGGAGATTTAGATGTGGTTTTAGTTCATAAGATCAGTGCTCCTGAGAATCCCGAGTTTGCCATTGGCTCAGTCAGTGAGTTTGGAACCGTCACGATATCCGAAGTCGCCTATTTATGTGAAGTTCCCCCGGGCTACCTTCAAAAAGCGGCTGACTCTGAAATTCATCGGTTAAGAGAGAAGAGAAAATGGATCTCGCCCGTGCGTCCGGCTTTGTCGCCTAAAAACCGCATCGTGATCATTGTGGACGATGGAATTGCCACCGGCTCAACGATGCTGGCCGCCGTTCGGGCGATTCGCGCTCAGAAGCCAAAGCGATTGATCGTTGCTGCTCCCATGGGTTCTCCAAAAGCCATGGATCGATTCAGGCAAGAAATCGATGAGTTGGTGGTTTTAGAGGCTCCGGAGAGCTTTTATTCCATCAGTCAGTTTTATGAGGACTTTCCTCAAGTCACGGATGATGAAGTCCTTCAGATCTTAGCTCAAGCCTCAAAAAATCAGAAGGCCGCTTAGTTTGGCTTCTGATTTGCTATGTCCATGTTGAGGAAATTTATGAAAAAAATTCTTTGCGTTCTCTACAATGATCCAATCACAGGATATCCTCCCAAATATGCTCGGGATGACGTCCCGAAGCTCGATCATTATCCAGACGGTCAAACGCTTCCAAACCCTTCAGCGATCGACTTTAAACCCGGCACACTTTTGGGCTGTGTGAGTGGCGAATTGGGCCTAAGGTCTTTCGTTGAGGCTCAGGGCTACCAGTTCATCGTGACTTCAGACAAAGATGGATCTCAAAGTGTCTTTGAACAAGAGATTTCCGACGCAGAGGTGGTGATTTCTCAGCCGTTTTGGCCGGCTTATTTGACTCAGGAGCGGATGCAAAAAGCAAAGCAATTGAAACTCGTCATCACAGCAGGAATCGGATCGGACCATGTGGATTTAAAGTCGGCTTTGGATCATCAAATCACGGTTGCTGAAATCACTTCCTGCAATAGTATCAGCACAGCGGAACACACGGTGATGCAGCTGCTGGCTTTAGTGAGAAACTATATTCCCTCCTATAACTGGGTTGTGAATCAGGGGTGGAATATTGCTGATTGTGTGTCCCGATCCTATGACCTCGAAGGAATGACCGTGGGGATCGTTGGAGCCGGTCGAATTGGTCAGGCTGTTTTAAAGCGACTGAAGGCATTTGATACTCAACTTCACTACACAGATCGTCATCGACTGGGCTCGGATCTAGAAAATGAATTATCGCTGACTTATCATCCGAGTGTAAAAACTCTCGTGCCCTTGTGTGATGCGATTTCGATTCACTGTCCTCTGCACGCAGATACAGAACATCTCTTCAACGACGATTTGATTTCCCAGATGAAACGTGGAGCTTATCTGGTGAATACGGCTCGGGGAAAAATTTGTGATCGAGATGCCGTGGTCAAGGCATTAACTGAAGGCCGTTTAGGTGGGTATGCAGGCGATGTGTGGTTTCCTCAGCCGCCTCCTCAGGATCACCCTTGGAGGACGATGCCCCATCATGCCATGACTCCTCATGTGGCAGGAACGACACTTTCAGCTCAAGCTCGATACGCCTCAGGAGTTCGCGAGATTCTCGAGTGCTACTTTCAGGGAAAACCCATTCGAACCGAGTACCTGATTGCTCATGAGGGAAAGCTGGTCGGTACAGGGGCGCATTCCTACTCCATTGGAAACGTTACTCAGGGCTCAGAGGAGGCCGAGCGGTTCAAAGCGGCCTAAAAAATCAAGCGCTCTTTTGAGGCTTTGATTCACCCTCTATTTTGAGATCGTATTTTTGTATCCCTTAGGCTTAAAGTCCACTGAGGCCGTATCATTTCCGAGTAAAACGGAGTCCCCATTTAGTCGGATGGCAAATCCTGAGGTGAGGTTCATCTGGATGGGTGCATCAATGGCATAAATCTCGGATTGATACCCTAAGTAGGACCAGCCTTGGGTTTCACTCTGAGGGATGGTTTGAACTTGAGATGGATTTCCATTAATGTATTTTTTAACTACAATAGTTGATGGATCGGCATCTTGATCGATAAAAATATAGCGTTGTCGGAAAGATCCCTTTTGAATTTGAAGCTGTGATGACAGAGAAGCTAAAATACTAGAAACTGGCTGAGTGCAAAGGTCATAGAATTGTCCTCCAGTCTGAAGAGCCATTTTTTTGTATCGACTTCCTGCTGTTGCTCCAGCTCCTAAACAGTTTGAGCTATTCGCTCCTGCTACAGCAGCATGAATCTGAATATTTGAGTAGGAGCTTTTCAATGAATTCTTAAAAGCATCAAGGTAGTGATTGAAGCTTAATTCATAGGATCCACAATTCGTTTGATCTAAGCTAGTGCATAACGGGGTGTTGGGGACGTTTTCACACTTCAAGGTGTTATCTCCTGCTCCAGGAAATGAACAAAAGTTCACCTTCGATGTGTCATCCGCTAAGCTTACGATGATCGGAATAAAAAGAGAGTCTTTTCGTAAGAAATTCGAGGTGGAAAAACCGGCTTGAAGTTGGGACTTCAGGGTTTCAAATCCTGGCTCAAAGCTATAGTTTTGGGTCGTGAGATCGGCTTGTCCCATAAACCCTCCATATTGCGAGGGAAAGGAGAAGAAGGATCTGTCTACGTCGTTTATGGTGATATTTGGATCAAGCCTATTAGCTCCAGGATAAGGAGGCGTCCAGCTTGAACCATAGTTGGTATCATAGGAGGAGGCCACTACTTGATTGATGGGTCGAACCCCGCTGAGTCGGATCGAAGTGAAGTGGTAGTCCCATCCCTTCTGATTCAATTGATTGAGAAAAAGGGGAACCTGATTCTGAATTTGATCCCAGGCTTGCTTCATTCTGGCGCGATCGCTCTCTAGTAGAAGGATGTCGACTTTTGGGGGAATCGAATAAGTTCCAGGTGCAGAGGCGTTTTGAGTCGTTGTGACTACATAAAACGCAGATTTTCCGCATCCCGATAAGATCAGCAACAATAAAGCCCCAAATAGATTCCCAACGGAACTGGTCATGGTTCTCATTCTTCTGTGGTTTTTCATAAATGAACTCCTGATCCTCTGGATGGAATTGAGCAAGGAGTAAGCCATTTTTAAATTCAAACGATATTTTAAAAATCTTTTTTAATATCGATGACTTAGAGCAGATTATGAGATGAAGATTTGGCTTTCAGGAGAACAGAGGGTGAGGCCTTTTTTTTACAACTGTCTAACGGGTAGACAGTTCAGGGTGAGGTTCTTAGCTTGGAGACTCTGACTCGTTGAGTTCTTCAGGAAGGGGAACCACAGAGCTTCCCGAGCAAAGAATGACGTTCAAGTAAAACTTTTTTAGAGAGTGGATGATTCTTTGTTTCGCTCGACAGATCAACAGAAACCGTTGAGGAGGCGAGTGGAGACTTTCTAAGTCTTCCTTCGAGGGTTTTTGTGAATCAGAAAAAAAAGTTTTGGGCTGAAAAACGAAGCATGGACTGAAGGTGGTCGTTTCCTCTGGCTGAAGTTCAAAGGGAGTCCACTGATTTTCATCGATCATATTTAAATCATCTTCGTTGATTACTTCATTGGGTTCTAGGAGTCGAAGTCTTCGAATATTTGCATCGAGGAGGTCTTGCTGTTGGGCCATGAAAATCAATCGTGGTGAGAGAATCACAGTGGGTTGACCTCGTTCCGGAGAAGTTTGTGCGTCTGCTCTAAACAGAGGGATCTCAAGGGGTGCAGGAATGACTCTACAATTAGATTGGATGGGTTGAACGTTGGGACTTGGAGTTTGATTGAAGTCCTTCATGGAGTTTTCTAAAGTTCTCCATCGTTCAGATCGCTCGATTCTGCTGGGTGAGCGACTGGAGGTGCTGTCATGCTGGGATCCTTCTAAGGGTCTTGGATCAAGGTCCTGCAAGTTTGAAGGTTGAATGACGCATCCTGATGCGAAGGACGGAGAATTCACGACGAACCGACTTGGGCTTCCAGTTTTAAAGAGAGTCTGGGTAGAGAGGTTTAGCTCGCAGGGTGGAGCGAGTGAAGTTCTACCTCTTACGGCCGCTTGAGACAAGACGGTTAGGGGGACCGGATGAACTCGATAGCCGGAGGGGAGGCTCGAAAGTTGGGGGCTTGAACCATTGGTGGTCAGGTTTTTTCCAAATTGATGCTTTCGAGAAAGCTCAATTCGAGTTTGGATTTGACTTGAGCTCAAGCTTGGCATGGGGCTTTCATCATGGGAGAGTTCTCTCTCGCCTTGGTTCTCATCAGATAATGAAGCGGTAGGTGTAGGTGATGAGGAGAGTGCTGTGGCTTCCAGATAAATCATCTTCGGGTTGATTTTTTGACCCAGTGGGTTTGATGAGAGTGCAATTTCGCAAGTATCCAGAACCATTGCGAACTTTTGGGGGATCTCCTCTTGTTGGTTGTCTGTATTCCATGGATCAGACTGGGTTGGCATGGCGAAGCTCAGTGGCGTAACAAAGAGCAGAGTTAAGATTCCGGAAAAGAGAGTTTTGCCGAGAGGCCTAAAGAGAGGATTCACTTTGGATATGATTAAAATAAGGTGAAAACTGAGCATAAATGGTATCAAAAATTTCCCAAAAAGAATTTAAGATGACAGAGTTGGAATGTCACCTATTTTTTAAAACTGAAACCCGATGTCTGTGCCTCACGCCGATTTTCTATGAGCCAGATGCTGAATCGACGGGGTCTGTGGCTAAGGTCATTTTCTATTTCAAATTTATAGATTTGTCAACGGAGTAAGATTTTTGTCTTGGTGCAGAATAGCTCGAGAGCGAGGATTTTTCGAAAAAGTTCGATGAGCAACAGGTATTCTGTTGCGATGCGGTTTTTAGTGGTTCGAATTTCGATCTTTTGAGGATTTCCAGGATTGACGAGGGGATTGAAGTTAAAAAAGCAAGATCCTACTTCATCCGTGCGGCTGGCTGAATTGCCTTCCTAGGGAAGAGAGGGCTTCTGCTCTGCATGCAAACTCTGAGCGAGGCGAAGCTCCACTCGTTTCGTCCCGATAAACAGTCAGTCGACTGAACTGTTTTTTCTTTTCTTGACTTCGGATGCCCTTCTGGTTAGCTGGATTGATGTCATTGCATCAACCCAGTGTGAATCCTCGTTTATGCTATCATCCCATCGTGTGAGATTTTACTTCATCTGGATTTGTGCGTCCATTTTCTACGTGTATCAATTCATCCTGCGTGTCTCCCCCAGTCTGATTGTAGATGACTTGATGGGTTTTTTTCATTTAGACGCATCCGGCGTGGCTCAGCTCTCCTCATTAGCGATGTACGCTTATGCTCTGATGCAAATTCCAGCAGGTCTTTCTGTGGATGCTTTTGGCGTCAGGCGTATCCTCATGGCGTCGGTGGTTCTGTGTCTTTTAGGGGTCAGTCTGTTTGCTTCCACTCATGATCTTCACTGGGCTCAGTTAGGGCGAATCCTCCTTGGCACAGGTTCCGCCTCTGCTTTTCTTTGCGTGGGTAAGGTTTCGGCGCTTTGGTTTCCGCCCGAGCGCAGAGCGGTTCTTTTAGGCATGACCATGGCCATGGGAAAGGTGGGGGGCTATTTAGGAAATGTTGGCCTCTCCTTGATGATTGCTCAATGGCGGTGGCACACCAGTTTACTTTTAACCCATAGTCTGGGACTATTAACGATCCTTGGGGCTTACCTTATGATTACCTCCCGTCAAGAAGAGTT
>JBMSSC010000027.1:0-25450 GCA_049424145.1 Bdellovibrionia bacterium
CCACAAAGAGGCCGACTTAAAGCGAAGATGCCCATACCAAGCCACCGTCATAAAACAATTGGATAGAAATAAAAGAGCGACGGTCCTAAAAAGAACTGGAAACGAATTGAAACTCATCTGATCCCCTCAAAAAATAGCGACTCATTCATGTCACTTCAGTAACCCCGTCAAGCGCGCTCCCAAAAACCAAAGACCTGGACACGCCTCCATCAAACCCTCTTTTTTCTGAGCACGCGTGAACCAGGTAAAACGACGAGTGACCCCCTTCCGAGCCTAAAGTCAAGTCATCATGATGACTGACTGAACTCTTGCTCGGGCCGCGATATCCCCCAGTTTTTGTATCGAAACACAAGAAGAAAAATCCCAGGCAACATCATCACACCGGCAAAAAGAAAATACGACTCCCAGCCCAAGCTCTTGGCTAACCATCCGGAAGGAGAACCCAGAAGCACCCGACTCAGTGCCATCAGGCTCGTGAGCAAAGCAAACTGAGTGGCCGTGAATTTGGGGTGACACAGGCTCATGATGAAGGCGGAATAGGCGGCATTCCCCATACCACTGAAAAAATTTTCACTGGAAATGGCTGCTACCATCATCGGATAGTGATGCCCAATGCGCGCCAGGAGAAAAAAACAAATTCCAGAAAATCCCTGAAGAAGGCCAAAAACAAGTAGCGACCTTTTCATTCCAAGTCTAATCGAATAGATGCCACCTAGAAAAGTTCCTGCCAATAGCGCAACCAAACCAAACCCCTTGGAGACAGCACCGATATCCGTATTGGAGAAGCCGAGTTCAAGAAAAAACGTGGTCATTAACGCCAGAGTGAGAACCACATCCAACTTATAAACCAAGATAAAGGCAATCATCTCGAGCGAACCTTTACGTGAAAGAAACTCTCTTAATGGCTCTACCAAAGCCTGAGAAAGGGAGTGAGGACGAGAGGCCTTCATTTCAGGTTCGGCCACAAGAAAATTGGTCAAAACTCCCACGCTCATACACGCTGCCATCAGCAGATAGACCTGATTGAAACTCAAGTGATCCGCCAAAATCAATGCAAAAGCCCCTGAAAATAGCATTGCAAAGCGATAGCCGAAGGTATGAATGGCGCCACCCAGAGCATAAGAAGAAGTCGCTAGGCTCTCTGTTCGAAAGGCATCAATTGCAATGTCCTGAGATGCACTAAAAAAAGAAACAGCAAATGCTAATAAAGCAATTATTCCAAATTGATTTTTTAAGAAACCCTGATTATCGGTCATAGGATGCACTGAAGAAAGACCCACAAGACCCAGAATCACTCCGAGCTGAGCGATGAGAATCCACCCTCGCCTTCGCCCTAAAAACGGAGGTATGAACCGATCCATGAGTGGGGCCCACAGGAATTTGAGCGTATAAGGGGCACTTACCAAAGAAAAGGCGCCGATCCAGGTCAAATCAACTTTCGCCTGGGTCATCCAGGCTTGGAGCGTGCTTCCCACCAAAGCAAGCGGCATGCCCGAGGAAAAACCAAACGCCAATAACCAGAAGAATTGAGTCCCCCATGGAGTCCCAAATCCCTTCCATCGACTCAAATTCACCATGGCCTTGAGTTTATCTCTGATTTTCTAAAATACCATGAAGAAACTCACAGCAGAGATCATGCTCTGCGTTACACTGCGTTTCGTCCCTCAATTAACGCAGAGCATTCAGCTTTTTCATTATACTCGGGATCTTTTTCTGAAAAAATCTTGATCAATGCCAGCTCTAATAGACTGTAATTATTGATTTTTTTTTGATTCATTTTTTTAATTTTTTTTCTCAACTTCGGTCAACTTTATTCCGTTTAGCTAATGAGAAGAAATGTTTAGAAATCTGATCTCTACTTTCTTGCAGGACCTTAAGGCCCCAAACTCCCTACTCTATGGGAGCAGAATCCATCGGGTGATGGTGAGTGGATTCGTGTTTCTTTTAAGCGGCCTTGCTCACGCTGAACAACCTGAAAAAATTATTCTCCCACAAACTGTTTCCATCCACAGCGAACCCAACAGTAGCGCCTCAAGTTTGGGTGTATTTAAAAAAGGGACCACTCTTCCGCATCTTGGAAAACCGGTCAACGGATTTTATCCAATTCCACTCGGTGGATCGAAAACAGGCTGGCTTGATCTCAAGGACCTTCCTATTGAGATTTTAAAACCCAAGGCCGAAGCAAAACTCACCTCGAAATCAAGAAAACCCGCGTCAAAAAGCCCCATTCGGATTAAACTGCCGCAGGGAATCTATGTCGATTTTTCAACTACATTAGGATATTCAGGAATCTCAGTCACCCAAGGTTCCGCTCCGACACTCACTCAGTTGACTCTCGGAGCCTCTTTTGGATACTTTGTCTCCAAAAACTTCTTCCTAGGACTCAACACGGACTACCGAATGACCCAGCATCAATCAGCAGTCAATCCAGTCCAAGGTAACTTTCGAGGCACTCGATTCAATGCCTTTAGCCCGATGGTGGGAGGCTTAGTCCAATCCTGGATCTACCGGCTGGATTTTCAATTCATCGGAGACTACGAACTAAGTCAAACCACTAACTCAGGCTCCAAATTATCCTATGGAGCTCCTCTGGGTGTCCGAGCCGTTGTTCTCAGACCGATCTATCAGTTCTTCAGCGTAGGCGCTGTTTTTGAGTACATGCGATTTTCAACCCAGAAGATTAGTGACATTGGAGAACAAAATTTAACTCAACCCCTCACTCTTTGGCAGGCAGGATTACTCATGGGGGTTCAATTTTAAGTAAGAATGGATTATGGCTAAAGATCGAGTTAATCATATGAACCGCAGAACTGTCTTCTTCAGTCTTCCTTGGATTACCTGGGTGCTTCCCTCGTGTGGAAATCTCGATGGTTTTGCAGTCCCTGCTGAAATTCGAATCACAGCACCTCAAGGCATCTCTCTGCTGGCTGGAAATATCGGCGGATCGGGTAATATTGATGCCACAGGTACATCTGCGCGGCTCAACCTTCCTAGAGCATTGAGCTTCGATAGCGCAGGCAATCTGTACATCGTTGATTCAGGAAATTATTTAATTCGTAAGGTTTCAAGTAGCGCTAGCTCATCCACATTCGCTGGATCAGCAGGTACTTCAGGCACATCTGATGGAACCGGAACAAGCGCTCAATTTAACAATCCCTCAGGCATTGCCTTGGACACCTTAGGAAACCTCTACGTCACCGATAGTAGCAGCCATAGCATTCGAAAAATCACTCCGTCCGCTGTTGTCACCACCTTCGCAGGTCAAGCAGGGACATCCGGATCAACCGACGGAAACGGAACCTCAGCAGAATTTAACTTTCCGGAAGGCATCGGCATCAGTTCATCGAATCAAATCTATATAACGGATGCATCCAATCATACGATCCGAGAAAGCGACACCTCGGCAAACGTGACTACCTTGGCAGGCTCAGTGGGCCAAAGTGATAGCACCGATGGGAGCGGGGCAGCTGCACGATTCAATACGCCTAGATCCATCGCGGTCTCGAGCTTGGGAAACCTATTTGTTGCAGACGCCTCCAATCACCTCATTCGAAAGGTCACTTCTTTAGGTGCAGTCACGACGCTTGCTGGCACGGCTGGAAGTTCTGGTTCAAACGATGGACTCGGATCTGCGGCCCACTTCAACACCCCAAGAGGCATTGCCGTGGATGCTTCAGAAAACGCCTACGTCAGTGATTCCTTCAATAATACAATCCGAAAAATCACTCCCCTAGGCGTGGTCACCACTCTAGCAGGCTCAGCAGGAGTTCCAGGTAACTCGGATGGAACCTCTACGCAGGCCACTTTTAATGCTCCTCGAGGACTTGCTTTAGACTCCTTGGGCAACCTTTATATTTGTGACTCAGCCAATCATTTAATCCGAAAGATGTCTTTATCGACCTTGGCTGTGACCACTTATTTAGGAAGCCCTGCTCTCAGTGGCTCCGACGATGCCACTGGATCACTGGCTCGCTTTAACTCTCCCTCCGGAATCACCACCGTCAACCCCTACACCGCCTATGTTGTCGATACAGCCAATCATACGATTCGTAAGGTGACCTCAACTGGGGCCGTCAGCACTTTTGCCGGACAAGCAGGCACCAGTGGTAACGGCAACGGAACCAAAACCGAAGCCACGTTCTCTTCTCCCACGGGGATCACCTCCACAAGTGCGGGAGATCTTTATCTGGCGGATACAGGGAATCACCTCATCCGTAAAATCACTGCCGCAGGCGTTGTAACCACTCTTGCTGGAGCAGGGTCCATGGGAAGCTTGGATTCCACGGGCACTCAAGCTCGATTCAATCGCCCCTCATCCTTGGCGCTCGACTCGTCGGGTAACCTCTATGTTGCCGATAGCGGAAATGATACGATTCGTAAAATCACGCCCAGTGGAGTGGTGAGCACGTTTGCTGGTAGTGCGGGTCTAGCCGGGACTACGAATGGCACGGGAACCGCCGCGCGCTTTAATCATCCCGAAGGAATCGTTGCCGATAGCTCCGATAACCTCTATGTCACGGATTCCGGAAATCACACCATCCGAAAGATTACTCCCGCTGGTGTGGTCACCACGCTCGCAGGATCGGCAGCCTCTTCAGGAAGCACGGATGGAAACTCCACTTCTGCCCAATTCAATACGCCCAAGGGCATTACCATTGACCCCTCAGGAAACCTGTATGTCGCTGACTACGGGAATCACACGATCCGCAAAATTAGCCCCTCAGGTGTCGTCACTACTCTCGCTGGAACTGCTGGAAAAATTGGAATTCAGCTGGGGGCCCTTCCTTCCACCCTCGCTCGACCCACAGGGATCTCCTATACCTCCGGACTCCTCTTAGTAACCTCGGAGAACTCCGTTTTGATCATTAACCCTTGATGAATATATCAATTTTTGATACTCGACCCAGCACTTGAAAAGAGGTCTGTTCGAAGTGCTACCATTGTCTGAGTCTCAGTGCCCAACCCAAGCCTCCGCAATCACAGGGGCCAACCGCCAAGAGTCTTCCGCTTCTCCTTCAGTTGTCGTTGGAATGTCAGGTGGAGTAGACTCCTCAGTGGCTGCCTTACTGTTAAAGCAACAGGGGTACCAAGTCATTGGCCTCTTTATGAAGAACTGGGATGAAAAAGATGAAAACGGCGTCTGCTCGGCTCAAAAAGACTATGAGGACGTCGCTCGGGTCTGTGAAAAAATCGATATCCCCTTTTATTCAATTGAATTCATTCAAGAGTATTGGGATCGAGTCTTCTCTGACTTTCTTCAGGGTTATCAATCGGGATATACGCCCAACCCCGACATCCTGTGCAACCGAGAAATCAAGTTCGATCTCTTCTTAAAAAAAGCTTGGGAACTAGGAGCCGACTTTCTTGCCACAGGCCATTACTGCCAAAATCTCAGGCTTCAAGGAGAAAATAAGCTAGTCAAAGGGCTCGATTCTAATAAAGATCAGACCTATTTTGTCTACACCTTGCAGAGTCAAAAGTTATCCCAGATCCTCTTTCCCATTGGACATTTGGAAAAAAGGCAAGTCCGAGAGATTGCAAAAACTCATGGGCTGGTCACTCATGAGAAAAAAGATAGTACGGGGATTTGCTTCATTGGGGAGAGAAATTTTAGGACGTTTTTAGCCCAGTACCTGCCAGCAAAGCCTGGGACCATTTTGGATTTACAGGGAAAAAAAATTGGCCATCACCAAGGGGCAGCCTACTACACGCTCGGACAAAGAAAGGGACTTCAAATCGGAGGACAAGGAGAACCCTGGTTTGTGGTCAAGAAAAAAGTCTCCGACAACCTCCTTTACGTGGCTCAAGGGTCAAAACACCCGGCTCTTTATTCCGATTTTCTTCTGGCCAAGGACGTTCACTGGATATCAGAAACCCAGAAGCCCCAGTTTCCCCTCCAGTGCCGGGCCAAAAGTCGTTATCGACAAATCGACCAGCCCTGCACGGTCACCTTGGAAGAAGGAGGAAGGATACGAGTGGAGTTTCACGACCCTCAACGAGCGCTCACTCCCGGTCAAGCCGTTGTCTTTTATGACCAAACGATTTGCTTAGGTGGAGCCACTATTGATCAAATTGGCCCCAGCTACTTTGATATGAAAAAAGACCTTCCCCCTAGCCTATCTACGTCTGAGTAAAGAAGATCGAGCAGGCGGAGTGGAGCTCCTCTGCTTGTGGGAGGCCATAAAACGGAGGTAGGAAATTAAATCAGCAACCTCTCGATCTCCCAGAACGTCTTTTCCGAAAGCTGGCATCTTACTCTCACTCCAAGTCCTCACCGACTTTGGTTCTCGAATGAACTGCACTAGGACTTGAGGCTTAAAATACTCAGTCGGATTCATCGGCAGATTCAGATCCGGCCCCAAGTGACTTGGACCCTGCTGATTCAAGGTGTGACAGGCTAGACAGTTTTCCGAGAAAACTTGAAGCCCTCGCCTCACCTCAGGACGAACTCGATTCGTCGACTCAAAAAAAATCCGAGGATAAATCTCCTGAAGTGATTTCTTCAGCTCAAAGCGAACGACCTGAAAAGGCCACTCCTCACGCTTAATTTGCGAGTTCTCAGGATTCGTCCAAATCAGATAAAAGGGTCCCGGAGTGGTACTGCCTTTTTGGTGAGCAAGAGGCTCCCACTTCTGGGCAGGCTGAGCACTCGAGCGCTCAGATGGACTCATGGATTCCAAGGAGGCCTCTGAACTCAATGGCTCAATTGCCAGGTATGCTTTTGAGGAGTGAGGCAAATCACTCAAAAGCACCTTTTTTGGGATCGGCGCGGAAAAGCCATCCTGACAATAAAATTCGATCATCTCAGCCTGAGAGAGGTCCATTCCTTGAAACAAGTCCTTCAAAGCAATGGCATCATAGGTCTTTTTTCTGCCCTCATAAGCTGGATCATGCGCAACTTCAATCCGCACTAAATCCGCACGCTGCAGGAGTTCAGACTGGTGAAAAACGGTTTTCTTCCGATCCAGGCTCAAAAGAATGAGCTCAGCCCCTAAGGGAGCAGCAGCACTCAATGGATCCAATCTCAGCTCTCCAGTGGTTTCATTGGCCCCGAGGCAAGGAGCAGTCCAAAGACTCCCTACCCCGATGCTGACTGCAAGAGTCACCGATAAAAAAATCCATCCCGTTTTCATGAGCATGCTTTTGGGAGTACCTTATCCCCAGTTTTATGCAACCTCTTAACGACATTCGGTTTGACTGGGCGGTTTGCAACCGTACCAGAAAGAGCGCACATTTTGAACCTGCTCTCAGATGCATACATCGCTCAAGCGACCGACTCTCAGCCTACCCGAGCACCACCATTCGATCCTCAGGAAACGAAGAAAAGAGCATTTTTTTCTTCGTTTCACAAAAGCACCCACCCTAACGATTCGTGACTTTAAAAACTAGGCATCGGCCGATCCAATCTGAAACCTGAAATGGGTCATGAAAGCTTAGAACGTAATCGGTACAGGGCTCGTTCTCTGAGCAGTACTTCCATCGCCCACTTGACCCATCGAGTTATCTCCCCAACACTTGAGAACACCTGAGGTAGTAACGCCACATGAGGCTTGAACCGAGGTCCCCGTAAGCGTCACATTAGCTCCAAGACTAATGGGTTTTGGACTCAGTGTGGTTGTGGTGGTGCCGTCACCAATTTGACCAGTGCCGTTGTCTCCCCAGCATTTAAGGACCCCTGCGGTAGTGACTGCGCACCCATGTCCACCCCCTTTTGCGACTCCAGAGTAGAGCGTCGGCGAGTCAATAGGAACTGGAGAATTTCTTTGAGTTGTCGTTCCATCACCCACTGCACCATAGGTATTGTCGCCCCAACACTTCAGGACGCCTGCGGTTGTAATGCCACAAGCATGAGGAGCTCCTGGAGCACAAGCAATCTTAGCATAGGTGGCAGCATCATTGACATTTGTCGGAACATTACGCAGAGTAGTGGTCCCATCACCGAGCTCGCCGCTTGAATTACTCCCCCAACATTTTAAAACCCCTGAGGTGGTGATTCCGCAAGTAAACCCGTTTCCAGCTGAAACCTCTGAGTAACCTGTTGCGATCAACTTGGGAGAATTGCGCTGTGTGTAGGTGGCATCTCCAATTTGGCCATTGATATTTGAGCCCCAGCATTTCAGGTCACCTGTCGTCGTGATTCCACAGGTATGAGTTCCTCCAGCACTCACACGGGAGTAGGTTACTGCGCCATCGATTAAAGTGGGTGTAGTTTTTTGAGTCGTTGATCCATCTCCGAGTTGACCTAGCTGATTATAGCCCCAGCAACGAAGCTGCCCAGCTGTCGTGATCCCACAAGTATGATTCCCCCCTGCACTCACGCGAGAGTAGGGGCCGCCTGTGGTAACAGCGGTTGGAGAATTTTTTTGCACCGTTGTTCCGTCACCTACTTGTCCGTTTGAGTTTTGCCCCCAGCACTTGAGCGTTCCGGCTGTATTGATCGCACACGTTTGGAATAACCCCCCACTTAAGCTTGTGATCGTAGGAGCCGTGACCTTTTTTTTCTTAATAAACATTCCCATGTTAAATTGGGCAAAGCAAACCGAAGAGCACCAACTTATTCCTCCAATAAAAGCCAAAGAACAATAAATGAGGGTATTTTTTTTTAGATCGAATCGTTTTCTCATTTTAAATTTCCTTTAAAGGATTACAAAAACATTCTTCAGTTCCGAGCATTCAGTCGATTTTCTGACTTTTTTCTAAATACACTTTGCGAGAGCACTTAATTGACCCATGAAACATCTTCTATGGCGATCAAAGCATAGGCGTATTTTTTTAGATAATTGTAGGATACGTAAAAGTAGCCGCTTTCTCCCAATGCCGTGCCCCAGGAGTTTTTAATGATAAAATACCCACCGTTTCCATTGACCACACGACTGGGTAAAACTCTTTGAAGATCAGCCTGAGAAACATACCCCACCATCAGCATCGAATGCCCCCCCACCGTTCGATCCTGAGCTGTGGGCTCATTCACATACCCGTGGTACGCCGAAGTAAAGGATGAAGTCAGTGTCGCCTCCACAATGACGGGTATGCCTTGCTGAAGTAGGCTCATAGCTTGATTCAATGATTCGTCTTTTTTTGAAAGAGAGAGAAAGGATCGTCCAGAAACGAGCTTGACCCCTTTTGAGTTCGATTGGAGCTGGTTTAAGTATCCACACTGAATGGGACGATTCTCATCATGAGTGCAGTAGAGCTTACCTTGACCTGCGCTATTGGAGCAAAAGCCTTGGTATTTTGCACTGCAAGAACCCGAAAAATCCCTGGCAGATCTGCGTGATGGAGAGAAGTTATAATCCCACTGTGACTCAAAGACGACCTTGGGCGCATCGGAAGGCTTTAAGCGCTCAAGAAAGATACTGCCCGCAAAATTATCCAACCGAGATCCAAGGGGATCCCAAAATCCTTTACCCCTAAAATAGAGTTCTTGCTCTGAAAGATTCACATCTGCATTAAATTTCATTTGAACGAGCTGTTCCAAAGCCGATGTCATTGAAAAAGCGGTACAACTTCCCCGAATTCCTTGAAACTTCACACAGCTGGAGAACGGCTTTGCAGGCCAATTGAAATTAGAGAGCAAACCATCGGAGTAAATTTGAGCAGGTAGCCTGAGAGTCCCATCTAAAGAGCCCTCGTCAGAACCGACTCCATGCCCTTGCTCATCCTTTGGGCAGTATACAGTCGGCAATAAAAAAGAAGACGAGGGAGTTCCGGAGGTAGCCTGAAGCAGAGCCTGAGTTGCGGCTGAGTAACGGGGTCGAATCAATGCACGGGAAACCAAACCGCTTTCATCGACTGTTTTTTGAGACTTCTCCTGCTCAATCGTATAGGCGAGACTTAAAATTTTATAGGATTGATCGGCAACAGGAAACTTTTGAACCTCTCCTTGGGCATCTAAGGCTTCAATGACTTCCCGGGGCTCGTTATCAGGATCCGCAATAGGAGCAGCCTCAGGATGTTCTGCGAGATAATCGTGAAGTACGATGACCCCTTTTCCTAAAGCCGCTCCAGCGACCCACAGCGAGGGATCAATGGATGAAGAGCCAAAGGATGATCCACTAGCTGATCCCTCACTCCCAGAAGCTCCCGAGAATTCCCCTTCTTCTTGGTAAGGGGCCAGCCGCCCTGAATCTAAATAGCCTTTAAATTGTGCATAGGAGATGATCTCAGCTCCAGGTAGCATCACGCTGCTATAGCCAGGAAACTCATCTGATTTTTTTCGTCCACAGGCAAGCATCAACAGAGACGGCAGAAGCAAAGACAGAATCAGCCTGCAAGTAAAGAATGATTTTTTTACTCCCATACTTTAATAAATATTATATAATTTAAAGATATGAGGTCAAATAAAAGAAAAAAAATACTCATTAACCCCAAGTTTCAATCGACTTTTACAGGGTTCATACTCACCTTGGCGCTGATCAACGTGATCGTCTTTTTTTTGAACAACTGGGTTTTCTTTAAACGCTTACGCCACATGGGCGAGCGTTTTGGAATCCCGCCTCAGTCGGCATTTTTTTCCCTCCTCAATGATCAGCAATCCCTCATGAACGAAGTATTCTTCTTCACATCCGTCATCAACTTGATCATCATTGGCAGCCTGGGTCTGATCTTTTCGCATAAGATTTCAGGCCCCATTCATCGGTTGGAAAAGCAGATCCTGGGGCTCAATCCCGAGCACCTCGAACCCCTAAAAACTCGAAGAGGCGACTACTTTCCGGAACTGATCACAGCAGTGAACTCTTTGATTCGTAAACTCAAAAAGAAACACGAAAACGGAGCAGAATAGCCGAAATTGCCCTCATCATCCAATCGTCCTAAAGCGAGCCTAAGCTTTTAAAACTCAGAATGGGTCGTGAGTGCTGACGCGACAGCCCAACATGAAGGTAAACACTGAGCTGCCAATCGTGATGTCCTTGTGGGTCGGATAAGATCTGCTGAATCACCCACAGATTACCCTGAGGATCTTCTTCAAAACTCACAAGCGACTTCCCGCGAGCCTTTGAGTCCGTGCAAATCCGCTCATGGTCCTCATAATAGGGTTTCATCATCTGCTCGATATCCGAGGCCAAAGGAGGAGCTAAGGCTGAATCGGGGTCTTGATCCTGGATCAAAGAAAAACTCTCATTTAAGTTCTCCATCCACTCATCATATCGTCGATAGGCCAAGGCCTTCACTAAGCGAAACACTTCATTTTGAGCGAGAATTTGAAACGCTTTCTTATTGCGCGTGATGTCAGCGAGCAGAGAAACCTCAGGCTCTGCATCCGAGGGAGCCCGATCTTGAGGAACGAAATGGGGATTTTTCAGCTTCTCCCATTCCTCCAGTAAGCTCGAATCAACTTGCTTGAGTAAGGTCCCCAGGTAAAGAGTGATGGCTTGAAGCTCATCGTTCTTGGCAGGCTCAGGAACAGTCTTCACTAAGGCCTTGTAAACGTCGGACAGGTAGCGAAGTAAAATTCCCTCAATTCGAAACAAATCATACTCCCGAATGTACTCTGAAAACGAGTTACAGGACTCAACGATCTCACGAGCAATGGACTTCGGATGGATGTTTTCAGTACCCACCCAAGGGTGGGAGGCTGAGAAATCGTTGAAAGTTCCATAGATAAAATCGCGAAGGGGTTTTGGATGCTCCAGCTTCTCTAGTTCCTCAATTCGTTGCTCAAACTCCATTCCCTCAGCCTTCAGCTCCTCCATTTTTTCACTCTTCAATCGATCCAACTGCTTTTTTAAGATCAGCTCTGGGTTTTCTAAGATCGATTCAACCAGAGTTAAGACGTTGAAGGCATAATCCAGACTCTGAGGGTCGAGGAGTTTAAGCGTATCAATCAGATACAGGGAGAGCGCCTGATTGAGGGAGAAGTCCTCCTGTAAATCGAGATTCAGACGGAGCGGATTGAGCTCAATGATTTTCCTCTCCACTAAGGATCGAAAGAGCTGAAAGGCTCTTTTGAAGTGCTGTTTTTTAAGAGCGTCTGACTCGTGACTGGATCGAATGAGCTGCCTGAACGCATGGCATCCGTCTTCTTGGCTTCTTCCTAAAACCAAAAGGAGCATAGCGTGGTTGACTTGAAAGCGGGAAACCAAGGGTTCTGGCTGAGAGCTGATGAGCTTCTCAAAGGTCTCGCGACTCCAAGGTACGTACCCCTTTTCGGGAGGCTTTCGCTTGACCATTTTTTTTTGCTTCTTCGGATCGCCTGCTGCCTTTTGTTCAAGCCGTAGATTTTCAATCACATGCTCGGGAGCTTGGGCAACCACATACCCCTGTGTATCAAACCCTCGCCTGCCTGCGCGCCCTGCAATCTGGTGAAAATCTCGAGCCGTCAGCAGAGTGACTTTTTCTCCATTAAACTTACAGAGTTGGGTGAATAGAACGGTCCGAATGGGAACATTGACGCCTACTCCGAGGGTATCCGTTCCACAAATGATCTTAAGAAGACCCTTCTGTGCTAGTTTCTCAACCAGGATTCGATACTTTGGCAAAAGGCCGGCATGGTGAAGACCCACGCCATGTTTCAGAAGCTTTTGAAGCTCCTTGCCATAGGGACTCGTCATCTTCACTCCATAGAGCTGCTGAGCAATGAGTCCCTTTTCTTCTTTCGTACAAAAGTTGGTACTAAGAAGGTTTTGCGCCTCTTGGGCTGCTTGCCTTTGGGAAAAACACACCAAATACACCGGACTACGGCCCCCCTCCACCAGCTTAGGGATCGTCTCATGCAGGGTATTCTCCGAGTACTCAAACTAAAGGGGAACCGGTCGAACTGCCCCTTGAATCAGCGCTGTGGGTCTCCCATTGAGTCGGGTGAGCTCAGACTCAAAAAACGACGTTTCTCCAAGCGTTGCTGACATCAAAAGAAAACGAGCCTGAGGAAGAGTCAGAAGTGGGATTTGCCAGGCCACCCCTCGGTCCCGATCCGAATAGTAGTGAAACTCATCGACAATCACGTCCTGCACGTCGAGTTGAGACCCCAATCGTAAGGCTTGCGTGGCGAGAATTTCAGCGGTGCAGCAAAGGATGGGAGCCTGAGGGTTCACCGATGCATCGCCCGTGATCATGCCCACCTGATCGGGCCCAAAGTCTTGGCAGAGGGCCAAAAACTTCTCATTCACTAAGGCCTTAATGGGTCAAGTGTAGACGGAACGCCGTTTTTGAATCAAAGAGTGAAAATGAAGGGCTGAGGCGACCAGTGACTTCCCCGAGCCTGTTGGGGTGTTTAAGATCACGTTCTTTCCATCGTACAGCTCTAAAATGGCCTCTTCTTGGGCGGGATAGAGCTGCAGGCCCTTGGAATGGACAAAATCCAAAAAACGATCCAATCCATCCGACGATTCCATTGCAGCTTGGGTAATTTGGGAAGAAAGGGGCCACGTCATCTTCCTTCAGTACCGTGCCTTCCTTCGGTCTGCAAGAGCACTCTGAAGCTCTCAACCCTCTAAGCCCCCATGAGCCTCTGGGGCTTTGGGTTTCCCAGAAGGCACTAGGCTTTCGATTCTTTTTTTGAGAAACTCTTGCCTCATGAAAACTCAATTGCATCTATTGGTCCTGCTCCTTGCAAACTGTGGCTGGCTTTCATGGAACGCAACGCCGTCCTACGCCCGCGCCATGAGTCCATATCGACTGGATGAGCTTCAGGGATGCTCCGAAGTTTTGGCCCAAAAAATCAGTGCGGATCGTTTGGAGAAAACCTCCCGCTCGCTTCGACCGGGAGAAGGGATTCAACTGGGAGAAACCCTAGTGACCGCTGAGGGGTGCACGGCCCGGGTTCTCTACCCGGATGAGTCCAAAGTGGAGATCTCGGCTCAATCGGAGTTTCAAATCGAAGAGGAGGTGGAGGGAACCCAATGGAACCGCCTCAAAAAAGGCCGGGTGCGAGGAATCATTCAAAAGATTAGAAAAAAACTAGCCCAGCCCCGATTCCTGATCCGAACCAAAGCGGCCATTCTCGGAGTTCGAGGAACGGACTTTGTTATGGAATTGAACTCTTCCCAAAGCTCAGCGGAGGTGCACACGCTCGAGGGCTCAGTCGAGGTGGCCAAAGATGAGTTCGCCTTACTCAAAGGAGAGGTTCTGGAAGTGGCTCAGGGGAAATTCATCCAAGCATCACCTCGGGAAATTGGGAAGCCCCAGGATTTTAACCGGGAGGAGTTTTTAAAGACCTACGAGACTCAAATGGGTCGTAGGCCTCCTCCAAAAAATTCGTCTGAGACCCAGGAGGCATCCCGTGGTGGCGTCCGGTTCGCTTCATTTCGATTGGGGGCTTTTTGGATGACCCCAAAGGGTATGACCCCGTTTCGCACTCTTTATGCCGCATGGAGCCCCAGGATCAACATCCCCGGGCTTTCGTTCGTAAGGCTCGGGGCAAACGTAGGATTTCAATTTGCCCCCGAGGGGAACTTTGAGTCCCGCTATGTATCCAATAACTATCAGGCTGTTCTTGGTGCCGATCTTCTGGGGTTCTTTTTCATCGAAGGCGCAGCTGGGGTTCAGATCTGGCGTGGCGAGTTTCCAGAGAACCCGGCCCTTTTTACACTGGATACCGGAATCCATCTGGGCAGCTGGATTGAGGAGATCTTCATAGGCTACCAACTCCTCCAAAGTGATCCTCCACTCCCTCAATTCCATGCGGGGATCGTCATCACTCTGTTTTAAGGAAGTAGCGCTTAGCGCTCAAATAAAAGCTCCGCCCATAAAGCCGAGTGATCGGACAACTCCACCCAGGGGCGCCCGCGGAAACAGTGGGCTCCCCTGACGCTTAGGCCTCGATAATAGATGCGATCCAATTTTAAGGCTGGATACCAGCTGGGAAACGTCTTCGCATGCGCTCCATGGATGGTGTGAAAGGCCTCCTTCAATCCTAAGGAGGAATGCAGAACCCTTGAAATCCTCCCTCGCCAGTCATTGAAATCCCCTCCAATCACTAAGGGTTCATCTGGGGGAACATGAGACTGAATCCGAGCGCACAATCGCTCCGTCTGCTCCTCACGATCTCCTTCGAGCAGCCCGAGGTGAATACAAATCACGTGCAGCGGCTTGCTCTTTTTTCCGGGCACTTCAAGTACTCCATGCAACAGGCCTCGCTTCTCAAATGGATTACTTGAAATATCGATATTTTCATAAAACGAAAATGGAAACTTGCTTAAGATCGCATTACCATGATGCCCAGAGGAGTAAACGGCGTTCCTCCCATAGGCATAGTGAGGCCAAAGCTCATGAGCCAAAAACTCAAACTGAGGCTCACTGGGCCAATCTTTGATTTTTTTCTCATGGGAGTCATGCTGACCCAATACTTCTTGTAGAAAAATCAGATCAGGATGAAGCTCTCTTAAAACTGAACGCATCCGATTTAAAACAAACCTTCGATTTCCTAAACTAAATCCTTTATGAATATTATAGGAAAACGTAACTATTTTTTTCTCTCCCATAGCGCAGAAACCACCCGAGACACGCTTAATACCAATAACCCCAGTAAGAACACACTGATTAAACGATTCTCCCGAGTTTTAAAACCCTGAAACACAAGGCTCTGAAAAAGAAATTCCTCTAAGCGAGCCACCAAAAAGAAAAAAGCAGGCAAGATCAAACCCGTTCCAACGATAAACCAAGGAAGGGGAAGAGAGTAGATTCCCTGGTATGCAATCTTGGAACAAAGACTGATGCGAGGATCCAGAAGAATAGAAAGCAAAACAGGAAAACTTCGAAGCCCGAGTCGACTGGGAAGCCACACTGGAGAAATTCGTTGATAATACTGACTCGAAAAAGCAGGAAAAATTCGACAAAAAGTATAGCCGATGGCTGAAGCAACCCAAAAGGCGCTCACTGAGACTCTGAGCGCTTGCTCGCCTCCCAAGTGAGCTACCGCAATCCATTGCAGCATAAAAAACGGAACTGGAAAAACCCAGACCAATGAAAAAGCAGCCGTATAAAAAACAGGCCAAGCACTCGATTGCCAGGAAATTCCTGAGAAGACCGAAGTTAAAAAAGCTGCAAAAAACCAAAGCCCAAGGAGCGGAAAAATCCATCCCCAGAAACGCCGCGAGACCCTCCTTCGCAGTCTTCTTTTGAAAAAATAAAACCAAGGCACGCTCGGATCAAAAAAAAACTTCCACGGCACTAAGCTTAAAATTTGAAAAAATACACCCAAGTTTTTGAAGTGATCCTCTCTGAGCAAGGGACGAAACTGAATCGCGCTCTTTGATTCTTCCTCCAGGAGATTCCAATGAGAGAGAATGAAGTCCCCCACACTCCGAATGTGGGCTCGCTCGCTCTCAGTGACCCCCTGCAAAGTCAACTGAATTTCTGAATCCACGCGGAGCGCTCGGGTGGCCAAGTTAGCGGACCCTATTCCCAAAAACCAGTCGTCGATCACTATGACTTTGGAATGAACATAAATCGGTTGAAACGAGGAAGCACTCAGACGAGTTTGATTCGGATCGAGGACTTCAGGTGGGCTCTCAGCTGGAGCGCTCGCCCCAGGCGTGCGAATCACATAGGGAGAACCCACCTTAAAGCGCACCCCATTTTCGTAAGCGGCCTGCTCCAGCTCTTTTAAAAGTTCCAGCTGATAGGGGACCATTTGTCGGGAAAACGAGTGAACCAACTGAAGTTCAGCTAAAACCAGATAGACTTCAAAGCGTTTTCCCTTCATCGCTTTCATTTTGCTGATTAAAAGATCATTGAGGATTTTTGACCAGTAGTACTGCCCTTCAAGAATGATCCGATTTTGAGCGAGAAAAATGAGGTCTCGAAAAAGAAATTCCACTTCTCGGGTGAGTCCTTTTGCACGAGTCGGAACAGGAGCATCCATGTCATACAGGGTGCGACTGAGATAGACGCTCAAACCGGGCACCGAGGATCTTAGCCCCTCGTCTGTCGCCGTTGGGGGCTCAGGAAAATCAATGGAGCAGACCGATCTCCATCTTCGAGCCACATGATTTTGAATCTCCCGACAAATGGGCCCCCTCACCTCCACGGCCAAATCATGGTAGGGCCCATAGGAGCACTGACTGAGATCTAAGGAGCGAACCGGGTCCTCTTCAGCATGATCCAAGCGATCTCGCCGCCCGTCACACAGATCAATGCCCCCACAAAATGCTACTTTTCCATCCATGATCACAAGCTTCTCATGATGAGAACTGCCGAATGCATGCCGATTATCAAAGACGAAGTGAACTCGGGGATGCACCTCCTCCCACACTCTCCCCTGCCAGGTTTCACGCTCCAGAATGTAAAAGTAGGCGTGATCCCAGAGCAGAAAATAAATCTTAAGTTCTCTCTTGGTTTCGCAAAGGCGAATCACTTTTCTCTTGAGCGTCTCAGGGGGATTTTCACGAGCATCGGATTGGGTCAAACAGAGCCTGGAATCAATCTGCCAACCGACGAAGATGGCATACTCTTTCACCTGCTCCAGACACTCGGAGATCCGACTAAAATAAGGCCCCGACTCCCAGATTTCTTGCCAATAGGTGGCTTTTGATTTTACCCAATAAGCCCGATCAGACAGCGTGAGGGGCAAATCCTCGCCAAATGGTTTTGAATGAGCCACATGCCTAGGCGGCTCCTTTTTTCTTGAAAACCTGATCGATCAGCCCAACGAGAGATTCGATCGTGTATGGCTTTCGAAGAAAACGAACACCCGGCATCTGAGCGACTCTTTGGGACAGCTCATGGGCCGCCGAAAGCACGATGATCTCAGGCACCTGTCCAAATTCCTTTTGAATGCTTTGAAGCACCTCTTCGCCACGAACCGTTTTCAGAGTCAGGTCCAAAAGAATCAACTCAGGCCATTGCCTTTTGAGTTCTGGAATCACCTGTTCAGCCTGATCCAACAAGACATGATCGTAATGAAACGCATCTAAAACCATTCCTAGAGTTTCTAGAATCGCCGCATCATCTTCGACCACCAAAATACTCACACCTAGCCCCTTTCAACCCATCTCACGCAAGATTGGTCAACTCAGACTCCCCTCCACGGATTCTAAGACCCTGCAGGTTTAGAGCCAAAGGCCTCATATTTTTTCAGAAAAAATGACCCCCTAGGCTGTCCCACCTCCAGGTTTTTAACCTGAGGATCGAAGGCCATCCTACTTGAGTTCGGTATTCCCCTTCCCCGCCAGTTGTGCTAATTCGCAACTTCGTCTGAACTGCAAATATCCGCTTCCAAGGCGAAAAATCATCTTGGCTTGGGTAAAGTCTGTCGAGTAGAGTTCGAAAAGATTAAGACAGTTAAGATCGAATCGGTTTGAGAATTTTTGCCCTACGGCGGCTCAAACGCAAAAAACGATCGGCGTCCAAAGTTTGGCCTACTCAATTTGAGTGCTGGCAGGAGATGGTGGGTAATGACCATTGTCTTGTAACTCCTGGAAGTGTGTTCAGGAGCGATTCGGATGTCAATCGCCCGAACAGGGGAATCCTCTTCGTTTAACGGAGAGGAGGACATCAAACTTCTAAGCTGTTTTTTTGTTTTAAAAACAACCTAAAAAAATGAGTAAAAAGGTGACCGATGACGAATTTTCGCAATGAACACGACTCCCTCGGAGTGATCGAAATCCCAGCCCAGGCACTCTATGGTGCACAAACCTATCGAGCAGTGAAGAATTATCCCATCTCAGGACGAACCGCTCACCCAGCGCTCATTCGAGCCTACTTGCGCATCAAATCGGCAGCAGCACACGCGAACTCCAGCTGCCAAGTGCTCAGCACTGAGCAGGCTCAGCTCATTCAAGATGCGGTCAACCAACTGCTCAAAACACCAGCTCATGAGCTACCCCCGATTTTTCCCGTGGATCCCTATCAAGCCGGAGCGGGAACCAGCCAAAACATGAACATGAATGAAGTGGTGGCTAATGTGGCCAATCAAAAAGCCGGGAAGCCCTTGGGCACCTACTCTCCTGTGCACCCTAATGACCACGTCAATCGCTCCCAATCCACCAACGATAGTTTTCCCACCGCCATGCGCTTGGCTATTTTAGACACCTCAAAAGACTTAGTGGAGGCATTGGATCAACTCTCTGAGACTTGTCAAAAGAAGGCTCAAAAATGGATGTTGATTCCCAAATCGGCTCGCACTCACTTGCAAGATGCAGTGCCCATGACGCTCGGACAAGAGTTTCAAGCCTACGGAATCACCCTCAAAAAATGCTCCCGATGGATCCAAGAGGGACGCAATGAACTTCGCGAATTAGGAATTGGCGGCAGCGCAGCTGGAACGGGGCTGACGGTTCCCAAGGGCTATGCACACGCCATTGTCGCAGAACTCGAGAAACTCACTGGAGAGAAACTCCGCTTGGCTGAAAGCCTCTGTGAAGCTATGCAGTCGCAATCCCCGGTCAGTTATTACTCAAGCATGCTGAAGCTCACTGCCTTAGAACTGACTCGGATCTGCAACGACCTCCGACTCATGGCCTCAGGCCCTTTAACCGGACTTGCAGAAATTCTTCTTCCCGCAGTGCAACCCGGCAGTAGCATTATGCCAGGAAAAGTGAACCCTTCCATTCTTGAAATGGCTAATCAGACCTGGTTCTCCGTACTGGGCTATGATCAAACGGTCAACTACTGCACTCAGGCAGGGCAGCTTGAACTCAACGTGATGATGCCCATGATGGCCTACTCTATGCTGGAGGCCACCCAGGTGACCACTAACGCCCTCCGAGTTCTTAAAGAGCGCTGTTTTGACGGACTAGAGCCCAACGAAAGCAGGCTTAGAAAATACTTCGAAAGCACGCCTCAGATTGCAACGGCTTTAAGCCCAAAACTGGGTTACGAAAAAACGGCGGAGCTGGTGAAAAAATCACTCGAACTCGGAGTCTCCGTAATTGATCTCATTCGGGATCAAAAACTCATCTCAACCGAAGAGCTCACCGTGCTTCTTGATCCAAAGGCGTTAACGGGAATTTCAGGCTAGGAGCAACAAACCCATCGTCATTCACTTCAGTTTTGAAATGGGTGGCTTAAAGGAGCTCAAGTAGAAAGCCGAAAAAAAGAGGAGAATTTAGAAACCAGAATGAGAATCTTATTCTCATTCTGGTTTCTTTTCACCTTCTCGCTTCGCTCTGTTGTGCTCTCCTGCTGCTTGGCTTTGAGCCAAGCGCTCCTCGTCATAAGAATCAAAATCCTCTTCATACTCAAGTTCGGGATGCGGCATGGGCCCACAACCTGGAGTTCCTGCTTGATCACCAATGCGAACGTGAAGGTGATTTTTATGCCCCGGCATATGGCGAATCAACTTCTTCAGCTGAAGCCAGAGGGGATCTGTTTTTAATGCCTTGGCTAAAGCATGGATGTGCTTGCGATCTAAAAAAATCACTTTCACACAAACGTAGGGGTTTTGAAAAATCTGCTGAATGAACCACCAGTTGGAGGCAACTTGAAAATCACGTGAAAAATGCGTTTGCGTGATGACTCCCGGCTTGGCATTTAAAAAACCAATATCCGCATCCTGACCGTTAGTGTGAGAGGCATGCCCTCTGCGCCCGGTCACTCCGTAACTACTACCTCCACGCGGAGCAGAGACATCACCCAGGACCAACTTCAATTGAGAAAACTCTTTCTGCCAGTAGCGTTCAGCCACGGAACGCCCCAACCATTCGATCATCAGGGCCATGGGATCGGTTCCAAAATTCGTGCATCTTTTTGGTGAATTCAGCAGAATGCGATTTTGGTCCGTGGGCACAATGGGTCGCCCGTGAGCAAGAAACCCATTATTGACGGTACAATAGGCTTGAGCCCCGTTCTTCCCTCGATCCTTTTCAATGAGCTCTAAGATATCCAAAGAACGATTTGAGGTGAGTTGACTCAAATACTCACGCTGCTCCTCGGTCATCTCCTGGCAGCGAGGCTTTCTTTGACTGCGCGCCTGAGCGTGAGGAAGCCGTTTTTTGGATCGAATCGGACCACAGCACTGATGCCCGTTCAAATGAAAATCAGGATTCCAATGCGAACAAAAGGCTTTCGATGGCTCACTGACAGGAGTCGGATCCAATGACTTTGAAACCGGATCACACGGAGCAAGAGCCTCATCCTGCACCCAACTTTCCAGAGCAGTGAAACTCCGATGAGCATGAGGCTTCACCCGAGGCTCGGCGTATGCCAAACTCGATTGAAGAAACAAAATGAAAATGAAGAGCACTGCTGGACTTTAAAATTAAACTCAGGAGTTAGTCAATCATTATGGCAAGCTGGTTTTCCAAATCTTCCACCTCATCTTGCCAGTATTGATGAGAGCCAAAGTGAGGAAAAGCCGCAGGAAAAGCTGGATCCGACCATCGACGAGCAATCCAAGCGGAGTAATGAATGAAGCGAAGGGCTCGAAGTGGTTCAATCAACCGCAAAGACTTGCGATCCAAAGAGCGAATCTGCTCATAGCCCTGAAGAAGCACCTCTCGCTTGGCTAAAGCCTCAGCGTCTCGCCCGGGAATCAAAAGCCAGAGGTCCTGCACTGCTGGCCCCTGCACGAGGTCATCGAAATCCACAAAAAAAGCCCCTGGGTCATTTCCACCGAGCTCACGACCAAAATTCGGATGACACAATAGATTCCCCAAATGGCAGTCACCATGAATTCGATGTACGGGCACTTGATCAAACCACGGCTGACTGAGCGAACAAATTTGCTCCACTGCACGTTGGTAGCGCTTTTCAAATTCCAAAGGAATAAACTGCCCCTGGATTAAAAACTTTAAAGGAGAAAGCCCATAGGACTTAGGATCCAGTCTCACTCGATGGGAAGCCACTCTTTTGGATCCCACTTGATGAATCCGGCCAATGAGACGACCCACCTGATGGAGCTGCTCATCGGAGAGTTCATCTGGAGCACGGCCTCCAATTTTTGGAAAAATCGCATAATAAATGCCTCCCTCAGACGTCCGATGCAAGGTCTGACCGTCTGAAAAAGCAATGGGAGCCACTACGGGAATCTCCTCTGCATCCAAATCCAGGAGGAACTCATGCTCTTGAAGAATCTGCTCCAAACTCCAACGCCCCGGGCGATAGAACTTCACGACCCGATGAAAACGGTTCTTAGCTGAAAGGCTCCACGAGGCAGGCGAACGCGGAAGCTCAAGTGAGCCGTCCTTTGAATCCTCAGGCTCAAGCTCAACATCATAGACTCGATTCTCATAACTGCTCAACGCCTGACACCGCCCTGTGCAGCGCAAGCCTGAGGCCTCTACTGAGGCTAAAACCTGATCCGGGGTGAGCGCAAAAAAGAAGCCCTGGTCATTTTGGGAAAGAGAGGTCACCTTTTACTCCTCGCTGAAGGGGTGGGGCTCTTGAGCCAGTTTTTTAAAAAGCTGCTCAACCGGAGTATCTAACTTCTTCTGGCGATTGCAGGCTACGCACGCAGGAACCACATTCCCTGGACGGCTCTCGCCCCCTCTTGCCAATGGAACCACGTGATCAAGAGTTAATTGATCAGGTCTAAATCTTTGCTCACAATAGGAACAAATGCCGCGGTTCACCTGGTTCTGCCACCATTGAGTTTTTTTTAACTGCCGCGCTTTTTCTCGTTCCTTTTTCAGTCGCCTCGGATCGGTATCCTGCTCATCCAGCAGGTAGTAATCCTCGCTGAGGTCTTGAGGGGGATTGAAGTTTTGATCCGATTGAGAGCAAGCCATTGCCCTGCGTCTTACCACGATTGACGGCGGTGCGCCATCAGATGTTGACTAAAACTATCGGTATCAGTATAACCAGGCATGCTTCATTTTACCAACGTCTCTAAGCAGTATGGACAACGAATCCTCTTTAAAAACGCAAGCTTCCAGGTGCGCCCCGGGGATAAAATCGGTCTCGTAGGACCCAATGGAGCAGGCAAAACAACCGTATTTCGACTCATCACCCAAGAAGAACACCCAGACGAGGGCACCATCAGTGCGAGCGATCAGCTGATCATTGGTTATTTTTCACAAACCGTAGGGGAAATGAAAGGCCGCTCTGCTTTAGAGGAAGTCAAAGCCGGTGCCGGACGAGTCTCCTTGCTGGCTGAGAAAATTCAAGTTTTAGAAGCCAAGCTGCAAGCCTCAGCTGAGAATCCCCTCTCAGATGAAGAGATGGCCGCTGTGCTGGATCAATATGGGGAAGCGCAGCTTGAATTTGAGCAACGCGGGGGATACGATCTGGACTCCCGCGCCAAAGCCATCTTAACGGGTTTAGGCATCGGTGTGGACTCCTATGATCAGCCGGTTGAGGTGTTCAGTGGTGGCTGGAAGATGCGAATTGCGTTGGCTAAAATCTTAGCCTTAAGTCCAGATCTTCTCCTGATGGATGAGCCCACCAACCACTTGGATCTGGAGTCGATTCTTTGGCTCGAGGAGTGGATTTTATCGTTTAAAGGCTCATTAGTCATGACGAGCCATGACCGTGAGTTCATGAATCGAATCTGCACACGAACGGTGGAGGTCGCCAACAAATCCCTCACCGTCTACAGTGGAAACTATGATTTCTACCTCAAAGAGCGACAAATTCGCCTGGATCAACTCATTGCGGCCCACCAGAAGCAGTCCGATATGCTTGCAAAAGAAGAGGAGTTCATTGCGCGGTTTGCAGCCCGCGCTTCCCATGCAGCCCAGGTCCAATCAAGAATTAAGAAACTTGAAAAAATTGATCGAATCGAGATTCCAGCCGAAGAAAAAACGATGAACTTTGAGTTTCCCACGCCTCCTCGCAGCGGCAACGAGGTCGTCAAGATGGAGCACCTCGAGAAGTCTTGGGAAACTCAAGATGGAAAAATCAAGCCCGTCTTCAGTGGCTTAAGCGGCGTGGTGAGGCGCTTAGATAAGGTGGCCGTCGTTGGAGTCAACGGCGCTGGAAAATCTACCTTGCTTAAGACGATTTGTGGACAAACTGAAGCCACCTCAGGACACGTCCAATTAGGCGCCAACGTCCACGTAGGGTACTTCAGTCAGCACTCTCTTGAAGTCTTAAACTCCGATAAGACCATCTATGATGAAGTCCATGACCGCATTCCCATGGCCACCATTGGCTTTGTTCGAAACCTCTTAGGCGCCTTTCTTTTTAGCGGCGATGACGTTTATAAGAAAATCTCGGTCCTCTCGGGAGGCGAAAAAAGCCGAGTTGTCCTGGCCACCATTCTGGCTCACCCGGTTAATGTCCTCATCTTAGACGAGCCGACGAACCACTTGGACATTAAATCCAGAGAAATTCTCCTAAAAGCGATTCAAGCTTTTGATGGCACAGTTCTCATCGTGAGCCACGATCGACACTTCTTAAGATCGGTAGCCACGCGGGTTTTTGAGATCGACCATGGAGAGATGCGAATTTACGAAGGCAACTACGACTACTACTTGTCGAAGAAAACTCACTAAGTTCAATCGCAAATTCTGGAGAATCAGTCCAATTAAGCCCGTTAGCGGTGCCCTCTTGAGGCTGCTCCTCCTTTTCGTCCAATTTGAGCCATATGCTCACGATTCTTCGAGACACTTTGCCCGCCTTTTCGGCCAATTTCAGCCATGTGCTGCTTATTTCGCGAAACGGCAAGTCCCCCCTTACGAGCGACTTCTTTTCTGGTCTGAGGATCCATGGCTGCTGTACCCCGAGCTCCAGTGCGACCAGGAACCTTAGCGCGCTCCACTGGCCTTACCTCCGTCGTAGGCACTCCAGCAGGCGTAGAGCCCGGAGCTGCACTTTGTGCCTGTTCTTGAGTCGGTTGTTGGGGCTGAGTGAGCAATGTGGGCGCAGCGACAGAGGTATGCTGCTCCTTCTTCTCTCCTGTTCTAGCCTCAAGCTCGGTTTCTGGCGACCTCAACTCCTTGGGTGTCTCAACAGCACGCTCCAAAGGCTTCACTGTTGCCTGGGTGGCTTGCTCACGCGACCCCTCTTTTTGAGACGCTCTGTGCTCTTCCAATTCAAAATGCTTTTCCTGCTCCTGCTCAAAAGTATTTGACATGATTCCTCCTCGGGGAGTTCAAGGTGATATTAAACAAACTCAGTCGGTTTCCTGTGATATATGCTTCTCCAAGTGCAAGCCGCATTCCCTGCCGCAGAGCCGCTTTGGCCTCAGCTTTTGATATCTAGATTGAGTATGGTTTTAATCAACGAGAGAAGCCGGTGGCTCGATCAAGAAGCATGGACTGATTAACTGATGAAATGATTCAAAAAGAAATGAACCGAGTAAAAGAGACCAAAGGAAACCAAAAGAAGCACCGGTGAGCGACGCTTGAACGGCAATCTGTGCGGTTTCCAGATCGCGCATTTCACCAACCATGATGATGTCCGGGTCTTGACGGAGGAAGGCGCGGAGGGCCTTGGCGAAGGTCATGCCCGTGGTTTCATTGATGGGCACCTGCATGATGCCTTCAATGTCATACTCGACGGGGTCCTCCGTTGTGAGCAGCTTGGTGTCCAGCGCGTTGACCCTTCGCAGACAGGCATACAGCGTCGTGGTCTTGCCGCAACCAGTCGGGCCCGTGACGACGAAAATGCCGTTGGGGTTTTGAATGATGTC
>JBMSSC010000028.1:0-25201 GCA_049424145.1 Bdellovibrionia bacterium
GCTTCAATAGTCGGTCGGGGGCCGTGACGTTAACCTCTTCTGACGTCACGGGAGCCTTAACTTACTCGCCCGTGAGTCGAGCTGGGGATTCAATGAGTGGGGCTCTTTCACTGCCAGCTAATGGTTTAGCAGTAGGCAGCAATCAACTCGTAGTTTCAGGTGGAAAGGTCGGCATTGGAACGAGCACTCCAAATGTAACGCTCACGATCGCGGGAGGATTTGAAGCCTCTGGAACCCTGAATCTTGGTCCAAACGACGCATCAAACAATTCAGTCTCCGGATCCCAGGCTGTAGCCATGGGTTACTGGAATAGTATTTCCAGTAACCGCTCTCTGGTTGTGGGCGACTCGAACATCATTTCTGCATCGAATAATTCAGCAGCCTTCGGAGATGGGAATGAAATTTCAGGGGGAGTATGGAATTCTTTTGCAGCTGGTAATTACAATGAGATCTATAGTTCTCAAGGTTTTGCGGTGAACGGCTACAACATTGTAAGGGGTGGCAATAGCTTTGCTTCTGGAAAGTTTACCGAGGCCAATGGATGGGCGTCATTTGCAACGGGTTATGAAAATCAAGCCATCGGACGGTATTCATTTGTTGCTGGATGGGGAAATGAGTCCAGAGCTCAATCCCAGTTTACCGTCGGTCAATTCAATACCTATCTAGGCACGGAAAGTCCGAACGATTGGATCGGAACTGATCCTCTATTCGTTGTCGGAAATGGAACTAATTACGGGTTCCGGTCAAATGCCCTGATGGTGCTGAAGAATGGAAACGTGGGTCTCGGCACGAACTCCCCAACCGTGAAGCTTCAGGTGGTGGGTACGGTCTCGGCGACCTCATTTGCCGGAAATTTTTCAGGGAACGCAACGACGGCTACTTCTGCAACCACTGCAACGAATCTTGCTGGGGGTACGAATGGATCCCTGCCCTATCAAACAGGAGAGGGAGCCACCGGGATGCTTGCGATTGGGGGCATAGGTCAGGTACTCATCTCCACAGGCTCAGTTCCTCAATGGAGTGCAAGCCTTGGAGTCTCAAGCGGGGGCACAGGGATCACCTCCTACACCGCAGGAGATTTACTCTATGCTTCAGGGGCTACGACTTTATCGAAGTTAGCGATTGGAACCAACGGACAAGCCTTAGTGGTCTCTTCAGGAACCCTCTCTTGGGGCTTTCCAGCTTCATTCTCAGGGAGTTTAGCAGGGGACGTGACGGGTACTCAAGGGGCGACCTCGATTGCTGCAGCAACGGTCACTGGAAAATTACTCACGGGCTTCTCATCAGGAGCAGGTACGATCTCTGCGTCAGATTCGATCCTTTCAGCCCTTGGGAAGTTAGATGGAAATGTGGGGGCTCGGGTCTTAAAGTCAGGTGACTCGATGACGGGGGGTCTCTTTCTAAATTCTACTGGTCCCACTCTTGCTCTGGAAGCGGCAAGCAAGCAGTATGTGGACGCAGCGGTAGCAGGATTTTCAGGCGGAGTTACAAGCTTCAATACACGAACAGGAGCCGTGAACTTGAGCTCTTCCGACATTACGGAAGCCTTAGCTTATTCTCCCTTGAATCGATCCGGGGATACCATGAGCGGGGTTCTCTCCTTACCTACAGACGGACTCAGGATTGGATCCTCTCAATTGGTTGTCTCGAACTCCCGAGTGGGAATCGGAACTTCGACGCCTTCGGTTTCACTTCAGATTGGAACAGATAATACTTCAGGACGTCTGGAGATCAACGTCACAGGCAACGCCGATACGAGCTACATGGGGTTGAGTGACTTTGTTGCTAATAATCGAGTATTCGCCTTCAGACCGTCCATGGGCGGTCCTCTCAATACCCCCAAAGGAGTCCCAATTACTGGATTTGGAGGATGGTGGGATGGCTTTGGAATTCTCTCATCAAAAAATAAAGACGAAACGATACAACCTGCATTTGGAGTCAATGCAAAGAATCAGACCTCCGGAATTTATGGAGTAGGAAATAACCTATTTAATGTTCAACTGAATGCCCGCGTCACTACTTTCAATAACGTCTTGGATAATGGTGCGGGCCAAGCCTCTTTTTCCGGCAACGTTGGAATTGGAACTTCGAGTCCTACAAGCGCCTTGAGTGTCATCGGGACCGTTTCGGCAACATCATTTAGCGGAAGTTTCTCCGGGAACGCGACAACAGCCAGCACAGCAACTAATCTAGCGGGGGGAGCTGCTGGATCTTTGCCCTATCAAACGGCAGCGGGAACCACATCAATGCTGCCAATCGGAACCACCAGTGGGCAAGCTTTGATCGTCTCTTCAGGAATCCTCTCTTGGGGCTTTCCAGCTTCATTCTCAGGGAGTTTAGCAGGGGACGTGACGGGTACTCAAGGGGCGACCTCGATTGCTGCAGAAACGGTCACCGGAAAATTACTCACGGGCTTCTCCTCAGGAGCAGGCGTGGTTTCGGCCGCAGATTCGATTCTTTCAGCTCTAGGTAAATTGGATGGAAACGTTGGCGCTAGGGTGGCTAAGTCAGGGGATACGATGAGCGGGGTCTTAGGACTTCCTTCCAATGGACTGACAGTAGGAACCAATCAGCTGGTCGTGGCCAGTGGAAATGTGGGAATCGGAACGACCACGCCCTCGGCTAAGCTTAAAGTTGCTGGGGGTCAAATCGTAGGAGAGTTTATCAGCTCCAGCAACAGTACAATTGATTTTAATGCGGCCAATATCCAATCCACCAATGTGGCAGCAGGTACTCTTTCGATTACTGCAAATTCCATGTTGGATGGGGGAGCGTATACTTTGGTTTTAAACAACGCAACTGGAGGAAATTACACCTTTGTAAGCACTGGTCTCACTTTTAAATGTAATCCTGCATGTCCTGTGGTGGTGTCGGCTGGTTTAGAAACGGTTGTCACTTTCATTAAAGCAGGGTCCACAGTCTTTTCCTCCTGGGTCCAAGACTTTCAATAGACGGGTAGGGATTCTGTGTTTTGGGCCCTCAGCCTAAGATCGACTCGGCGCGTGGGTGCGAATGTACTGGACTACTTCTTCTAAGCTTGCGCCTGGGGTAAAGACCATATGAACCCCGGATTTTTTCAGCAGCGGGATGTCCTCATCGGGGATGATGCCGCCTACAATAATGAGTGTATCGTTTAAGCCTTCTTTTTTTAGTCCTGAGATAATTTCAGGGACGAGGGCATTGTGAGCACCTGAGAGGATGCTCAGGCCCACGACTTGGACGTCTTCTTGGACGGCCGCATTGACCACCATCTCAGGGGTTTGATGTAAGCCCGTGTAGATCACTTCAAATCCCGCATCGCGCAGGGCTCGGGCAATGACCTTGGCTCCACGGTCATGACCATCTAAACCAGGCTTAGCCACTAGGACTCGGATTTTTTGAGCTGCGCTTTGCATTAAAAACTCCCTGTTTCTCGGTATTCACCAAAGACTTCCCGCATCTGATCGCAGATTTCTTGCAGAGTTGCAAAGGCTTTCACAGCGTTGAAGATGGGTTCAAAGACGTTTTTTCCACCTTGTGCCGCCTCTTTGAGCTGTCTTAAGGCCTCGGCATGGGCTTTGGGGTTTCGTTTTCTCTTGAGTGCTTGGAGCGCCTCGATCTGGCGAGTCTCCACACTGCGATCAATGTACAGGGTATCGACTTTTCTATCCGGCTCAGGGGATTTGTACTTGTTCACGCCCACGATGACTTTTTCTCCACGCTCCAGCTGCCTTTGAAAATGATAAGCACTGTTGGCGATTTCGGATTGGGGGTAGCCTTTTTCAATGGCCTGGATCATGCCCCCCATGTCTTCGATCTTTTGGATGTAGGCCAAGGCTTCCTTTTCAACTCGACTCGTTAATCCTTCCATGAAGTAAGAGCCCCCAAAAGGATCTGCCACATTCACCACACCTGTTTCTTCTGCGATGATTTGCTGGGTGCGCAGAGCAATCATGACGGATTCATCTGTGGGAAGAGCAAGCGTCTCATCCATGCTATTGGTGTGAAGCGAGTTGGTTCCTCCGAGTACGCCTGCTAGGGCCTGAATCGCAACTCGCACAATGTTGTTGTAGGGCTGTTGAGCGGTGAGAGAAACGCCAGCTGTTTGGGCGTGGGTTCTTAACATCCAGGACTTGGGGTTTTTCGCCTGGTAGCGGTTGCGCATGAGGCGAGCCCAGATCCGTCGAGCTGCACGAAACTTGGCGATTTCCTCAAAAAAGTCATTGTGAATATCGAAGAAAAAAGACAAACGGGGTGCAAACTCATCGATGGAGAGTCCACGTTTTAAAGCCTCATCCACGTACGTGAGTCCATCAGAGAGTGTGAATGCAAGCTCTTGTACGGCCGTAGCCCCCGCCTCCCGGATGTGATACCCGCTGATGCTCACCGTATTCCATTGAGGGTAATGCTTGCTGCAGTATTCAATAGAATCTGTCACCAAGTTCACCGCCGGAATTACGGGATAGATCCATTCCTTTTGAGCAATGTACTCTTTTAAAATATCGTTCTGCAGGGTGCCTCGGACTTGGTCTTTGGGGACCCCTTGCCGTTCAGCGACGGCAAAGTACATGGCTAAAATCACAATGGCCGGAGCATTGATAGTCATGGACGTAGTGACTTGACCCAGGGGAATGCCAGAGAAGAGCGTCTCCATGTCTTCTAAAGAGGCCACGGACACGCCACATTTGCCCACTTCTCCTTTGGACCTAGGGCTATCCGGATCAAATCCCATTAACGTCGGCATGTCAAAAGCCGTGGAAAGCCCAGTTTGACCGTTGGCCAAAAGCAGTTTAAAGCGCTGATTGGTGTCTTGGGCACTCCCAAAGCCTGCAAACTGCCTCATGGTCCAGAGCTTGCCCCGGTACATGCTGCGCTGAACTCCGCGCGTGTACGGGTACTCACCTGGAAAACCTAAGTCCTCTAAGTAATCCAGTCCCAGCTCGTCTAAGTCCAGGGGCGTGGAGAGGAGTGGAACCTCCATATCACTTAAGGTAGTGAACCTGCGGGTGGTCTGGGTTTTTGGCTCCGGGGCTTGGGCCAAGAGTTTTTCGTTCCACTCTTTTTGGAGTTTTCGGATGGACTCAAGGTCCCTGGGTTTGCTCCCCTTTGATTTCTGAGCCATTCATGCCCCCCTTTGATCTATGCTTGGGTTTCAGCCCACTCTTGAGCTGCAATGACGAGGCGTTGAATCTCAGAGGTGCCTTCATAGATTTCTGTGATCTTGGCGTCCCTGAAGTTTCTCTCTACGACGTACTCTTTGGTGAACCCGTAGCCGCCATGGACTTGGATGGCCTTCGTGGTGATCCACATGGCAGCTTCCGATGCGGCAAGTTTTGCCATCGCAGCCTCTCGGGTGAACTTTTGGCCTGAGTCCTTAGTTTTGGCTGCGTACCAGGTGAGTAGCCGAGCGCCTTGAAGTCGAGTGGCCATATCGGCAATGAAGAACTGAATGGCCTGCAATTTGGCAATGGGTGCTCCAAACTGCTCGCGTTCCTGAGCAAATTTCTTAGACGCCTCAAAAGCGGATTGGGCAATGCCTAGGGCTTGAGCGGCAATCCCAATGCGCCCCCCGTCTAAGGTCGACATGGCAATCTTAAATCCCTGACCCACGGATCCGAGTAAGCCCTCCTCGGGCACAAAGACGTCATCAAAAAACAGCTGAGCCGTGGAGGAGGCCGTGATGCCTAACTTATCCTCGAGCTTGGCCACTTGAAACCCCGGGGATTTCGTGTCGACGATGAAAGCGCAGATGCCCTTGTGCTTGAGCTTGGGATCAACGGTGGCAAGCAGGATGCAGTAGTCGGCTTCTTTTCCGTTGGTGATCCAGTTTTTTGTGCCTCGAATCGTGTAGCCTCCTGGGACGGGAGTGGCCTTACATTTTAATCCCGCAGGATCAGATCCGTGCCCGGGCTCAGAAAGGGCAAAGCAGCCGATCTTCTCCCCTCGGGCAAGCGGGGTTAAGTACTTCTTCTTCTGAGCGTCATTGCCGTACTCCAAGATCGGGTAGCAGACGAGTGAGTTATTCACGGAGAGGATCACCCCGGTTGAGGCACAGGCTGAGGAGATCTCCTCAATGGCCATGGCATAGGTGAGGGTATCGAGTCCTGCTCCACCCCAAGTTTCAGGAACCATCATGCCCATGAGACCAAGCTCACTGAGTTTTTGAATGATCTCCGTGGGAAAGCGTCCGGACTCATCGAGCTCTTTGGCCACTGGGCGAATCTGATCATCAGCAAAGGCTTTGATCTGATCCAAAATGAGTTTCTTCGAATCATCCACATCCGGCCATCGGTGAGCACTCATGTTATAACCCCTTGAAGTTTGGTTTTCTCTTTTCACTAAAAGCGGTCATGCCTTCGATTTGATCCGGGCTTCCAAAAAGCCGGGAGAAGGCCTGAGCCTCGGCATCCAGTTTAAAATTCAAACCGGTGGACTCTGAAAACTCGTTCATGAGCTGCTTGGCCTTGGCAACAGCAGCAAAGGACTGAGTGCTGATGCTTTGAGCCAGTTCAATGACGTTTTTCATGAATTCGGAGGCGGGATAGACATGATTCACGAGTCCTAAGGCGAGCGCTTCATCGGCTTTGATTTTTCGCCCGCTGTAGATCAGTTCTTTGGCTTTGGGTAGGCCCACAAATTTGGCCAAGCGAATCGTACCTCCAAATCCCGGGATGATCCCTAAACCCACCTCAGGCTGACCAAAAACGGCGCGATCACTGGCTACGATGAAGTCACAGGAAATCGCCATCTCCGTGCCTCCGCCTAAGGCGTATCCCTGCACGGCTGCGACGGTGGGCTTTGGCATGAGCTCCAGTAACTTGGTGACTTCATGGCCCAGTTGTGCAAACTCAACGCTCTCAGAAACACTTTTTTTGGCCATCTCACTGATGTCTGCTCCAGCGATGAACGACTTTTCCCCATCGCCTGTTAAAATCACCACGCGCGTGAGCGGGTCTTCGGCCTCCTGGGTTAAGGCGGTTTTCATTTCTCGGAGCACATCTGTGTTTAAGGCATTTAAAGAATCTTGGCGTGAAACCTTAATGATCTTGATTCCGGGTTGAATGGTTTCGAGAATTAAATGCTTATAGTTCATATTGATAAAATCCTCTTCCCGTTTTTTTCCCGAGCCATCCTGCAGCTACGTACTGTTTTAAGAGCGGAGAAGGACGGTACTTGGAGTCGCCTAAGCCCTCATGAAGCACTTGCATGATGGCTAAACACGTATCGAGCCCAATGAAATCAGCTAAAGTCAAAGGACCCATGGGTTGGTTCGTTCCTAATTTCATGGCCGTATCGATGTCTTGGATGGAGGCCACGCCTTCATGAAGGGCGGTGATGGCTTCATTGATCATGGGCATGAGGATTCGATTGACGGCAAAGCCAGGCTGGTCCTTGGCTTCAATGAAGGTTTTTCCCATCCTCTCAGCCACGGATCGGACCTGTTGAAATGTTGCATCGCTCGTTTGCAGCCCTCGGATTCCCTCGACGAGCTTCATGACGGGCACGGGATTCATGAAGTGGACGCCTGCAACCTGCGCCGGACGCTGGGTTTGAGCAGCAATCGCCGTGATGCTGATGGAGGAGGTATTGGACGCTAAGATCACGTGAGGGGGGCAGAGTTGATCGAGTTGTTTAAAAATCTGAAACTTGAGCTCAGGTTTTTCAGTCACAGCTTCGATGACCAAATCAGCTTGGCTTAAGCCTTGGATCCCATCGACGGGCCGAATGAGGCTTAGGGTTTGAGTCATTTGAGATTCACTGAGCTTCCCCTTTTCAACGAGTTTTTTGAGTTGAAGGGAAAGTTTGCCCTTGGCTTTTTCGGCAGCCGCTAGGGTTTGATCAGCGAGGTCCACGTCAAAGCCCGCTTGGGCTGCCGTCTGAGCAATCCCAGCACCCATTTGACCTGCTCCTAAAACCGCAATTCGATTCACTTGCGCGGACATAAATGTTCAGTGAGTCCTTTCCTCAGTTTGAGTCAAGACTAACGGGCATTTGAGTAAAAACCAATTACTTTCCAATACAAAAGCTGGAAAAGATTTGCCCTAAAATGTCATCCGGTAGCGTTTCGCCAATCAAAGGCGCAAGCGAGTGAAGGGCTTGCCTGAGATCGGAGGCAAAAAGAGGAAGCTCGCAGGCATCCTGAGCGCGATTCAGGTGGTTTAGGGCTTCTTCAACGGCAGACAGATGATCTAACCGCGTTAAGATCAGCTCACCCTTTTCGCGGTGCACCTGCGTCTCACAGCACTCCAAGATCTTCTCAATCGCAGCCTCAATGCCTTGGGCTTGAACGGAGGAGGTCATCACCCACTGGGAAATCCCTAGGCCCTGAAAGTAATCTTGAAACGGGGTGAATAAAGCAGGGTCTCTTTGATCGGACTTGGTTAAAATCCCGAGCGTCTTTTTTGCTAAGGCAGGCGTTTGAGAGGAAATCTTCTGCACGGCTTGGTGAAGTCGATCCCAAAGCGCATCGAGTTGTTCAAAAGGAGAGAGGGGATCAATCACCCAGAGTAAAAGGTCCGCGGTCTGAATGGCGTCCAGGGAGCGTTCAATGCCGATTTTTTCAATCGGATGATCGGATTTTCTCACGCCTGCGGTGTCTTCTAAACGCAGAGTGAGAGAAGTTTTTTTCCCCCGAAGCGTGATTCGCTCTCCAATGACGTCTCGCGTTGTGCCCTCGTGCTCTGAAACAATGGAGCGATCCTGGCCTAAGATGGCATTGAAGAAACTGGATTTTCCGGCGTTCGGTAGTCCAATGAAGGCCACTCGAATGCCTTCTCTGAGCTTCGAGCCGCGCTCATAGGTGGCTTTCCAGGTCTCAAGCGTTTGATGAAGGTGTGTGAGCTTCTTTTGGAGCGTTTCAAGGGAGAGTTCCTCCACGTCTTGATCCGAGAAGTCAATCCCCAACTCAGCTAGGCTTGCTGCTTGTCTTAATCCCTGAGCTAAGCTCTCCAGTCGCTTGTTTTGGGTTCCAGAGAGTTTCTCTAGGGCTAGGCCTAAGGCTTGCTCATCAGTGGCGCCAATTAAATCGGCCACGGCTTGAGCCTGAAACAGGGTGAGTTTGCCGTTTCTCACGGCCCTAAAACTAAACTCTCCTGGGAGGGCTTGCCGGATGCCATGATGGGCTAAGGTCTCCATGAGTCGGGGAGCAATGAATACCCCACCGTGAAGGTGGATTTCGAGCACGTCTTCGCCTGAATAGCTGTGGGGGGCAGGGAATCTCACCATCAGCGCGTCATCTAAGAGCTCGCCCGTCTCAAGTAGGACGGGCGTTCGAAACAGTTTTCGAGCCTCGTAAAGAGCCGCTTTCTTGGAGCCCGTTAAGGACTCTAAGACCAAAAATGCGTGTGGCCCGCTGATTCGAATCAAAGAAATCGCCCCTCCTAAGGGAGTGGCAATCCCGGCAATCGTGTCCTCTCTGAAGTAACTTCGCGAGACGCTCATGCGGGAGCAGCGTCAAACTTCTTATTGAGGATGATCTGCTGGACGATACTTGCCAAGGCGTTGACTAGCATATAGACCGTCAGCCCGGCCGGTAAGCTCATCATCAGGGCTCCAAAAATGAGAGGCATCAACTGCATCATCTTGGCCTGAGCTGGATCGGTTGCCGTATTGGGCGTGAGCTTTTGTTGAATAAACATCGTGGCCGAAAGAAGAATCGGGGTGACGTAAAACGGATCGTGGCTGGAGAGGTCTTGGATCCAGAACATAAATGGCGCATGATAAAGCTCAATGGAGCTGTAGAGCACCCGGTAGAGAGCAAAAAAGATGGGCATTTGAATCAACATAGGCAAGCATCCCGCCATGGGGTTGTAGCCATTGTTTTTCATCATCACCAGCATCTCTCGGTTGAGCGCTTCTTTATCGTCTTTGTAGCGCTCCCGGATTTTTTGCAGCTGGGGTTGAAGCTTGGCCATTTTCTTCATGCTCTTCATGCTTTTGTAGGTGAGCGGGTAGGTGGCAATCTTCAGCAGTAGGGTTAAAACAATAATGGCCAGTCCATAGTTTTGAGCAAACTGATAGAGCCATTTTAAAATTTTAAGCAGCGGGTAGGCAAAAACAGTGAACCAACCAAAGTCGACCGTGTGGTCTAAGGTGGGCTCCACTTGCCTGAGCAGATCCAGCTCTTTGGGTCCAAAGTAGACCTTCAAAGGCATCTGAATGAAATTCTCCGTGATGGGGTAAACTAGGCTTAAGCCCGCTTTATTGGCAGCCACGGGCTGAATGAGTCCTGTGGGCAGCGGGGCTTGGGGCTGGGGAATCAGCGAGAGAATGAAGTAGCGGCTGGTTGCGGCAATGTATTGAACGGCTGAGGGAATGTCTTTTAAGGTGAGCGAGTCTTTTAACAACAAGCGCTCTAGGGATTGATTGCTCCAATAGACGAGCTGTCGGTCTTGGGCCTCAGGATCCTTGTCAACGCCTTGAGAGTAAAGCGAGACAAAGGCATACTTGGGACGTTTGGTTTTAAAGTCAGCTCTGACGTTGAGTTGAACGGCCGGTTGGTTTTGGCTCCATTGAAACTCGCGAGTGAGCTTGACGTTTGAGTCTTCGTAGACCCACAAAGCCCCTTGAGCAGTGGAGGAGAGCTTCCCACGCACCTGGGAAAGGTAAGCAAAATCGGGGTCATCGAAAGCCAAGTTCACTTCCCCTTTTTGTAAGGTCACCGACTCCAGATCAACGGGCGCCGACTCGGGAGTTAAGCCTTGTCGGTAGTTTTTTAAAACCCAGTTCTTAAAGTAGAGGTTTCCATCCGAGATTTGAGCGGAGCTGATTTGGGTCTGAAGCTCCAGGGAGGTTTCGGGCCGGTCCGCTTGCAGGGTGACGGGTTGGGCTTGAAGCTGGGGGGAAGTTTGCTGCGTGGTGTTTTGGGGAGCGGAGGGAGCGGCTGAGCCCGGGGAGGTGACGGCTAAGGGAGCTCCTTTCATTTGTTGGGGCTCCACGTAAAATTTTTGCCAGCCCAGCATAATCAAAAAAGACAAAGCGACTGCCAAAATTGTATTTTTTTCCATTCCTGATGACACCTTTTCATGAGCGCTTTTTTGATCCGAGCTGCATTCCCTTTGTTTTGGAGTGAATGAGCTTGGAGTTCAAAGACTTCCGTCTGAGTCCCTTGAGAAGCGTTCTCGTTTTACCTCGGGATTGCGTGTGGCTTGATGAGTGCCTTTTTTTGACGGAGTGAAACCCTGAGTGATTGTTGTTTTAAATTCCAAAGTGAACCGTGATACTCCTGCCTCACGCCCCTTGAGATTTCCTTTTTGATCTGAGGGCAAATTAGCTGAATAGCGGGGGAAATCAAGACAAAAATCGGCAGTCAGCCCACTCTGAAGTGGAGTTTCAGTTCTCTTTTCCTGCTGGAGTTGAACCCGAACTTTTACTCTTTTTGGCAGCGCAGAGAGCGAGCCTCAGGAACGGGGTCATAGCCTGCTTGGGCAAACGGATGACATCGGGCGAGTCGCTTTAGGGTCAGGTACGCGCCTGTGATGAATCCATGGGTCTGAAACGCTTGATCTGCATACGCACTGCATGTGGGCTCAAAACGACACCCTAAGCCTGGCCCTGTGATCAGGCGTGTGGCTTGATGAAAAAAAGGAGAGACGTAGGCACGGTAGAAAAAAAACAGGGCTTTAAGAAGACGTCCGAGCATGGGCGAGTTGATTCCTTAAGCACTTACCTAAGCGAAGCGGATAAGGATGGGTCATCTTCTTATGGGAGGGGATGACCACATTATAGTCGTACGAACCCAAAGCAGAGGCTTGTTTTCTAAAAGACTCGCGAATTTGTCGCTTCACTTGATTTCTTTGTACCGAAGAGCCTCGAGCTTTAATTGTGATTCCTAAACGAAAATGAGGTAATTCGTTTTTAATCTGGAAAATCGTGCACTCAGAGAGGCGAAGGACCTTGCTTCCACTGAAGAACTTCCGATACTCCCAATGGTAGTGGAGACGGTGTTCTGGACTCAGGGCTTCGGAACGCGGATTCGTAGACGTAGCTTACTTGCCTGCGACTTGAGCGGTTAAGCGCTTGCGGCCTTTGGCACGACGGCGCCTGAGCACATTTTGTCCTCCCACTGTTTTCATGCGAGCACGAAAACCATGGCGACGACGACGTTTGGTACGACTAGGTTGATATGTTCTTTTCATAAAAATAAAACTCCAAAAATCAGATATTTGTGGGATACCCAATAGGAGGTGCGTTGTCAAGAAGAACTCCTCGTGCTATTCGAAGAGACTCCTTAATATGAAAGATTCAAACCAAATTGATCAAGGCCAATGGCCCGAGCTGTGGGATGCCACGTGTCGGCTTTTAGAACAGACGGTGGTTCCCAGTCAGCTCTATGCGTGGATTACTCCGTTGGAATTCACGGAGGTCACGCAAGAGCCTCACGCTTTGAAAGTGAAGATGAGCGCTCCTAATGATTTCACGGCTCAATGGATCCGAGATCATTATCTGAAGCCCATTAATACAGCCCTCAGTCAGGTGTTAGGCTCCCCCTGTGAGCTTCAGCTTCATGTCAATGAAGCTCGGAAAAACGCCCCTTTCAGTATCTTTGAAGACCCCCAAGAAGTCGCTCTTGAGGAAGAAAAAGCCCAATTGATGGCGCCTGCTTTTCAGGAGCCTCCCCTGCCTCAGGTCACAGCCGGCTCCAGCAGAGCGGTACAAGATCGCCCGGATCCTCGGTACGTTTTTGATAACTTCGTGGTGGGTGCAAGTAACCAATTTGCTCATGCCACGGCCATTGCGGTGGCCGATCAACCCGCTCGTCAATACAATCCCTTGTTTCTCTACAGCCCCCCCGGCTTAGGAAAAACCCACTTACTTCATGCCATTGGAAACCGAGTTTTAGCCAATAATCCTGAGGCACGAGTGGCTTACTTGTCGGCTGAAAAGTTTGTCAATGAACTGATTGATTCGCTTCAGCATCGAAGGATGTCGGAGTTTCGGGTGAAGTACCGCAATAGCTTCGACATGATCTTAATTGATGACATTCAGTTCATTGCGGGAAAAAACACGAGTGAAGAAGAGTTTTTTCATACCTTTAATGCTCTTCATAGCTCCAAACGCCAGATCGTAGTCAGCAGTGATCGTCCTCCGAAGGAGATCGAAGGGCTCGAGGAGCGCGTGAGAACTCGTTTTGAATGGGGATTGATTGCTGATATCAGCCCCCCTGAAATTGAAACCCGAATTGCGATCTTAAAATCCAAAGCAGAACGAGATGACATCTACTTACCCGATGATGTGGCCACCTTTTTAGCCTCTTACATTAAGTCCAACGTTCGGGAGTTGGAGGGTGTGTTGATTCGTCTTCAAGCCCAAGCTTCGTTAAGTGGGGCTGAGATCTCTCTTGAGATGGCCAAGCAGGAGTTAAAAACGGCTTTCATCCCAGAAGAGGCCAGTGCATCCTATACGATTGAGGCGATTCAAAACGCGGTGATGAAGCACTTTTGTCTGAAGCTTCAAGACTTAAAATCCACCACTCGGAGTCGAGCCGTTTCCTTACCCAGGCAAATTGCCATGTATTTGATTCGCAAATACAGTGGACTCGGGTTTAAGGAGATTGGCGGGTTTTTTGGAGGCAAAGATCATACGACGATTTTACATGCCTGCAATAAAATCGAAGCCGGCATTGAAACGGATGAAGAGATTCGGGAAGCCGTCGAAGCGATTCAAAATCTACTATAAACTCGGGATTGGAGTTGGGATCCCCTGGAACGAGGGATAAATGGCCAAGCAAGCATCCAACCTGAAGCTTTCGGAAAATAGTTTAGAGGTTTTAAAAAGTCGGTACCTGTTAAAAAATCTGGCGGGTGAAGTGGTGGAGACTCCGGTGGGGATGTTCTCTCGAGTGGCTCAGGCGGTGGCTGAAGTGGAGTCCAGGCGAGTCTCTTATTGGCAAGAAAAGTTTTACGAACTCATGGTCAAAAAGCGCTTCTTGCCTAATAGCCCCACTCTCATGAACGCAGGCAAAAAAGGAGGTCAACTCTCCGCCTGCTTTGTGTTGCCGATTTCTGATTCTTTAGAGTCCATCTTTGATGCGTTAAAATCAGCGGCCAAGATTCATCAATCGGGAGGTGGCACGGGATTCTCTTTCTCCCGGCTCAGAGCGAAGGGCACGCGCGTGAGAAGTTCTCAAGGCGTGGCTTCAGGCCCTGTTTCTTTTATCCGGATTTTTGACGTGGCAACGGACACGATTAAACAAGGCGGCGTGCGGCGAGGCGCCAATATGGCCGTCCTTCGGGTGGATCATCCCGATATCCGAGAATTCATTGAGGCCAAACTCAACCCTCAAGCCATGAGGAACTTTAATCTCTCTGTGGGAATAACGGATGAGTTCATGACTGCATTGAAGTCAGGCTCATCGTTTGCTTTAAAAGACCCGCGTGATGGGCGCAGGATTCAGAGTGTTTCTGCCCCTGAGCTCTGGGATCGCATCACCGATGCGGCTTGGCAGTGCGGGGACCCAGGTCTTGTGTTCTTGGACCGGATGAACTTATTGAATCCCACGCCTCAAGAAGGAGAGATGGAGAGCACGAATCCCTGTGGGGAGCAGCCGCTGTTACCCTTTGAGTCTTGCAACTTAGGATCCTTGAATCTGAGTGCCTACGCGCAAAAAACGGGGTTTAATTGGCGTGCGTTTCGAGACGACATTGAAGTGGCCGTGCGATTTTTAGATAACGTGATGGATGCCAATGCGTATCCACTGGAGGAGATTAAAAGAATCACCACACGAAATCGAAAAATCGGGCTAGGCGTCATGGGCTTTGCCGATCTGCTCTTGCATCTGGGGATTTCTTTTGCCAGCGAAGAAGCCATTGAATGGGGCGAAAGACTCATGAGCTTTTTAGATCGTCAAGCCAAGCTGACTTCTCAAGCGCTGGCTCGGGAAAAAGGAGCATTTCCCAATTGGAAAGGTTCGCTTTGGAATCGCTTGGGTTATGCGCCAATGAGAAACGCAACGGTGAGTACGGTGGCTCCCACGGGAACCATCAGTTTGATCTTAGGCACCTCCAGTGGAATTGAGCCGATTTTTTCAGGGCTCTTTTATCGAAACGTCTTGGATGGAAAACGGCTCGTGGAGCTTCACCCGCTCGTGGAAAAGAAGTTCAGCCAGGCGTCTCAGGCTTCGAAAAAAAGGCAGTGGGATTTGAACCACTTAACGGAGCAGAGGATTGCTGAGCTCATGGGGCCTGCTTGGGCTCCTGCTTGGAGAGTGCCCGTCAGTAGTCATGTGAAGATTCAAGCTGCATTTCAGCGGCATTCAGATAGTGCCGTGTCTAAAACCATTAATTTGCCTCAATCTGCAACTCGCTCCGAGGTGTCCATGGCTTTTCAGCTAGCCTATCAATGGGGTTGTAAAGGCATCACCGTTTACCGGGATCAGAGTCGGGCTTCTCAGGTGCTTGAGGTTCAGGATTCCAAAGGACACACCATGAGTAAGCTTGAAGAAATCTGTTCATCGTGCTAGTGGATGGTTTCGGATTCGTCAGGTGCAATAAGGTGCGGGCGTAGCTCAGTTGGCTAGAGTGCGAGCTTCCCAAGCTTGAGGTCGAGGGTTCGAGCCCCTTCGCCCGCTCCAATTCCTGAAGCCAACAGTCCAGTCAAACCAGCCAAATTGACTGTTCAATAAAAACGGTAAAAAATTTTTTCTCCCCCGGATTGTGATCTCGATGGTTTTATTGAAGCGTTTTTCTTTGTCCCGCTGAGTTGAGCACAGGGAAGGGAGACCGCGCGAGTGGATCTGTTTGGATCCAGAGAGGGGTTGGAAATTCAGGGCGTCTAGAAGAGGCTCGGGTTTGGAGTGAGGTCAGAGTATGATTGATTTGAATGGGAAGATTTTTAAAAAAATCCTCATCCTCGGTTGCTTGTCCAGTGTCGTCGTGAGTGTGGGATTGGCCAAGGCTCCTGACGAGGGCGGGCAGGAGTCCGCTCAGGTTGTTCTTGAAGTGCAGCCTGATTTAGGAACTATTTTAAACCTGGCGATCCAGCAGATCAGTCCTGCTTCAGCTTTCATTTTACGCTTTGATGTTGCCCAGCGCGAGGGGGATTTAAGAGGGCAAGTGGATGCCCTAGTCGGGTTGGCGCGTTTTGCAAGCTCCAACCCTGAGCAGCGGAGGTACTACATTTTTAGGGCCTTACAAACGGCTCAGGCTGATGCGGCTCTTCAAGTGGTGGTTTTTCTGGCGTTGGCTGAAATGGACGTGGATCCAGAGACCCATTTTGGGTTTGCACTTGATCTGGCTCAGCGCTCGGAGAATGTGGTCGGTCAGGTGGAAGCGCTTGTGGGGTTGGCCCGCCTTTGGGGACGACAGGGCGATCGGAACCAACGCGATGCTTACTTTGCAGAGGCTTTGAGTCGAGCCCAAGGACAGGATCAACTGATGGAGGCAGTCCAAAGGGCACAGCGGATGGCTCGGGGGAATGATTTTTTTCGGGCCTTGTCCGAGGAAGAGTAGATCCCTTCAGTGCCTGGAGACCTGTAGGCGAAGCTCTGGTTAGGCGCTAAATGCAATTTACTTGCATTCGCAAGGGGAAACGGGCATGATTCAAGACGTTGGCAGATCGTCTAACGTTTTATGAGTACCGGTAATCAAGAATTTGCATTCTCCTCGTCTTTTCACTCGAGTCTCTCGAGTCACTCCAGTTATTCCATGAACTCCTCGTCTTTCTGCTTAGGAGGTTTCCGGGATTTCAGCCTTTTGAAGGACTCAAGGCCTTGGAATTGGTCGCAGATTAAACCCTTCTGGGGCAGTCTGGGATTACATCTGTCGGTGGCCCTAGGGATGATCGCAGGCTCTCATGTTGGCTTGCCTGAGCGAACTACGTTAAGTCCTGTCCCGATTGAATTAGTGGGGGCCTTATCAATCGATTCGATGCATCATGCCGGGGTGAAGTCCACGTCTCAGTCTTCGGGTGAAAAAGCCAAAAAAAAGCGCAAATCAAATATCAAATCACAGGGAGGCACTCTTCCATCACCTGTAGCCCATGCCCCTGCTGCTCCCGTTATGAAGGAGAGCGCTGCGGCTCAGGATTTACCCCAAAGCGATTTACCTCAAAGTGGTCAGAACACGGAAGGCAGTGCTGTGGCTTTTGGATCGGCTTTGCAGCTCTACGCAGCTAGTGTGGCTCAGCGTATTGATGCCATGAAGTCCTATCCCCAAAGCGCTTTGTTTCGAGGAGAAGAAGGACGAGTCGTGGTTTCCATTCGAGTCCTTCCTTCGGGGCAGATCCACCACTTAGCCATCGTGGAGCCTTGTTTTTTTGAGGCTTTAAATCACGCCGCTTTAGATACCTTAAGTCAGGTGGGTCAACTTCCCCCTTTACCCCAAGGAATGGATCGAGAGATTGAGATTCGCATTCCTCTCGATTACTCATTAAAGTCGACTTAAAAAAGAAGTCCTCTTATGGAGCCTTCGTTGAGGGAGAGGGTTCTTAAATGCAATTGTGTTGCATTTACCGAGCGGCGATGTTATCCCCAGCGCCCTATGCAAAAGTTTTGGATCGTTTTGGCTCGATGTGGATGGTTTTTAGGTGGACTCCAAGGTGTGGAGGCTTGGGCTCAAGAAGGCTCATCTGAGCCCCAAGCACAGTCCAATGCATCGGAGTCTCTGCAGAGTGTGCAGATTCCAGAAATTTCCGTACTGGGTCAGGCTGCGGCCAATAAAAGCCATGTGGGAGACTACATCCCTACGGTTTCCGAGTTATCCGGTCTTCGTTTAGAAAAGAAAAAACAGACGACCCTAGGAGAGACGCTCTCGCGTGAAGCCGGGGTGAGTTCCAGTTACTTTGGTCCAAACGCCAGCCGACCCGTGATCCGAGGCTTAGACGGGGAGCGAGTGAAAATCCTGCAAAATGGAGTGGGAGTGTTAGATGCCTCAGGCACCAGTCCTGATCACGCGGTTTCATCCAACCCGCTTTTAATGGAGCGAGTGGAGACGGTGCGTGGATCCGCAGCCCTCCTCTATGGCAATAGTGCCATTGGGGGAGTGGTGAACGTGGTGAACAGTAGGATTCCTAGTCAACCTCTGGCTAAGCCCCAAATCACGCTTCAGAGCCGAGGCAACTCCGTTGATCTCGGGCGCACATTGGGTGGAATGTTTCAAGCAAGCTTGGGTCGATTCACGTTTCATTTGGATGGATCGCTTCAGGGCTCCAACCCTTATGGGATTCCAGGGTTTGCTCGCTCGCAGCGGCTTAGGCTCGCTGAGCCCCTGGCCGCAGGCCAGTCCGAGGCACAAGGACAAGTGCCCAATAGCTTTAGCCGGGGCTTTGATGGGGCCTTAGGCGGAAGCTACATTTTTGACTCAGGTTATGTGGGAACATCGTTTTCATCCTTTGGGACTCAATATGGATCGGTGGCAGAGCCGGATGCTCAAATTGATATGTTGAAACATCGGCTGGACTTAGCCGGTGAGATCAAAACGGATGGGTTTTTTCAGTCGATTCGGTTTAAAGGTGCGGGATCTTACTATCAACACCGAGAAGAGCATATTGAACCGCCTGTGGGAGGCTCCTCCTCCTCGAGTCTGATGGGCGGAGAGGGGCTGACTGCAGGGCATGCTCACCACCACCATCATCATCATGGCCATCACCATCACCATGGGCATTCTCACGGGCATTCTCATGCGCACAAAGCGGCAGAGGGTAAAAGTCATGCTCAAGCGTCTCATCATGAGCACGCTGATGCGCACTCGGATGAGGATTCGGATCACGATCACAGTCATTCCCATGGCCACCATCATCACGGTCCTGGCTGTTGTCAGGCTCGATCTCACCTCAATTCTCCGTCTCAAGTTCAAGCTCTCACAGAGATGGACTCCTCAGATGGATCCACTCTTTTTATCAACCGTGGGATGGAAAGTCGCGTGGATGTGAAGCACAAACCCTTGGGGGTGCTGGAGGGGATTTTTGGGGTTCAACAGCAGTACTCTCACTTAAGCGTCACGGGAGCCGAGGCATTTCTTCCTCCCACGGCAAGCTCGTCGGTGGCGGTATTTGCCCATGAAGAGATCTCTTTAGGGCGCTTGACTCCTTCGTTTGGCTTGAGACTGGATCGTTCAGAGGTGACCTCAGAGACGACTCAGGCTTTTGGCGCCTCGGAGAACCATCTATTTGTTCTTCCGAGTTTTTCTGCGGGCTTGTTGTATCGCTTCACCAATGAGCTCTCCTTGGGTTTAAATACATCGCTGACTCAACGAGCTCCCAATTACCAGGAGTTGTTCTCAGATGGGGTGCATTATGCAACCAATATTTATGAACAAGGGGATCGGAATTTAAAGCCAGAAATCGGACGATCGGCTGAGATCTCCTTAAGGCATCAAGGGCGCACTCATCAAGGGCGCCTCAGTGTGTTTGCTCAAAATTTTAGTGGGTTCATCGCGCTTTCGCCCACAGGGGAAGTCTATGCACCAGGCGTGGGGTCGTCGGGGCAGATTTTAAAGTACGCTTACAACTCGGTTCAAGCCATGCTGTTTGGAGCTGAGCTTGAGTTCAAGCAACGTCTTCCTTGGACGTTAGGCAGTGGTCAGTTCAATCTCGAGTTCAGCTTTGACTGGGTGAGAGGGTTGAACCTGACAAACTCCACCAACCTTCCTCGCATCACTCCGGTGCGTGAAACGGTGGGGCTGAACTATGTGGCCAACTCCTTCTCCGTGGATTTAGAAATGCAGCGCTCGGAGGCTCAGGGGATTTTAGCTCCTCATGAGCTGCCCACGGATAGTTACACGGTTTTTAATCTATCCAGTGAGATCCCGGTTTCAACCGGCTTTGGAACCTTCAGTGTTTTAGGACGGCTCAACAACATTTTTAACGTTGAGGCTCGCAATCACGTCTCGTTTGTGAAAGATTTAGCCCCCTTACCGGGCCGAAACGTGATGGTGGGTTTTCAGGCCAAGTTTTAACCCTTCAGTGCTGAAACAGGAGAGATTCAACTCCTGTTCAGCAGAGGAATACACCTGGATGAGACTAAAAAAACAAAAGCGATTGAGTCCCTCTCCGTCTCACAAAGACGAAGAACACAGGAACGCCTCGATGCACCTTGAGGGAATTCTTGAGGAGTCATTTGAAGTCCTTCGGCAGTTTGGGCTGAAGCGGACTCCGCATCGGGAAAGTTTGCTTCGCTTTTTAATTAAAAACCATGGCCCGTTTAGCAAAGATCAAATCCAAGCCTCGTTGTCTCATGAGAATTGGGATGGCGTGACGTTGTATCGCAACTTGGCGAGCTTTGAGGAGGTGGGCCTCGTGCGTCGGACGGAGTTTGGGGACGGAATCTCTCGGTATGAGTTTCAGAGGAGCCCTGAGCATCACCACCACCACATTATTTGCACAAAGTGCCGCCGAGTGGATAGCTTGGATTCGTGTTTGCTCCCCGATTTGGACAAGCGGGTTGGCGCACTGGGGTATTCCAACGTGAAGCATTCGCTTGAGTTCTTTGGGGTTTGTCTCCACTGCTCGAGCTCCCCGGTTCCAAACCCAGAGAAGCGGTGTTGAGTCTCCCAGAAGTTTAAGCCATCTTAGGCACGCGCTGTTTTAGTTTTGCCATGGTTAAGATGCTTTTTCCTCTTGAGACGGGCCATGAGTGGGGGTGAAGCTTTGGGTTTGGAAAAAGACGCCTGAAGAAATTCATTAAAGTTTTCCGTTTTTCCTGGGTAAGCAATCCACAAACCCACGGGCAGAGGCTGGCGTAAGTCTTTAAGCTCCGTGTTGTAAGCCAGAAAGTCTGAAGTCTCAAGCCCGTGCTCTCGAATCAGCTGAAGTCCTGTTTTGGGTTCCGTGAGCTTGACAAATTCCATAGGTCTTGGGGTTTGAGTCCTAGGAAACTCACCATACAGTTCCTTCTCATAAAACGAGGCGTAGAGAATGGCCATGTACTCGGCATAGTAGTTCTGACTAGCCCAGCCCAGTACGGCCTTCTTCCCGCGCTGGGGTTGAAATAAGTAGGCAATCTTGGAGTACTCATAGTTTTCAGGCTTAAACCGAGGCAGGCCCTTAAAACCATGGTTATAAGCCACCACGGCCAATAACCAGCTTCCTAGAATTTTATAGTTAAACTTCAGCAGTTTGGCTGCAGCCACGGTGGATTTGAGCGCAGAGTATCGCTCGTCTAATCCAATGCGTTCATTCATCTTCAGGTACTGGTGACCCACTTTGGGCATGATCTGCCAGAGTCCTGAAGCCCCAACTTTTGAGCCGGCTCGAATGTTAAATGAACTTTCTACTAAGCACAACCGAGTGAGTTCAATGGGAACTTGGGCTTGTTTAAATATCTGCTCCATCTTAGGAAACAGGGTCTCACCTGCCAGTAGGCCGTGGACGATGGGATCGCGTTGGCCTTTCATTGACTTGAGTTGAGTCGCCATCTCCTTCCAATGAAAAGAGCCCGTCTGGCCATTTGCTCTCTGATGAGCGGTGGCTTGAAGGATGAGGCTCTGTTCTCGGGTTGGGTTTTTGGGCTTGGGGTTTTTAGCCAGGGCTAAGAAAGCCTTTTGATAGGCTTGGAGGGTTTTCTTGATCTTCCTCTCCGAGAGGATCTCAAACACCACGGCGTTTCTTGAACGCTTTTGAATCGGTCTTAAATCCACCACTTCATAAATGAGGTTCATGTTCTTGCTGTCATAGATGACGACGTCTTTGGTGGAGTACTGAGTGTAGATCTTCAACCAAAACCGAGTTGGAGTTTGGAACTCGGGATGAATATGAAAATCAGATTGGATTCGATGATCCTCGTCGTTTAAAACGGAATTCAGAGTTGCATCACTGATGGTTGTATCTGTTTGATTTTGAGGCGAAGCAAACTGAGTGCGAGCAATGAGTTCAGGTTCGACGGGATCCATGTCCGACCATGCAATGGAGCGCGCCATCGATGCTTCCAAACGTAGCGATGGAGTTAGAAAAAAAATGCTAACCAGAATAAAAAATACCTTGTTCAACCAAAAAAATCGGGTCTTAAGCCTCGGCATGGGACCACCTCGCATCGGGCGAGAGTGTGCAAGATATTTGCCGCACAGGAGCAATTTGAATTCCCCTATGATTTCAAACAGTCAGAACAGGTTAGGGTGTTTTTGGGGTGTTTAAAACTTAGACACGTGTTTGTTCATTCATTAAACAGGCCTCATGAAACACGAAGGCCATTCCATTTTTTTCAGGGGATTTTCTCGAAAGAAGTTTTTAGTTCTTTTTAACGAAGTATTGGATCAGGTAGAGCAGTGCTGAGCCCAGAAGGCTCAGAAGCAAGCAGGTGGTAATAGGAATAAAGATCTGCACGTTTTCTTTTTGAATGTGCAGGTCACCGGGGAGATGCCCAAGCTGAAAGGCCTTACCTCCCCACTGCACCGTGAGCTGAAAAATGAGACCTAGAACGATCAAAAACAACCCTCCGATCATCAGGGTTTTGGACACCGGGTGAAGCATCATGCGCCCAGAGATCCTCCATCGATCGTTAAGGCTTGTCCGGTCATCATGGAGGCCCCCTCGGAGGAGGCTAGGTAATAAATGAGATCAGCCACTTCTTTGGGTTCCACCATGCGTCCCAGGGGAACACTTCGGTTTAACGCGGGTTCTGAGAGTCCAATTTCTTTCATGCGCGACTCAGCCATGTCGGTTTTAGTCCAGCCTGGGCAAATGGCGTTGACGGTGATTTTTCTTGGAGCCAGGTGTTGAGCTAAGGCACGGGTGAAACCTAAAACGGCGTGCTTGGCTGCACAGTAGGCCGTAGCATCAGGAACTCCTCGAAGAGCAAGCACGGAGGCAATGTTAATCACACGTCCAGTCTGATCCGGTAGATAGGCAGCACCATACTTACAGACGTAATACGTCCCATGCAGGTTCACGTTCAAAATGTCATGCCACAGTTGATCATCAGAGCTGGGCTCCAAAGAGTTGGTTCCTGCTAAGCCTGCATTATTCACCAACGCATCGATCTGACCCCAGTGTTGAACGATCTGCTCGAGAGTGGATTTGATTTCTTGTGGGTTAGAAACTTGACAGGAAAACTGAAGATCAGCTGGGTTGTCTTTTAGGTTTTCCATCCGAGTGGCGCAGGTCGCTACGTTCCAGCCGTGTTCTTTAAAAAGACGCACCGTTGCAAGGCCAATTCCTCTGGAACCACCTGTGATGAATACCGTTTTTTTTCTTTGGGTTTTCACGGAATCCCCTCTTTCTTTTTTTCAAAAATTAGCCCGGATGAGGAAGCCAGCCCTCACTCCACGCCAGCCAACCTGCGAAAAGCAAGAAGAGAAACAAAACCAGGGTTAAAAGAACATAGATCATATACGGGTGAGTCCAGATGGATCCGGTGTGTTCTTTTTCTCGGAGCTGGGATGTCTCTTTCGTCATCTTGTGGAGCAACCTACCACAAAATTCAATCCTCTAGCGGAGAAATGATCCTTGGGTTAGAGTTTTCATATGGTGGAGAACTCAATGATGGGGCAAATTCCAGATCATCTTCAACTCTACATCGTGCAACAGGATCCCGGGCTTTATACCCCGATGGATCATGCGAGTTGGCGCTTCATCATGAAGCTTTCGCAGAAGTTCTTCGCCTCCCACGCCTATCATAAGTACTTAAACGGGCTCAAAGAGACGGGAATTTCCACCGAGAGGATTCCTCTCATTGAAGAAATGAATCAGTGTTTAAGGAAGTTTCATTGGCAGGCCGTGGCCGTTACGGGATTTATTCCTCCTTCGGTGTTTATGGAGTTTCTCTCCCTCGGAGTTTTACCCATTGCCTGTGATATGAGAACTTTGGATCACCTGGACTACACTCCTGCTCCCGATATTGTCCATGAAGCAGCGGGTCATGCTCCAATCATTGCTGATCCTGAGTACGCCGATTATCTGCGCAGCTATGGAGAGATTTCAAGGAAAGCGATTTTTTCAAGTCAAGACATGAACGTCTATCAAGCCATTCGTCATCTCTCGGATATTAAAGAAGATCCAAACTCCACCTTCTCGCAGGTGGATGCCGCTGAAGCGCGGCTTAAGCATGCACTGGAGGCCGTCACTGAAATCAGCGAAGCCACCTTGCTTTCCAGAATGGGGTGGTGGACTTTTGAGTATGGCCTGATTGAAGACCCCAAGGAACCTAAGATTTTTGGGGCAGGCCTACTCTCCTCCTTAGGGGAGAGCTTTCATTGTTTTGACCCACAGGTGAAGAAGATTCCTTTTTCCATGGAGTGCATTGAAACGGCATTTGATATCACTCGGCCTCAACCCCAATTGTTTGTGGCCAAAAACTTTCAGCAGCTCAAAAAGTTGCTCTTTGAGTTGGCCGATCGCATGGCATTTCGACGGGGCGGGATTGAGGGGCTGAAAAAGGCAAAGAGCGCTAAAACCGTCACCACCACTCAGTTGGATACGGGGATTCAAATTAGCGGTGTGCTGGTGGGAATCCTTCAGGATGAGTCTGAAATGCCCCGCTACCTCCAGTTTGACGGTCCAACTCAGCTTTCCTATCAGGACTGTGAGCTTTCAGGCCAAGGGGCGCTCTCTCATCAGCAGGGCTATGGCACCCCGCTTGAGGATGTCACGCAAGAGGATTTAAGAAAGTTTGGCGTGACCGAGGGGAAACGCGTTTTTCTCCGTTTCTCCTCAGGAACGAGTGTCGAGGGGAAGTGCACCCGGATTCTGCGTCAGGGGGGGCGCCCTATTTTGCTCTCCTTTGAAAACTGCACCGTCCAGCGCGGGGCAGAGATTTTGTTTCGCCCCGAGTGGGGGACGTATGACATGGCCTGTGGGAGTCAGGTGGTCTCAGTCTTTGGTGGAGCAGCGGATCGAAGGCGCTACTTAGAAGCCACAGGGCAGCTGAAAGCCGATGTTCGCCATCAAAAAACCAATCTCACAGAAGAAAACGAGCCCCTCAACGAGCTCTACCAAAAAGTTCGCCAGGTGCGCGAGTCTCAGCTGGAGCTGCAAATGCGGGTCTTGAAACTCCAGGAGGTGGTGGAGGCTCTCGGCAGGAGGTTTCCTGGGGATTGGCTCCTACGCTTGGAGCTTTTAGAGTTAGTGGCTCTGTGGAAGCTTTCGGTTCCTTGGGAACACTCCCTTCGACAGCGCTTGAGAGAAATTTCCTGTGAATCCTCCCAAAAATCAGAGATGATTCGCCGCGGCTTGGAGTGGATTGAATGGGTCTCCTCGAGCTGAAAGGAATGGATGGATGAACCAGGGAGTGATGCTGGGTGCTTTATTTGGTTTTTTTGGAGTGGCCTTAGGAGCTTTTGGATCCCATGCGTTA
>JBMSSC010000029.1:0-24603 GCA_049424145.1 Bdellovibrionia bacterium
CAATCAGGCTACTTTTAACGCCCCGCGTGTCCAGTCAACTCGTGCTAAGTACACTCATCTTTACATAAACCACATTGAGCAAGCCAAACTCCAGCTAACTCGAGAACCCAGAGCACTTCCCAAATTGATCATTAAGCGGAAGCCAAAAGCGGAAGCCAAATTCAATTTTCGATTACCAGTTCGAGGATTTTGAAATTGTTGGTTACGATCCGCATCCCGCTATTTCTGCGCCGATTGCGATTTAGACTCGAGAAAAAACGAGGAAGCCTCTTCTAAGAAAGACTTCCTCGTTTCTCATTCACAGATCCTCAAGCGGTTGAGGCCCCGGCACAATTCCGGCTAAATCTGGGTCAATGCCGCCTTCAATGAGTTTTTCTCTGGCTTTTTTCTGTTCACTTCGTTGGGCCCGTTTCTCCTGCTTTTCTTGCTGACGGTCTTGAAGCATGCGTTCGCGATCCCGTTTGGCTTTTGTTGCTTGGTTCGGTCTCCCCATAATGGATGCTCCTTTTGTGATTTTCTCTCCGCCATTCTGGCTGATTGAGAAGGATTCTGCCAGGAAGATCGCACAGACGGATCTTTTCCTTCGGCTGGGGCGAGAGTGGGAATCTCGGAGCCCGTTCGCTTCAATAGTCGAGTAATTTCATTCCATTGACCTCGATCTTCAGGAGTTAAAAGTGAGACGGCCTGACCCGTTGCACCGGCTCGTCCCGTTCTCCCAATTCGATGAATATAGTCATCTGAGAGCTGAGGTAAATCATAGTTGACCACATGAGCAATATTGGCCACGTCAATGCCGCGCGCCGCAATGTCCGTTGCAACCAGAACGCGAGTTTGACCACTGCGAAAGGAAGCGAGTGCAGAGTTTCTCTGCCCTTGAGAGCGCCCGCCATGAATGCGATTGGTGCTAACCCCATAGTCTGAAAGGTAACGCGCCACTCGATCGGTTCGAGATTTCGTTCGAGCAAAAACAATGACGGAACCCGATCGGCGATTGAGTTCATCGAGTAATGCCTCGTTCTTCCCCTTCACCGTCGTCATAACGACCGCCTGAGAGACTTGAGGAGCAGCCCGAGACACCTGGCCTACGGTCACGCGAACAGGATTCTTTAAGTACTTTTGAGCCAGGCGGTCCAACTCCGAAGCCCAGGTTGCCGTAAAAAATAGAGTTTGGCGTGCGTGGGGAAGGTACTTTAAGATCTCCGAGAGCTGAGGAGCAAAGCCCATATCGAGCATTCGATCCGCCTCATCCAGAACTAAAACCGCTACATCCGAGAGCTGAACTGTTTTTCTTTTTAAATGATCCACCAAACGTCCCGGAGTGGCGATAATCAGACGAGGACGCCTGGAAAGCTGCCTGATCTGAGGCTGCATGGCCGCTCCTCCAATGATCACAACTGACTGAATCTGAGAGGAGGTTTTTGTGAGCTTTTGCCAAAACTCGTGAATTTGAAACGCAAGCTCGCGGGTAGGCACCAAGATGAGCGAAGTCTGCTGAGACGTGCTACTCAAAAGACGCGTGAGAATCGGAATACAAAACGCTCCTGTTTTGCCTGTACCGGTTTGAGCACATCCGATGAGATCCTGACCCTCAAGAGCCGGTGGGATCGCCTGTGCCTGAATCGGCGTGGGAGAATGAAACCCAAGAGCCTCAAGTGCGGTTTCAATACGAGTAGGTAAATTAAACTGTTTAAACTGATTCAATGATCGATCCTTTCATAGGGCGAATGAACGCGCTGCGGGTAAGCTAATCGCGATCATCAACCAACGAAGGAGATGAAGAAAGATTCTTTGAGTTTTTCTCGGAATTCTTCTCGCAGGATTTACACAAAAAAATCTGTTGATTCTCTCGCAAATGCCATCGCCCGTCTTTGACATGAACGGCCTGACGACATTGAAAACATCGAAGCTGCCCTTTACCCAGGGGTGATGGTGCTTTTGTAAAATTCATCCTGATTCCACGCAACGAAGGCCTGATGAAGGATTCCTCAGATTCCACTTCAGCTGCGTTTCTCCTTTTTTATTTTTTTCCCTTTTTTTCATCTGGTGCGACGGCGGAACAAACTCTCAGGTTTTTCCAAAACCGCACGGCCTCGGGATAAAGGAAATTTTCCAGGGGCAAAGAATGGAATGTCAGTTCGTCAGATTTTTGTGGGGATTGAACTAGACTCAGGATTCGACTCCACCCCAGAAATACAAGCAGTTGCTTTCTGAATGGGGCTTCAAACGGATCTGACACTATGGGAGCAGAACTCTCTTCAGTGGTGAGGTTTCCACCGAAATGGAGGGAGAATGCAAAAGGCGAGTCAGCCTTTTTTTGAGACGGACTTTGATTTTGAGCCAGTCTTTTTATCTCCTGTCGTCAAAAAGTCTCATCAGATGAGACCTCATTTCCTCGAAGGAGCGATTCATTTTAAATCACTTCTTCCGCTCATGAACTACGCTCAGAACTCTGATTGTTCCATAAACAAAAAGCTGGAAGACGACCAGAGCCGCCTCCCAGCTTCTTTAAGAGTTAACTAGAAAAACTAGAAGCGTCCGCCTCGTCCGCCACGACCACCAAAGCCGCCGCGATCGCGATTTCCGCCACCAAAGCCGCCGCCACGATTTTCTCGTGGAGCCATTGGCTTTGCTTCATTCACGGTCATTGCGCGACCGTCATAATCTGCGCCGTTGAACTTGCTAATGGCGTCTGCAGCTTCTGCTTCAGTCGACATTTCAACGAATCCAAAGCCTTTGCTTCGGCCTGAATCGCGATCCGTGATGATCTTTGCGGATTCCACGGTGCCACATTGAGCAAATGTATCTGCTAAAATTTGATCGGTTGCTGAGAACGGCAAATTGCCAACATATAGTTTCTTACCCATAAATACCTCCTTTAGGCTGGGGGCCACTTAAGAGGATATGGGCGACATGCCCGCAGGCTCAAAAGAAGCAAACTAATTACAAAAACAGACCTTAGCATAAAAAACAAAAATTACCTAATTGAATCGTAAAAACATCTCACCGAAGCCCGATCCAGCACCAAAACGCCACAACCCCCCAACCTAGCGCCTAAATACAGACGACAATGGGCTATCTTCGGAGACTTCCTCAAAATTCACGTTTTGACCTCGTAGGGGTTTCCATTCGCCTTGAGGAATCGACTCGAATAGTCGGGGTTGCGGATGAATCCGATTCTTCTTTCCCTGGGTTAAAAAAGCAAACCACGGACTCCCCCTGCCGTCCTCCTCCTGAGGCGTAGAATCCGACAGAGGACTCATAGGCCTCTCCTTTGAGTCCTTGATCCCGGCCAAAGAACTGAGCAGCAGCGCTGGAGAAGGAGTCTGGTCCCGCTCAGGCACCTGCACATTTTCTAAGGTCGAATCACTTGCTCGACTCAGAACCGAAGGACCAGCATTCTGCTCATCGATCGATCGTTTTTGAACTAACTCAAGCTGCCCCATCCGAGAAAGCCTTGAAATCACGCACTTTCTCTCCAAGGACGCTCTGCGATCCTCGGCCTTCATTCGTCGAATGTCTTCGGGGCAAATGATCACCGAGATCAAGTTTCTAGTCTCAGGACCAGGGACTGACTCAGAGACCTGGGACTCCTCTTTGGAATCCTGTAAAAGTTCGTAGGTCTCATTAAGATCCAGGTCTTGCTCTTCAAGAGAATCAGAGCCCTGCAGATCGAGATCCTCCAGACACTCACTCACAGCACACACTTCATCGAGATTAAGAAGAGGAGGACTGGCCCATGCAGGCTGGACAACCCATGTCCCGCTCGTTGCAAGAAAAGTTAAAAAATTTAAACCTAAATTTAATTTCACTCCCCCAACTTGAACTAAAATCGCCTGAATTTTTTCGGCTGAATACTTCTTTAAAATACTAACTTTAAATAATTTAATTAAATTCATAATTTTTAATGATTTCACTTCCTGTTAATCATCAGTTTTTTAAAAAATCAATAAAATAATCTTTAGAATGAATAATAAAATGAATACAGTTGTATCTTGACGAGCCGAAGGCCTCCACGCTAGTTTTTCCACCTCATGAAGATCTCAGCAATTGTAGCCATGGCAAAAAACCGAGTCATCGGGAAAAATAATCAGTTACCCTGGAGAATTCCAAAGGATTTAGCTTATTTTAAAAAAATCACCCTCCATCACCCCATCCTCATGGGACGAAAAACCTTTGAATCTATTGGAAGAATCCTACCCAATCGCCCTCATGTGATCATTTCAAGAAACACCAACCTCAGCATTGAGGGAGCTCATGTGGCTCAATCCATTGAAGATGCCCTGGGGTTTTGCCAGACTCAGTTTACTCCCCCACCAAAGGAAGTCTTCATCATCGGAGGAGCTGAGATCTATCGTCAAAGCCTCCCCTGGGTTCAACGAATTTACTTAACCTGGGTGGACCAAGAAATCTCCGGGGATGCGTTCTTCCCCGAATTGAGCTGCACGCTGTTTCATCCCGAGCTCAAAGATCCTGAGTTTGAAATGATCTCGGAGGAGACCCATCTCCTGGAGAATCCGCCCTTTCGATTCATCCTCTTAGAGAAAAAGAAAAAGACCTAGAACAAACCCGTGATCTTCCCCGAGGAGTCAAGATCCATTTGAAGAGCAGCAGGAATTCTCGGCAACCCCGGCATGCTCAACGTATCACCACAAAAGACGGTGACGAACTCGGCGCCCGAGGCTAACTTCACTTCTCGAACACTTAAGCGGTGAGCCCGGGGATACCCTCGCTGAGAGGCGTCACTTGAAAATGAATACTGAGTCTTTGATAAACACACCGGAAACCGCCCCATCCCTTCGGATTCAAAACTCTTGAGATCGGATAAAACCTGCTTTTCTGCAATTACTTCCGTTGCACCATAAACTTTTTTTGCAACACAGTGAATCTTATCCCAGAGAGAATCAGAATCCGCATAGAGCATGCGAACTGGAGCTTGAGGCTCATCTAAGCGGTGTAAGACTTCCTGAGCTAGCTCCAATGCCCCTTTTCCGCCGTCTCTCCAATGCGTGGCTAGGACCACGGAAACACCCAAGCGACCAATCTCCGCTTGAAGCCAACGAATCTCCTCCGGTCGATCTGAATCGAATGGATTCAACGCGACCACCGCGGGTAAGCCAAAATGATCTTGAATATTGGCCAGGTGCTTCTTTAGGTTCTCTGTCCCGCGCTCTAAAGCACCTCGGTCCTGAACAGTGACCTCCTTCAAGCTCGCACCGCCGTGATACTTGAGAGCCCGTAAGGTTGCTACAACAACAGCAATTGCAGGCTCAAGGCCACTTTTGCGACATTTAATATGAATAAACTTCTCTAAGCCTAAATCCGCCCCAAATCCTGCTTCCGTGACCACGTAATCAGAAAGCTTCAATGCCCCCTGAGTTGCAATGACCGAATTGCACCCGTGAGCAATGTTTGCAAAGGGCCCCCCATGAACAAACGCTGGCGTGCGCTCTAAGGACTGAACTAAGTTGGGTTCCATTGCCTCTTTCAGTAAAACCGACATCGCTCCGGAGGCACCCAGCTGATGAACTGCAACCCGTTGACGCTCAAACGTCTGCCCCACCGTAATCTTCCCTAAACGCTGCTTTAAATCCTCATATGAAGTCGCAAGACAAACAATGGCCATCACCTCGGAGGCAACCACGCTATCAAATCCGTCTTCCCGAGGAACTCCATGAGCGGGTCCACCGAGTCCAATGTGGGTTTTCCTCAAAGCTCGATCATTCAGATCTAACACCCGCCTCCAGCTGAGTCGCCTTGGGTCAAGGCCAAGCTCGTTACCATGATGAATATGATTATCAATGAGCGCTGCAAGCAGGTTATGCGCCGATTGAATCGCAGCAAAGTCTCCCGTGAAATGTAAATTTAACTCCTCCATCGGCAGGAGCTGAGCATACCCTCCACCGGACGCCCCCCCTTTCACCCCAAAGACCGGACCTAAGGCAGGCTCCCTGAGGCAAATCATCGCCTTCTTTCCCATTTGATTCAGCGCATCAGCAAGACCCACCGTGGTTGTGGTTTTTCCCTCCCCCAGAGGCGTAGGACTCATGGCTGTCACCAAAATGAGCTTTCCTTGACGTTGGGGATTGCACCGGCGCAAGTACTCCAGGGAGACTTTAGCTTTAAAATGACCAAAAGGCCTAATCTCAGAAAATGGGACTCCAAGAGCTTCAGCTACGGTTTGAATCGGAGCCGCTTTGATCCCCTGTGCAATCTCTAAATCAGTCAACCTCATAAAGCAAACGCCTGTGCAAGTGCAGAGCCAAACGAAGACCGACCAAGAGGTAATCCCGGAGTTTTCGACCCAGGGATTGCGTCAAATGAGGCCACACACTCCAGCTCAGCCCATTCAAGTTGAATTCGAAAAATCTTCACAGCCCCCGATGACGATTTTGATCGTTTAAAAATTTCCAGAAAAAATAAAAAATCGAATAAATTACGTTAAATTTGAATCAAATTTTGATACTTTTTTTACATGAAAGAATTTCACTTTAAAATTTTAATCGACCTTCTGAGCCAGCCCACGGCTCCCTTTCAAGAAGGCCATGTCATCTCGTTCTTAACCCAGCTCCTTAACGACCATGGAGTGCCTTTCTTTTTGGATCCCTGGGGTAATTTAATTCTCGGTGTCTCATCCCGAGCTGAGTATTTCAGACTCATCAAAACACGGGACTTACCCCCTCTTCCCTTTTTCATTGCTCACATGGACCATCCGGGGTTCCATGGCACTCGGTGGAGCCGCTCAAACACTCTTGAAGTCCAGTGGCTCGGGGGATCACCTACGGAACACTTAGAGAATGCACGAGTGTGGCTCAGGGGCCCCAATGGTTTTCAAGCACAAGGGAAATTAAAAAAGCCTCAGCTCCTTGAGTCAAAAAAGGCGCTAAAAACAGCCCAAGTCGTCATCCATCCACTGGATCTGGCTCAACTCAAACGCTCTGGGTTAGGTCAAAAATACAAAGACTTATCCCAATTGATTTATGGGGGTTTTGCCTTTCAAGACCCAGTTTGGCAAAAAGGTGAGCTGATTTACACCCAAGCAGCCGATGACTTAGTCGGCTGTTTTGCTCTTGCGACTCTTGCCATCGATTATTTCAAAAAGCATCCGAGCTCTATCGGGAGATCCAAACGCTCACAGTCCCGCACGACTCGATCAGGATCAGCTTGGACTCCTCCTCCTTTTTTAGCTCTGCTTTCACGAGCCGAAGAGGTGGGATTCATCGGCACGCTTGCTCACCTTGAGCTTGGGTGGCTTCAAAAGGCCTCTCGCTCCATTTTTGTGGTGAGCCTAGAGACCTCTCGCACCTTACCCGGCGCTGAGATCGGAAAAGGTCCTGTGGTTCGACTGGGAGATCGATTCACGGTTTTTCATCCTGCCTTCACTCACGTCCTGACGGAACTGGCCCAAACCACGCTCGGATCCTCTCAATTTCAACGAAGAATCATGGACGGAGGCTCTTGCGAGGCATCCGCGACTACGGTTTATGGACTCCACTCCATTGGAATTTCCGTACCCCTAGGAAACTATCACAATCAAAATTTTCAGGGGGGAGAGGACGCCTGCGAACCCAACGGACCCGCCCCTGAGTTTGTGCATCAGAAGGATGTAGAGGGCCTCCAAAGGCTTTGCCATGCGATCCTGGATCCCAAAACCCGCTGGACCCAACCCTGGAAATCAAAACAAGCCCAATTTCGAAAAAATCTCCGATCGTTTCAATCCCTTCTCTCAAAAGGAGTCTCCCTTTGAAACCTATCGTCCTAAGAGGATTTCAAACCCTAAAGGCCACCGCTGATCACATGGAAAAAGCGCAGCTTTTGACCCTCGCCTCCAGTCTTTCTTATACAACCATCTTGTCTATTATTCCCATTCTAGCCGTAAGCTTTGCCGTTTTTCAGGCCTTCGGAGGAATTGAAAAACTCTACAACGTTCTTGAGCCCTTCATCCTCTCTCACCTGGCTCCCGGTAGCGGTCAAGAGGTCATCTCCACGATTCGGCGTCTCACTCAAAATGCAAATCCCGGAGCAATCGGAGTGGGGGGCATGATTGGCCTGATCTTCACCAGCATGAGCATGCTCCTCAGCGCGGAAAAAGCCATCAACCAGATCTGGGAACTCAAACTCACGCGAGGGATCTTTCAACGCATCTCCACCTACTGGCTCTTCATCACCTTAGGTCCTCTTGGGGTTTCTCTAGCCCTTGGGTTTGCAAGCTCTCATGAGCTCCCCGTCTGGAAACTCTTTCCCGGAGGCACGGGAATTGTTCTGATCACTTTAGGATTTTTTTTCTCTGTCCTCAAATGGGTTCCACAGACCGAAGTTCATTGGAAAAACGCACTCATTGGATCCATTTTTACCACTGTATTTTGGAACCTTGCCGCCTGGATGTACTCGATTTATACCCGTAAAGTCGTCACATACAACGTGGTCTACGGAAGCCTCGGAGCAATTCCGATCTTTATGCTTTGGGTCGACATCGGCTGGATGATCCTGCTCTCTGGAGTTTCTCTGAGCGCAACCCTTCAAAAAACACTGAATAAAGCTTGAAATCTCAGAACGCTTGCCCCATCTTGAGCTCATCACAAAAATTAAAAAAACGAACTCAAGCTTGAGGAAAAACTGATCATGCAAGTCACTCACTTCTTAAACTCAATACGCCCAGAACATGACGGAGTCACACGCGTTGCTGACCACTTAAGAGCAGGCTTTCTGAAAGCTCCCCAGAGCAGTTCTCATCAGTTCATTGCCTCCGTACTCCCGGATCCCATTCCCAACGATATGCGTCGGGTTCCCTCCATTCCCTTCCCGCTTTCCACCGGCTATCGATTCCCCGTCTGGTACAAGCGCGTCGTCCTCTCTGCCCTTCAAAACCAGAAAAATCCGATCTTACACATTCATACGCCCTGCCCCTTAGGACTAACGGCAGCCCGCCTTGCCGAAAAACGAAAGCTCCCGTGTGTTGCAACCTATCACACCCATTTTCCCACCTACCTGAAATACTACAAAATCACAGCACTGCGCTCCTGGGTCTGGCGCTACTTAAAGCACCTCTACCGCTCTTGTGACCACCTGATTGTTCCCTCTCAGGCTACTCTGGAGGAGCTGAAGAACGAGGGTTTCTCTCGCCTCATTCACATCCCCCATGGAGTGGACACGCACCTTTATTCACCCAGCCAGCGAAAAAACAGCTGGAGAAAAAAAGTGGGCGGAGAAAACCGAGTGATTGTGACTTTTGTCGGACGCTTGGTTTGGGAAAAAAACCTCAAACTTCTTCCGGAAATCGCACAGCGAGTCTCCCATCCCCACCAAGTCCAATGGGTGGTGGTAGGAGATGGACCGGCCCGAGCACAACTGGAGAAGCTCCTTCCCCAGGCTTACTTCACCGGGTTCTTAGGTTCCACAGAACTACCCACCGCCTATGCTTCAAGTGATGTGTTTATTTTTCCCTCCGTCACTGAAACGTTTGGAAACGTGACCGTAGAGGCTATGGCATCAGGACTTCCTGCTTTGTGTGTTGCTGCAGGAGGAGCACGTGATTTGATTATTCCAGGCGAAAATGGCTTCCTTCTGGATCCCAACGATCCGCTGGAATTTGCAAAAGCAATCGATCTTCTTGTCTCAAAACCTGATCTCCGAGCCCAACTCTCTGAAGGAGCCCTGCGTCGGAGCGCCCGCTATAGCTGGAAGAGCACCGTGGAGCAATACCTGAGCGTCTATGAATCCCTCTTACGAGACCAGCGAAAGTAAATGTCTCCCGATTTTTGGCAGATCTCTTCATTCTTAGGCACTTAGGCAGCCAACTTCCGAAGCCAACCAGGAGAGATCTGCTGAATAATGCCTTAAGCGGAGTCTTGGGATCTCAAATCCATGTCCCAGAGCTCTCGGGCAAATTCGCGAATTTGCGCTAGGGCCTCGATTTCTTGAGGTTGATAGCCCTTGTCCCCCTCAAAAGCTTCATACTCCCAACCCATTGTATCTTTTTGGAGCTGAGTCAGCGCCGCACCGATTCCCTGAGCCTGAGCGATTTGGAGGTACTTTTCTTTTCTAAAATCCGAAGTGGGCATAGGGCCAAACTTTACTTGGGAAGTAAAATAGTTTCAAGTTTTTTGATGAGAGGATTTGACAGCTCAGCCAAGCTTGGTTAATGTGCCTCCCATCGGGGCATAGCGCAGCCTGGCTAGCGCATCTGGTTTGGGACCAGAGGGTCGCAGGTTCAAATCCTGCTGCCCCGACCATTTTTAATTCAAATTTTAACTCCCCCACCCATCTACGCCTCAAAAGAGAAACTCTAAAAACAAAAACTCCTGCCCACCCACAATTCCAGAGAATCCATCTCAGATCAATCGTCCAAATCAGCCTGTCGCCTCAGGCTCTCTCTTTAAGATCCGCCACCCAGATCCGGGATTCGCTTCGTTTTAACAATCCCATTTTTCTCAAGCTTTCTGGCTACTTCAATCATTTTAGCGATCGCTCCGCTTTTTTGAAATGCGTTGACGGAGCTTTCCATTGCATCTCGAACCTCTCCAATGGATCGCGGTTGCACACAGGAGAGGAACTTCTGCTTCACCTCATCACTTTCTCCATGAATTGCATAACCTACGTGTTGCGGAGGCGTACCAGCAATGACATCCGCCAACTCAAGAACTGGCAATTGACTAATATCTTCAAATGTCAGGATATAGCGAAGAGCCTTTTCCGTGTAATCTGGATCCTCTTGCATTCCCACTTCAATCATTCTCTTTCTTCGTTTCATGGGTGTTGACTCTAAAAGCTCAACTAGCTTCCGAAATCCACCAAAACTCTTCTTAAATCGAAAATAAACTCCCATGCCCCCTCCTTGTCGCAATCCCAAGATTTTACCCTGATTCTTATCAAAATTCCTCTTAGAATCGAATGCAAGGTTAAAATTGCGGATTAATTTTTCTCAGATTCTGATCAGTTTTTTTAAAGAAACAAGTTGAGTTTGTGAAAGAAGGTCATGCCAGGCTGTTTTCTTTGGATGGACCAGAACAATCAAATAACCCAGCCCCAAAAAAATAAATGAAAAGTATGAGAAAAAATGTCTTAAAAACGACTGCTGAAGAGTCAAATCATCACCTAATTGAGAAACCACTGAGATTTTAAAAAGTGACTTCCCTAAGGTGGTCCCAAAAAAATAAACGAAACCAATATGGTAAAAAAATGAGAGACTCAACCGAACCCCCACTAAAACTGCCTGAAGGACGGCCGGACTTAAGCCATCGAAAGCACTCGGGGGACCAAATTCAGAGGAGAGAGCCGGTAGCACCTTTAAAAGTCTCAATTGAAACAAAAGGAACGAAATCAAGAAAACCAATAGACAGGTCACTAGGTCCAATAGGACCCAATCCACAAGCTTTGCAGCCGCTCTGTGACTCAAAACGGGAGAGAGCAGATCCTGACTTCCCTGAGCTGTATTCGATGTCATGATTCGCCAGTTTTACTTGATACCGGGAAATCTCACAAGCCTTTGCGCATCTGGTGCACCAAACCTCAAAACCACGACTCTTTCCTTAGGCATGGACATTGCTCTTTCCTTCTCAATCATTCGACCCAACCCAGGGAGAGCATGACCAGGGAGACCATGAAATGACTCAAGCCCCCATCTGGAAGAAAAATAATCGACCTCACTGCTGGCTATTTTTTCTGGTGCTGATCCCCTCACTTGCTTCGGCCGATCCATCACAGGAGTTTTACGAGAAATCTTTAATGGCCGTTCAAAAAAAGCTCTTTGAAAGAACGCAATCTCTTCATCGAACTCAGGCCCTAACCGACTCACCACGCTCTTTTTTTGTTCCCCAATCGTATCAGTTGGGAGATCAATGGGACGTTGCCACTTGGAGCTATCAGCGCACTGAGATGCGAAAAACCCAAGAGGAGTCTTCAAGGGCCCAGTCCTTAGGGACGCCACAGATCCTGCACTACCGAGTCACTCAAGTAAAAAACACAAAAACACCCGAAATTGAGATTCAGGTCCTATCGAGCCGAGTGGATCCAAAGAGTCCCGACTTCAGTCCCCATCAAACTCCCTCTTCAACCCTCAAGTGGACCATGATGCTCAGCCCTCAGGGAGAGATTCAAGGGACTTCACAGATCTCCTCCCCCCAAACGAACTCCCCGCTTGGCGCAACCTCCACTTTGCTTCGACCGCCTTTTGAGCTTCATTCCCTGATTTTTCCCCAAACCCTCCACGCCGAGATCCACACGACAGAAATCAGAATTCCCACCTTACCGCAACCTGTTTTAGCCTTTGCTCGACAACAGAAAATGGATCTTGATTTCTCCGACTGCATTGAATTTGAGCAGGAAGATTTCTATGGGCGACCGATGAAGATTTTATGGAAAAAAGGAGATCCTTGGCCCTCGTATTTTGAGACGAGTAGCGGAATTTCTATTCTCATCCGAAAGGAAAACCCATGATTTCAAAAGACTTCACCCGACGGCCCCAGCCGACGAGAGGGCTTCTTCTTTTCATCTCAATGAGCTTAGCTCTCGCCTGCAGTGGACCGATCCAGGACTTCAGTGCTCTTAACCCCTCTCCTCCTGCTGCGACAAACGATCTGACGCCTCCTTACCCCATCATTCACGGAGGAAGCCTCAACGGAGAGAAAAACTTTGCCTATCTCATGAATCACTATGCCATTGGAAAAACTGAGCCCACGCCTTGGGCCGGTTACTGGTGGCCTTACACTCAAAATGGGATTGCAGCCGGTGCTTTTGGAGGTGGGGGCAGCCCAGCTGGAAAGTACGATGCAGCTCGCGGGAATAAAACGCGGAGCCAAGAATGGGAGATCAAAAAACATGGCATGTACGTCCCCCGAGTTCAATCCTGGTGGGGACACTGCAACGGATGGTGTGCGGCATCCGCGCTTTTTCCAGAACCCAATGAGCCAGTGAGCGTCAATGGAATTCAGTTTTCAATTGGGGACTTAAAAGCCCTGCTCACCGAAGTGGGGATGTCAGTGAATGCGGATTTTTTTGGAGAACGACTTGATTCCGATGATCCCAACTCTCCTAAGTATTGGGATACCGTTCCTGATCAATTTTTTCTCGTTCTGACCCATTACATTGGAAAACTGAAACGGGCTGTTTTAATTGATCGATACACGGGGTCTCAGATTTGGAATCAACCGCTTGCAGGGTATCGCATGGAGTATCCCAGCCCTTCGGATTATCTCGGTAACTCTGCTGAAGCGCCACAGGTCTATCGAATCCTGCTCACCTCAACGATCTGGTGGCTGAACGACGCAGTTCCTCCCGATGTGCAAACGCATCCTTTTCAATTTGAAACCGACGACCCGAGTGGAGTCTTTCAGTCACGCACCCTCAGAATGGAACTTTGGCTCGATGGACCCGTCGTTTTTGACTCGACGGGGCGAATCCAATCCAGCGGAGACGTGGTGGTCACGCGAACCGGAGACACGATTTCAGGAGGAGCCTGGCGAATGGGTGAAGGATACAATGTCGATGCCTGGCCTGACTACATGTGGGTGCCCTATAGCCTCATTAAACCTACTGATCCAGATGAAGACTACATGAACCCTGAAGTGGACGCCGATTGGATTACGGCTCATCTTCTTACTCCGGGTGGGCGCAATGACCCCAGCACCCCAGCAGGCCAGATCCTTCCCCCTCCCAGTTCCTTTCCCCGGGGCCCATCTGGACTGCCCAACGGATTTCCCTTTGGCATGCCACCTGGACTTCCTTATGCTCCTCCAGGCGCAGGCAGAAGCCTGCCTCCAGGTAGCTCAACCAGTGGGCTCCCCCCACGTTTGGATTTTGAAACCTTTTAAGCTATGGGGTTTAATAGCCTCACAACCTCGTTGAGGCCACCTAGAGCAAGGTTCCGCTGATCCACATCCCTAACGATGTGGTTTCAAGAAATCCTGCAGGACGCCCTTCATTTGCATCAAAGCGTTGTGCTTCAATGGGGAAAAAGGAAATAAAGGGGAAAATATTTAACTGAGGACTAATGCTAAAAGTCATTCCAATATTAATTGGGAGTGCAGCAAAACGCCAAGCACGACTGTTGCCATTCATAACCATTGATGCATTTAACATATTCCAATCAGAAATGACCTGTTTTCTATAGTCAATCCCAGTGCCTAACGAGAGACTCGACTTTTCGCTCACTCGATAATTGAGCGTCGGCTGGAACGCTAAGATGATTTCTGGTTTGTTTTCAGGACTAAAGCCCCCACTTTTAAGCTGCATTTCTGAGGCGCTGCGATCTTGATAAAAGAAAAAGCGTGGACTCACCACACTGAAAATCGACCACCGACTGCCCTTAGGCTCGTACTTAAAACCTGCAAAAAGTCCAGGTGTCAGAATCGCTGTTCGCTCTCGAGCTTGATACCCGCTAAAGGGTGCGGGCAAAAAATACGGAAAATCCGTATTCACGGCTCCCACAAGCTTCCAATCCTCTCCTGCCAATAAAACACCAGAAATTCCGATTCGAGGAGCTTCCCATCTGAGGTGCTGAAAGTTTTTAAGCTTCGTGTGATCATTGAGAATTAACAAAAACCGAGTCTGAAAATCAATGGCCAAATTTTTAGAGAACTTAAAGCGAAACGAGAACTGATTGGAGAAGTTCACTCCATCTGTACTGGGATTTCCAATTTGATTTGGGTTAAACGTCATGGAGTCCGGATGAAGTCCAGGACCATTGAAGTAAGTAAAGTAGGTGAGACCCATTTTTTCTTTGAGCTTATCTTTGAATTTTCCCAGTTGCTCAACAAACCCCGATTGACTGACCTGAGCGGTTGAGCTCATTTCCGGGAGTCGCTCCGAATTTTGCGTAGAGAGGAGTGAAGCTGACTGGGAGGGGGAAGCTTGTGAAGCAGTCTCACCCGCGTTTGAAGACGGCAAGGAGGCAAAAGCTTGTCCTTGGAGAACTAGCAAGGCAATGGACCAATTAATGACCTTTTTACTCAGTTTTGACACTGTGCGGATATAACATGCTCTTTTTCATTTTTCCTCAAAAATTTTTAGGAATTGAGGTAGCCTAACCTTTTTCTCCCCTCAGAAATTCACTACTTCAAGGCTCGCAGAAATGAAACCAAAATGGAAATCTGCTTCTAGGAATCGAGCCCGGATCAAGGTCCCTGAATTTTATCCTTTTTTTCGTCTTTTCATGAGGTTGAAGAATGACCTGTCTAATCATTCCAATGAAAAACCAAGCCAAGCAAGACCCCAGTCAGCATGCCAATTAGACTGAAGAATAACGCCTTATTTTTAAACCAACAAAAACCGCCTCTTAAGTGGCTTTAATTCATGAAGATTTTATTATTACATAATTTGAAAAAAATTATGTCATTTTATGGTAAAATTGGAATTATAAAACTCACACAATACAGTTTAATAGTATAAAAAAATGAAGCTCTTCCAAACCTCGAAAAACCAAGATCTTAGGAACCCAAAGCGTCTTAAACCCTTCGTTTTATTTAGGATATCCGCGCTGCTTTCCATCACATTAACTTCCCCTTTGGTTTTTCCTGACAGTGAACATCGGCATTTAGGACTGCTTCACTCCGCTCAAGCCAGTGAGCGTATTTTTTTGGCCCCAGCAGCCTCCAGCGCTCCTCAAAGCCGCTCGCAAGGTCTATACAACATCCTGAGAGCAACGGTCCCTGAAAAAAACTCAACCGCACCGAGCACGTCGACCACCCCGCTCAGCGGAAACCAAAACCATCTTTTTAAAACTCTAAAACCCGAATCAAAAGGAGGGAGCCCTCTCGGTCTAGCGGGCCCCAACTTGCGAACACCACAAGGACTTCCCGTCCTCCCCCCCAAGGCAGCCATTGGAGCATTTGGGGCGGCTTCTGCGATCCCTCAAAGTCCATCTTCCCAAAATCCTGATCTGAAAATGTATCCCATGGACGACTACCTAAAAGCCATGAATTTCATGATCCAACACGGAAAGAGGAGCCCCCCAAACCCCGTTGGCCGTCTCCTGTGCTCCGATCAAACCAATCCAGCTGCTTCATTTTTAAGCACGTTTAAAACAGCGACCGACGTTTTAGGGGCGGTCGATCAGATCTATCGGGGAAGTCAAATGCTCAAGGGCGCACCCCGTCTCATCAGCGCAACCCAGATTCAAGCAAGAACCACTCTGGCTGGGCTCTCCCAAGCCATTCTCACTGAGGGCTTTTTGAAAGCCATCATGAACCAGGCCTTAAAAACAACGGGGGCACCCAATGCAGCTCAGGCCGCAAAGACTGCATTTTTCATGCTCTCCCCTCAAATCTTAAAGGTTTTTAAAGAAATGGGAACGGCTTTCAACACGATGGGCCTTGCCGGAATTCAGGCTGAAGGAAACGCCGTCACCCTGGTAAAAACCGTCAATGCAGTCAACGGGGTCAGAAACTTAGCTAACGGAAGCAGCCTAGAGAAGGCCAAAAAGGCCAAAGACGAAATCCAAAATGCCACCACCTTCAGTCCCAAGATTGTAACTCAAGCCAATACGGCCATTGCTGTGCCTAAAACCACGCTGGGAGCTCCACCCACGCTCAACAGTTCACTCAATCACCTGGAAAAAAACGTCGATCAGACTTTAGAACGATTCAATGAAATCCATGAATCCTCTGCCCCTCGAATCAAATAACCGGGTGCACCCACTCAGATAGCTTACGCCCCGCCAGTAGCCCAGAGCGAGCAGAATTCATTGACAAGCTTAGGTTTAAATTATAGCCTAGGGCCATGTTTGGAATTTCTGGCGAACACCTCCTGATCTTAGGAATTGTCCTTTTAATTTTTGGTCCAAGACGATTGCCCGAACTCGGCAACACGATGGGAAAAGCGATCCGAAACTTCAAGGACGCAATTTCAGGAGTCGAAGAAGCCAAGTTTAGGAAGCTTGAGGAAACTGAAAAACCTCAGATTTCAGCTCAAATGAGCTTTGCTGATCTCAAGCGCCCCGAACAGGCGTCTTCTCCTTCTGAATCCAAACCTTGGGCATAAGTCGTTAAAAATCTCCTTCATTTGCGCCAAGCAAGGCGACTCGGTTAGGAAACCCTCTCATGCTGGATGAAAAAAATTTTACAAAATACCTGAGTCACACAGAAATCAGCGAAAGCATCCGGGAGGTTGCCCAGCGAATCAATGAGGATTACGAGGGTAAGCCGATTGTTTTAGTGGGAGTTCTAAAAGGCGCAATTTTATTCATGGCTGACTTAGTCCGACAGCTTCATGGATCCGTTGAAATTGAGTTCGTGCGACTCTCCAGCTACGGAAAAGCGAAAACTTCAAGCGGAACTGTAACCCTAGTCAAAGACATTCAAGCCGATATTCGTGGAAAGCACGTGCTGATCGTTGAAGAGATCATCGACAGTGGACGCACACTTCGTTTTCTCTATGATCGCTTAAAAGCCAGTGGACCCGCCTCAGTCGAAATCGTCACCCTCTTGGATAAGAAAGCCAAACGAGTGATCGACGTTCCCGTGAAGTACGTGGGTCGAACCATTGATGATCACTTCTTAGTCGGCTACGGCTTAGACCTTGAGGAGCGCTGCAGAAACTTACCAGATATTTATTATCTCAAGTATCCAAACTAAAACCTTGATCACCCCATCCAGATCAAGACGCTCAATGCCTTTCATCTCTTGCTTCTGCAACCCTCATGACGAGCGGCCCATCATTTGTTGAAGCACTTGCATCGGGGGAAGCCCTCCCCGCAAAAGATCATAAACCCCATGAGTGATGGGCATAGGAATCTTTTGTTGAACTGCAAACTCCCAAACCGTCTGCGTCGTTTGCACTCCCTCAGCCGTGCTCTCCATCGAGTCTAAAATTTCCTCTAAGGTCTCACCTTGTGCCAGTCGCTTTCCAACACGATAATTTCGGCTCAAGGAACTATTGCATGTTGCCAGAAGATCTCCCACCCCGGCAAGCCCCAGAAATGTTCTCTCCTTTGCCCCCATCGCCTGACCAAATCGAACCATCTCAGAAAGCCCGTGAGTCAGAATGGTGGCTCGCGTATTCCAACCTAAATTCAATCCATCTAAGGCACCGGATGCAATGGCAAAAATATTCTTTAACGCACCAGCCCACTCCACTCCAATCACGTCCGATTCTGGAGAGATTCCAAACTTTTCATTCTCAAAAAGAAGTCGTCCTGCTTCAATCACCTCTTGAAAAGAAGAGGCCACCACTGAGGCTGCGGGATCCCCTCGAATGATTTCCCCAGCCAAGTTTGGACCACTCATGACTCCGATTCTCCGACACGGGAGCTCCTCTTCTAAAATCTCAGACACGCGCTTTAAAGAGCCCTGCTCAATCCCCTTGGTTCCATGAATCACCAACTCATCGCCCTGAAGAAGAGGTGCAATGCACCGGGCCTGATCGCGAGTCACACTGGAGGGCAACGCCCAGATCAATAAATGAACGCCTCCTTCAAACACTCGATCCATGGAGCTAAACGCATGAACGTTCTCTTTGAACTGAACCTCAGAGGGTAAGCCAGGACTCGTCCGAGTCGAATTAATGGAACGAGCGGTTTCCTCTCGTCTGAGCCAAAGGCGAACCTCCCGACAATTACGGGAGGCCAGGCTAGCCAGAACACTTCCCCAGCTCCCTCCCCCCACTACACCCACCGTCGAATTAGACCAAAAATCCTTGAGCGTCATTTTGCCTTAAAAAATTAGAGCTGTCGAAGCGCTGAGCCAAAAGCGAAAGCCCATACCCCGTCAGCCGATTTCGATAATAGTAAAGTAAGTTCATGTTCTCAGTGAAAATCACATCATCCTTGAGTTTCACCACTGCAGCATCATGCAAATAACCTAAAGAGCGAATCCCATCTTTCACCCAAGCCTCGGTACTCAGAGTCTTCAGCTCCGGGGACACATAAAGCGCTCCTTTGGCCTCTAACTCCAAAACCCTCTTGTGAAACCCTTCAGCGGATCCCAGAAACTGGGAGAATAGGATGGATCGCTGCTCCAGGGATAATCGCAAAAATCGAAACAAATCAAAGTCGGGATACTTGCGACGAAGCGTTTCAAAGAAGGAAAATGCCACTAGATGCGAGCTGAGGACCGTGTTTTCTCGATGAAAACGCTCGGTCAGCCTCTCGCCCAGCTCTCGCGTGTATTCTTGATCCCGCATGGGATCCGCCTTCAGCTCGCCTGCCGTTGTTAGCCAACGAGCAGGATCGATGAACGTTCCATTAGGACCCAGTGAGCGCCCCTCGGAGTCTACGAAATTCCCAAATACGTCCAGCGCCCGACCAATCCGAACTGTAACGGCATTATGAGACGAAAAGAAGTTCCAGAAAAATCCAACCACTTTCTTAATCTGCCAAGCATCCTCTTTGCCAAAAATGTACCGATGCTTACCCAGCTCCGCTAAATACTCCTCAATCAACGAACCTGCTTCCAACACAAAATGGTTACTAATGACCATGGGAACAACAAAGACTTTTTTCTGCGATCCACTTTTTAAAAGATCAATCTGTGCCTCAAGCCCCGTGCCCAAAAGCCCAAGCTTCACTCGATTCTCAATGGCCCCACTCCGTGATCGACCCCCGCCTGGAAAAAAAATACAGTGAATCCCTTCTTTTAAGATTCGAGTGCTGTAGTTCTTCAGCGTATTTTTATAAATCTCATTTTTTTTCTGGCGATCCACCGTGTAGGACCCCAGCCTGCTCATGAAAAACCCTAAGATCGGATTTGAAAACAAGTTTAAGCCCGCTCCATAGGCAAAGGGAGTCAAAGACATGAGGTAAATCACATACCCAATTAAAACACTATCGATATTGCTCTGGTGCGTGGGAACCAAGAGGATCGTCCCACGACTCGCTAAGTTTTGAAGAGCGGGAATCTCCCCGACAATGTGAAGCCTGGAACTTAAGGACTCGGTCATTCCCCAAGGTAAAAATCTCTGAACGCTGGCAGCATTTAACAACCAACTAAAAAGCCAGGGCACGGCCCGAGTTGCAAAGGGGTAGATGCGTGGGTCAAAATGGCCCCCAATCTCCTCTGCATAGTGACTGATCACCTCATGAAGCAGGGTTTCACGGTCTACTTCCCCACTCGGCTTAAGAAACCCCTGATGAACCTCACCCCACAGCTTTTGATCTTTTTGATACCGAGAGCGAGTGTACCAGTTTAACGACTGACGCTTCAGGCGAGCTTTCTCTGAAAACAAAGCCTCACCTAAGAGGTTCTCCAGACTCTCTTGACTCAGATCTTCTTTGGTCTTTTGAACCACCTCGCTTAAAATACGAGCACGCTTCTTTTCCAAATCAAAAAGTGACCCTGGAATAATAGGGACCTGTTTAAATCGGATTGCAGGGTGACTCCCCGTGATTTTTCCCGGAGGTTGAAGTGGAGTCGGATTTGAATCAATCATTCTTTTTTAACTATAGACTTACTTTGAAATAAGCACAATCCACACGATTCAATGGCTACCGATTTCTCCCCTCAGCTACTCAAGTAATGAAAGCGCAGCCCGAAGAAACCCTACCCTTCTGATAGAAAGTTCAATTCGATTTAGAATATTCTGAAAATCGTAGACCAGAACCGTATGCCGCGTAAGATCTCATTCCAGTTATCTGTTCAAGTTGTTTCACTTCTCAATTCGACCTAAATGGAGCTCGGTGTCTTTTTTAACCCCTGAAAGCGAACCAAACTGGCTTGGATCTCAAGTTTTTTGGCTAAAAGGTCCCGGGCCCTTTGACGCTCTTTTTCAACCAATGCTTCGGGGGCTTTGGAAATAAAGGTCTGTTGAGAAAGTTTGTTTTGAACAAACTGAAGGTCTGCTTCCACTTTCTGCGACTCTTTTGTTAAACGTCTCAACTCCTCTTCAACATCGACTAAGCCCTGCAAATCAACGCGAAGCTCAAGCTTTGGCTCAGAGCACAAAATCACCGCCTGAACAGCAGCTCCTTGCTCTGCTCCCCTCTTAAAACTTGACACTCGCGCCAGCGCCTGAAGGTGAGTTTGATGTTGAATCAGCCAGTGCTCAGCCTCAGGTGAGCCCGCCTTATACTCAACTGAAAACTCAACCTTAGGGGGAATATGATTCTCTCCTCTTAGGTTTCGGATCAACTCCACGATTCGCTTCATCGATGATACGGCCTTCTCCGCTTCAGGAGACTCAAATGCAGGGTTTCGTTTTGGGTACTGTTGCAGCATCAAAGTCCGAATGGCAGGCAAGCCTCGGGCCTCACGTCCTGGGGTTTGCACAGGGGTACCCCACGGCAAGGTTCTAAAAAGCTCTTCCGTCACAAACGGCATAAAGGGATGCGCAAGCTTTAATAATTCCCCTAACATAAACCGAAGTGTCACAAGCGTCTCAACGCGTTTAGCTCCGCCTTCTCTTAAGGAGAGCTTACTGAATTCAATGAACCAATCACAAAACTCACCCCACGTGAAATCATAAATGGCTTGAGCTGAAGTATTAAGCTCAAAGTTCTTCAGCCCCGCTTCCACCGTATCAATCGTTTTTTGAAACTCAGAGAGGATCCACTGATTCACCACACTGAGCGTTTTAAAATGAACCAACAACCAGGCCTCACATCCTCCGGGAGGCTCTGAAATCGGTCCTCCTTGAGCTTCTTCAAACTGAAGGTGAAAAAACTTCACAGCATTCCAAAGCTTATTACAAAAGGCCCGATACCCCTCCACACGATCTAAGGAGAGCTTCACATCTCTTCCTTGACCCGCCATAATTGCCAGCGTAAAACGCAAAGCATCGGTGCCATTTTGAGCAATCACGCTTAAGGGGTCCACCACATTGCCCTTGGACTTGGACATCTTCTCGCCCTTTTCATCCCTCACCATGGCGTGCAGATAAACACGATGAAACGGAACTTCCTTCATAAAATGAAGCCCCATCATGATCATCCGGGCCACCCAGAAGAAAATGATATCAAATCCCGTCTCTAGGATTGAGGTTGGGTAAAAGGTCTTTAAGGCCTGGGTTTGCTCAGGCCACCCGAGGGTTGAAAAAGGCCAGAGAGCTGAGCTAAACCAGGTATCCAAAACGTCTTCATCTTGGGTCAGCGCCTCCGCAGGAGCCTGACACTTCGAGCAACTTGAAGGCGTGGATTTAGCTACCGTAATGCCTTCACATTGGGCACAATACCAAGCTGGGATTTGATGCCCCCACCAAAGCTGTCGAGAGATACACCAATCCCGAATGTTGTTCATCCACTCAAAATAAGTTTTTTCCCAGGACTGGGGGAAAAACTGAATTTGTCCCGTTTTCACGGCTTCAATCGCAGGGCGAGCCAAAGGCTCAATCTTCACAAACCACTGCTTGGAAACCATGGGTTCAGCCACCGTATCGCATCTTTGGCACAGCCCGACTTGATGCACATGGTCCTCAATCTTCACTAAAAGACCGGCTTCTTTTAAATCTTCAACAATTTTCTCACGAGCCTCAGCAAACTTGAGTCCCGCGTACGAGCCTCCTTCGGCCGTAATGCGCCCCTCTTTTCCCATCACAGAAATGGACGGTAAACCATGCTTTCGACCCAACTCAGCGTCATTAAAATCATGGGCAGGGGTGATTTTTAATGCTCCACTGCCAAACTCTCGATCGACGTACTCATCGGTGATCACAGGGAGCAGTCGATCCACCAGGGGAAGGCGTACTTTCTTGCCATGAATCCCCAAGTACCGCTCATCTTCGGGATGAACCGCCACAGCCGTATCCCCTAAAAGGGTTTCAGGACGAGTGGTGGCAATCGTTAAACACATGAGCGAACCATCGGGATTCTGAACGGGCCTACCATCGGCCTCAACCACCCCATAGCGAAGGTGCCAAAAATGACCCTTTCTCTCCTTGGGAACGACCTCGAGATCCGAAAGTGCGGTCTGACACCGGGGACACCAGTTAATGATCCGCTCCCCTCGGTAGATCAATCCCTCCTCAAAGAGGCTCACAAAAACTTCCTTGACCGCTCGCGAAAGTCCTTCATCCATCGTAAAGCGCTCACGGCTCCAATCCAACGATGAACCTAAACGCTTGAGTTGATGGGTAATTTCCCTTCCATGATCATCTTTCCATTTCCAAGTGCGCTCTAAGAACTTTTGGCGCCCCAGGTCATGGCGAGTCAAGGGTCGACCGCTGGGCCCTTTTCCCTCTTTGGCGATGGCTTTTTCTACTTGGGCTTGTGTGGCGATCCCGGCATGATCGGTACCCGGAACCCAGAGTGCATTATCCCCATGCATCCTTCGCCAACGGACTAAAATATCCTGAATCGTATTGGTCAATGCGTGACCCATGTGAAGCACTCCCGTCACATTGGGGGGCGGAATCACCATGGAAAAACTTTTTTGTCCGGGAGAATTCTCTTCTTGAGCCTCAAAACAGCGATTTTCTTCCCAAAACTGATACAACTCCTTTTCAAAATGCTCAGGCTCAAAGCTTTTGGTCAGGGGACGATCTGGGATTCCAACAACAGCCTTCTGGGCTTCTTCGGTCACAAGCAACGACATGCCTCGAGATAACCCATTTTGGCCCTCGTGACAAGGCAGACTCGCAGACGGCCCAAGCCAAGCGATTGATCAGTGACGGGTGCCGATCGGAACAGAGCAATTGGGGGCCACTCGAGGTTCCTTCCCCGTTTCAAGAAAAGCCGTACAAAGGATTTGATCATCCGAGGAACGAACAAAGTCAATCTGAGCCATCGATTGTTCCGGCATCAGATGAAGCTTGGTCCAATAGGTGGCATCGGCCGGATAGCTCCAAAGGGTTTTTACCCGCACCGATCCGTCCATTTCATCCCGAACCACTCGCTCTCGCATACTGTGAGATGCTCCTGAAATCACAGCCGGAAGCCCCCCATAGCTCATCAGAGAGGCAATGTGATCATGCCCCAAAAGAAGTCCCGTGATCTTCGAGCGATACTTGGCTAACAGGGGTCTCAGAGCCGTCTGAAAGGACTCTTTTTCCCTCCATGAATGGTTTCCAGAAGTAAAGGTCGGGTGATGGTAAACCAAAAACACGAGAGGCTCCTGGGCATAATAAAGTTGAGACTCAAGCCAATTCATTTGCCTGGTCACTGAACTCGTACTGTCGGAATTTAAAACAATAAAGCGATAGGCCGAAAGATAGGCCTGAGAGTAAAACTCACCTGGAACTCCAAAATACTGAACCTCTTCAGCATACCCTCCGTTATGATTCCCAATGGCAACAATAGGAAATGAAAAACCCTTTTGCTTCCAATTCGACCAAACCGCGTCATAGGACGGCAAAATCCCATAAAGGTTATCTCCGGGCATGATCAAAGTCTTAATGCCAGAGCGCACAATGGAGTCGCGCACCGCCTGAATAGCGGCATTCCACTTCCCCCCATCTCCAACTACTGCGTAATCCGTAATCGTGGCAAAACTCAGCGAGTGCGAGAGTAACCCAAAAAAAACTAAAGCAAGCTGCTTTTTCATGGGCTCCACCCTAGCTGGATTTGAAGCTTGTTTTCAAGGTTAAAAAAGTCCAGTGAATTGACTTTATCAAACATGCCTTAAAACCTCCTGGTTTAGCAGGAAGTTTTAAGGCATCCGAACTTTAGTTCGGCGTTCTTTTTTTGCTCCAGATAAGCTAAATCGAGTTTTCGTTCTTTGAAATTCAGATATACGGTTCGAGCACCAA
>JBMSSC010000030.1:0-24485 GCA_049424145.1 Bdellovibrionia bacterium
CGGACGCCTTATATCTCGCCCCTGAACGGGCGAGTTTTACGGCGGATTGGATAAGAGACCTCGCGATACGCTTGCTCTGAGAAACCCCACAAAGTTTCCACTGCTGATGGTTCCCCGGGTGGAGAGACTCGGAGCAAGCTTAAAGTCAAATCCAACTGGCTAGCCACATCCACTTTCTAAATGAAAACGTGGGGATCTGAAGCGCTGAAAGAAGGGGGAAGAAATAGATAAATAAGCCAAGACAAGCACCTAGAAAACCCCACCTTAGGCTCTGGAGATTTGAGAACTTCCGAAAATCTCGACCGAAAAAGACCAGTCCCAAAGCAAGACTCAAAACCATCGCAGCCGGATAGTAATAATAATAAAATGAAACTTTTCTAGGAATGACCATCCAACAGCCATAAAAAGAGAGATAAAAAAAGCTAATTAAAAAGGCCACACGACTTCGTTCAGTGATCCACCTCCAAACGCAAGCGGCAACGGCAAAAACTCCTGAAACCATAATCAATGGGTTTCCTAAAAGAAGGACCCCTCGGACCCACTGATTTTTCTCCCCCGATCGATCAAAAGCATACCAAATCGGACGACTGAGGAAGGGCCAATCCATCCAATGACTCATGTAAGGGTGGGGGTTCACAACCCGCTGTTGCCCCTCCCACATCCGAGTTTGCAGCTTCAAAATGTCCAGTAAATTACTCACTCCTCCCTTCATGGCAAGATAGGGAAGAAAGGTGAGAAAGTAAATGCCAACCGGGACCAGAACGAGACTCACTAGGATCTGCCAGAGATTCACCTGCTTCCATAAATCCTCTCGATACCAATCGTCAGGGCTGGGATCCTGCATTTGAATTTTCCAATATTGAAAAACCTTGACACAGAGAACCAGGCATACGATCGCAATCCAGGGTACAAAGCCAAACCACTTTGAAGCAGAACTGAGCCCCAGGAAGACTCCGGTGAGACCCAAGTAGAGCCTGATTTTTTTTTGTGACAGACCTACTTTCCAACTCGCTGAGAAAAAAACTAGGGCCCAGACCAAAAACCCAAACATGAAGGTATCGAGCATGCCGATTCGGGCTTGAACATAGAGAACCTGGTTAAACAGGGTTAAGCACGCAATCCACAGCGCAGCCGATTCTGACTGAAGTAAAACCCAGCCTAAAAAATACATCCCCACCAATGTTAGAGCACCAAACCAAGTACTCATAAAACGCCAGCCCAATGGCTGATCCCCAAAAAGTGCAATTCCAACCGCCATCAGTTGCTTTCCTAAGGGAGGATGCTCCCAGTTTTGATTGGGTTTGAGCTCTAAAAACTGTTTTGCGGCAGGGACATAGTGAAATTCATCAAAATTAGGCGTCACGGGATAATGGATATGCAGTAAAAAAAAGATCCATGAGCAAACCAACAGAATCGCAGCTGTTATGAAAAGTCTTTGTTTCATGTCCTAGTTCTCCATTGTTCATAGCCATGCTGTCAACCCAGCCCCATCAAAGCTCGTGTTCTTTTCACGGGTCGGGTTGTCTCTGACTTCCTCCTTCATGCCCTGAGTCGAGCAGGAAGAAGGATGACAAAACGGTTCCACTTGGGTACAAGAAGTGAATGATACCGACACAAAGTGACAAGTCATCACCCAGTCCTGGAAGAAACGAACCCTGCCCCTGCGGGAGTCAAAAGAAATTTAAGCGCTGCTGTGGTGTCGATGCGGCACCTAAGCTCTCCGTCTCCCATGCCAACAAGCCTCCTTTGGACCCCTCTGCTCTTGAGGGCTTTAATCCCGAGATGCTCACGCAATTCACTCAAGCCTTCCAAAGGCTTCCAAAAAGCCAGATTCAACGATTCCAAGCCATCATGCAAAAAGCGATGAGCGGCAAGGACATTAGCCGAGAAGCGGCTGAGTTTGAAAAAACTCTCCCACAAGAGTTCCAGCAGATGATGCAATCGATGGCCGCAATGGGCCTGGCAAACCTCGGTGAGGGGACTCAGGCCGGCGATATCAGCCCCGCCTCAATGCCTCTCACAGGAGATCTCAGCTCCACGGTTGGAATTCCCCTCGGAGACTCAGAGACAGCCGCTCTTGAGAAACCCCTCACTGAGGAAGAAGCTCGAGCGTTGGTGGCAAAAGCCGCTTTAGAGGGCACCATTTCAAAGAAACAAGCCGATGCTTTACTGCGAGCAGAATCTGAATTGCAGACAGAACTTGAGCAGGGTAAGGAGACTGAAAAAAAATCGAACCGTTCTCCCTTTCAAAAACTCTGGAAGAATCTCTCAGGATCAAAGGAGTAACACCCGATGGCACGCAACTTCCCCAGACTCATTGGAGTGATTCATCTGCCCCCACTTCCTGGCGCTCCTGGATCCTATGGAACGCAAGCTTCCGATTGCCTAACTTCTGCGGGTTTTCAAGCGGTTGAAGAGGCGAAGCTTTTTCAGGACGCAGGCTTTGAGGCCGTGATTTTAGAGAACTTCGGAGACGTTCCCTTTTATAAGACCACAGTTCCCCCTGAAACCGTAGCCAGCATGTCCATCATTGCGGCAGCCCTCCGTGAAACGCTGGAGATCCCGTTAGGACTCAATGTATTAAGGAACGACGCACGATCAGCCCTAGCGATTGCCGCAGTCACTGCGTGTGACTTTATTCGAGTCAATGTTCTCTCAGGAGTTGCTGCAACGGATCAAGGCATGATTGAGGGAGACGCGGCTACTTTACTGCGAGAAAGAGATCGACTCTCCGCATCAGTCTCTCTTCTTGCTGATGTTCACGTCAAACACGCTGTGACATTTTCTTCCACCCAAATTGACCTGGCAATCGAAGAGTTAGCGGCTCGATCCATGGTGGATGGGGTCATTGTTTCAGGACGAACCACAGGACGTCTCATTGACTTTGATGCCTTGAAAACGGCAAGCGCGGCGGCTCGGGAACTCAAGATTCCTCTTCTTCTGGGAAGTGGAGCAACTTTAGAGAAACTCCCGGTCATTGCCCCCTGGGTGGATGGAATGGTGGTGAGCTCTGCCCTAAGAAAAGGGAATCGTCCCGGTGCTCCTCTTGAGCCAAAGAAAGTTAAAGAATTTGCTCGGAGCTTTCATTCGCTAGGTCGAAAAAAACTGAAGTCAAAAAAGAAATCTTAAAATTCTCTCACAAAATCAATCGCAAGCGGCTCTTAAGAGAAATGGACTTGAGACTCCCGTGGATTCTCATTTAGGATAAGCTGCTCTGCCTGATCGCGGTCCTAGCCTCATGATTTGACCGTTAGGCGTCGGGGAGTCCCTTAAGCAGCTTTCGCCGCCCAGGTATCCACTCCCAACCTCAATCCGCTTAAAGCCCATCAAAAACAGTCCTTTTTTTGAAAAAAAATGAAGGTATGTTACCTTTTGACAAAATGCGCTCAAAAATTAAGAAAAACAAAAGAAAACCCTCGCAAAAAAAATCAAATAAAAAATCAAAAAAACGACTTGCGAGTCTCTTTGTCGCAGGATTTAAAAAACCAAATCCCCCAGTCAAACGGAAGAAGCCCACACTTAAAAAAAGAAAACACTCGTCTTTCTTCAACTGGGCTTCACCCTCTCCGAGTGAAATCCCTCAAAAAAACCCTTCCATTGAAGAAACTCTCCCGGATGCCCCGTCTACTCTCGAGGCTTTACCTCAGGTTCAAAAAAACGATGCCCCCATTCTATCGCTGGTCCCTCATGAACCACAACTAGTCCCACCTGAGCCCATCGTCCCCTCACTCTCAGGAAAAGCTTTTCTTTCCACGGCAGACATCACTCAACCCAACGATCAACTTAAACAGAGCATCGAGGCTTTTCTACTGGATCAAAGATCCCCTCACACTCGAAGAGCTTATGGGAAAGACCTGCTTCGCTTCGTCAAATTCCTCCACAGCCGGAACTTTCGACAAGGTCCCGCCTCTCTCACTCGAACCGTTCTCATTGGCTATAAAGAATCCCTCATTGCTGATGGCCTCCAACACACTTCTATTGATCGGCACTTAGCCACTTTACGGAGTTTCTTTAAATGGCTCGTCGATGATGGGATTCTTGAAAAAAGTCCTGCCGAGGGTGTCCGCTTCTTAAATCCAAAGAAACTCTCCACCACCATTGGATTCTCTGATGAAGAGGTACGAAAAATCCTCATGATTCCCGATCTCCACAAAAAAGCGGGCTCTCAACATTATGCCATTCTCATGGTTCTATTTTACTGCGGATTAAGACGCTCTGAGCTCTGTGAGCTGAAGACATCAAACCTTGGCACCGAAAGAAATCATAGAGTTCTCAGGCTCCGAGGAAAAGGCAATGCCGAAAGACTCATTGTTCTGACTCAACCCGTTTGGAACGCCTTAAAACATTACTTCTATATTACAGGAAGAAGTCTCGAAAAATTAGGATCCGACGACTACCTTTTCTCCCCGTTACGCAATAATCGAACCGGGGTTCTTAATAAACCGCTTGATCCATCGATGATCTTCTATATTGTGACTCGATACGCCAAGCTCGCGGGGATCATGAACCGAGTCTCGCCTCACTCCTGTCGAGCAACTGCCATTTCTAATGCTCGTGATCACAATGTCCCGGATCGAGCGATTCAAGAGTTTGCAGGCTGGGCGTCGCCGGACATGATCACTCGCTACGACAAGAGAAAAACCTCTATCGAAGAGTCTGCAACCCATGCCATTCGCTATGGATCAGAGAATCGAAACCTTCCTCAACTCAGCGTGCTCTCTCAAGAAGAGCCCCGCTCATCTCAGGAAAAAACAGACCCCTCTGAAAATTCACCTAAAAAACCAGAGGAACTTGACCAATTAGATCCAGAGCCGCCGGGCCTCTGACCCCAGGCAAAACGCATCTCATTTTGTGCCGACAAGAGAATCCGCGATGATTTCCTCGAATCGGGGAGGGTAGGCAGGGAGAAACTACCCACCTCTAGGTGTACACCCCTGACTCCAGAAAAGTTAAAATTGAATGGTAATCGGAGTCAGATAAAAAGTCGCATTAGCACGCTGAATCTCATTTGCACTGGCATAGCTTACCAAAAATATAATTGTGTCATACCACACGTGATTGAAAATACTCTCACCCAGCTGCCAGTCATTTTTTTGGGTCAAATACCCAAAGTAAAATCCAGCTAACGTCTGAGACAAAGGAATGTACCCTGGCTTGTAGTGGAGCGCTCCAAAGACCAGGGAAGACAAGAGGTTACTTGAAAACTCACTATTCGTATACCGCATGGCAACGGGCATCAGCCAGCCCCGAAAAAGCGCCTCTTCGCCTACGCCTGCATTGAAGCTAATTCCGCCCGAAAAGGCAACATCCAGGGGATCTGGAAGTCCGGCTTTCACATTCAAGGAATGCCCTTGTAGTTGAGCTAATAGCACTCCCATCAAAATGTTCGCTGGAATACCAAGATAGGTGGTGGGTCGAGACAAATAGCTGAAATGAAAAGGAGCTGTCATCAACTCTAAAGGAGTTTCATGATGTTTAAGGAATGAAAAATCGTCTCGAGTTTGAACGGCTGTCCTAAAACTGTGGTATGCGCTCATTCCACCTGCGGCAAGCGCCAAAGTGTTCCCATAATCCCCGAGCTGACCTGCCCTCTTGAAATTGTCAAACTCCCCCGGATGATCACGAAATAAATTGGGATTCATCTGAGCTTTAGAAACGGTGGATAGGATTTGATGGCTGGAATATATAGCCATTCCATTCCCTGCCAGACGAGCTCCCAGATAGGCCGCTGCATATCCGTATTGCCCCTCCCAAAATTGATCGAACCCAGGGATCAATAAAGAAGTAAAAGCAGGCCAGAAAATCGAGCGCTGGCGCTTAGGCTCTCCACTCAGTGAAAAAGCTGATACTTTTTGATTCTCAATTAAAGAGCTTGAATCAGAAAAGGCCTGGTGCACCCCAAGACTTTGAAGACAAAAAAATCCTATAAAAAAATAGACAATCCAACGGTATCTCATTTGGAGGAGCACTCTAAATAAGTATGCGCTTCGTGTCAATTTATATTTTATATTAAACTAGTTTTTTATTTTAAATCTAAAATCAGAGCTTGACTAAGTCTACTTTTGAGCCACCAGATAAGCAATCCAAGAAAAAGCGTTATCTCCTTTCTCCATCCGAATGTACTCTCCTGTTCCTTCTCCTTGATGCTCCGTCTCCCAGTAAACAAACGTATCCTTAAATCCTGCCTCGCGAAGCAACTCCCTGAGCTCAGGAATCGTCCAAAGCCTCCAATCGTACGTAAACGCATTTCGAAAGGAAGGCCCATTTTCAAACTTAAAGTGGATGGCGTACTCGGCTCGTCGCTGAATGGGATCAAAGGACTTTTGATCCCAAGTGTAAGTCATTTTTTTCCCATTTTTATAGCGCATCCGTCGTCGCTCTTGAGTCTGATCAATCATCCCCGGACCTCCGGCCATCTCAAGAATTAAAAGCCCCTTTGAGACCATCGATTGACGACAGCTTTTAAAATACTTCAATAACTCACGTTTCTCCTGAAAGATGAAAAAAGAAAAATTACCCACCACAATCAGATCGGATAGAGGGAGCGTGGGCTCACGAACATCTGCAATTTTGAGCCGAATTCTCTTTTGCTCACTGGGTGTTAATTGAGACAAATGCTTGGTCTTACCGTACTCCACTGGCTCTGAATCTAAATCAATGCCTAAGGCCCGATTCTTTGGGCTTCGTCTGACCCATTCACAGCAAAGTAAAAAAGTCCCGCAAAAATCCTCCCGCATCAGTCGGGGAGGGGTCTTCAGTAAATCCTGGGTGATCCTTTGGATGAGATCAATGTGTTCAACCGGACTCTGAACAGACCACTCATACAGCGCATACTTGGAAATCCGAGACAACTGTCCGGTATTTTTTTGATTCGATTGAAGTTTCACTGGCATCTCAGGTTTCAATGAGTTTTTCAATTTCTTGAGCCATATCTTTTGGCGCCGTTTGGGGTGCAAACCGCTGGAGAACATGACCTGATCGATCCACAAGGAATTTAGTAAAATTCCACTTAATCGCCTCGGTTCCCAAAATTCCTTTACATTCAGATTTCAGGTGCTGAAAAAGGGGATGAGCACTGGGACCATTGACTTCAACTTTGGAGAACAGGGGAAAGCTCACTTGAAACTTCGACTCACAAAACTGCTGAATCTGAGATTCACTGCCTGGCTCCTGACCTCCAAACTGATTGCAGGGAAAACCCATCACCACCAAGCCACGATCACGGTACTTGCGACTCAATGCCTCAAGTCCTTCATATTGAGAGGTAAACCCGCATTCGCTGGCAACATTTACAATCAAAAGCACTTTGCCCCGATAATCGCTCATCTTCTTCACATGACCTGCAATGTCTTTCACTTCGATATCAAAGATTGTCATCCGAGTGTTTCCCCTTATGAGTTGCGTTCCTATTCAAGAAGAATTTTTTAAACCCTACTTTGCCTTGATTTTTTACCTTCACCTCGCAAAACTCTTCTCAAAAAGCTGGATACCTCATTTTACGAAAGATTCATAGTGTCCTGTATGGCGGGGACAAGAATAGGATGACAAAGGAGAACTCAAACGTGGACTTCCAAACGAGTATCGATCTAATGGGCTATTAATCGATCTTAAAAACGGGTTGAAAACAAAAAAAATTCTCTCCCATGGATCATCTCTCGGTCATGGGACCGATCGCTCTTCTTACGAGGAACTGAAAAAATCCAAGGGTTACCACTCATGGCAAAATACAAAGATTGAGTCTCAGGTATGCTTAAGCTTTATATAAAATCAACATGGTATTGAGGTATCGTTCAACTTCTGGATTAGAGTGCAAAAACTCGCAACCGACTTTAATTTTCTCAGCGTCAGTCTGTCGAACAAAGCGAGCGATTGCCTGAACCTCAATTAACTTAGAGCAACTTTGAAGAGAAAACTTTAAATCAAAGACATCTTTTGTATGAATTGGAGCATTGGTTTCAAACAAGATGCCTTTTGAAGTCAGATCTCGGGCTTCCCCTGAGTAATAAGAGAGAGTCCAATTTTTCTTGTCCCTCACCTTGATGGGAGACACTTTCACAAGGAAGTGAACCTTTTTTCTCACTTGTCGACGACTCTTTTTTATCTTAAAAAAATATTCGTTCACCTATGAGTGCCTTCATCTTTTAATTTTAATCCAAATATATTAAAAATACAGAAAAACAACAAAACTGCGCCACTCACACAAAATACAGCAAAATCATAAACTTACTCAGACCCCTCGCGACTCAAATCGATTAAAGGGGGGGCCGCAGAACGATTGCATCGGCCGGTCTTGAACCTTCGTTCCATGCATTCAGACTTGTTTCAGAGGATTCCATGCGTCATCTCTTGGTTTTCTGAGTCTGCGCTCAATCCTTATTTAAGGGGCTAGCCACTTTTATCTGGAGCTATTTTGAAACTCCCCTTATTGCCAAGACGCGCTAATTCCATCATCATTTGAAGATTAGAGGTCCCCGCTCAAAAAAATTTGCCCAGACAGCAGAGAGAGGGTAGGGAGCGAGAGTTAAACGCTTTGGCAAGTCAGGAGGTTTAGAGAATGCAAGCAGTCAACCAGCAAACTGTAAGTCCAATTTTTGACAAGTCGGTTGGAACTCTTCTCATCGAGTGGAAACAGAAAGCTCCTGGTTTTGATGCAGTGCGACTATTTCTTGCGTCATTTATTCTTCTTTTTCACTCCTTCGCTGTTTGCTACGAGGATAACCATCATAAATTTCAAAAGGCCCTTCAACTGCCCTTTGTGCACCCGTTTTTAAAAATGATTCTTCCCATGTTTTTTTTTCTCAGTGGCTTTCTGGTTTGTGGCAGTGCTTATCGTCTCCGATCGACTCCCATCTTTCTTCTTCACCGAATCTTACGAATTCTCCCTGCTCTGTTAGTGGAAGTCTTCCTTTCCGCAATCTTTCTCGGACCCCTACTTAGCCAATTTACACTCAAGGAATACTTTAACGACCCGCTCTTTTCTCAATATTTTTATAATCTGATAGGAAGTGTTCAATTCTTTTTGCCTGGGGTTTTCATGAACCACCCCAACTCGATCGTCAACGTCAACCTCTGGACCCTGAGAGCAGAATTTTACTCCTATGCTTTCCTCTCCGCTCTCTTAGTCACCGGTCTTCTATTTGATCGACGCCAGTTCCTCATAACTTTTCTCCTGGGCAATCTCATATTCCTTGGTCTGCTTGTCACAGTCCTCACATGGGGAGATGCAGGTGTCGTCTTTGTTCGTCCTCCACTTTTAGTTTATGCATTTTTTTTAGGAGTCTTTTCGTTCATCTTTTCAGATCAAATTCAGATTAAAAAGAACCTCTTTTTCTTGAGTATCTTAGGTCTTTTTTTCTTTAACTGGAAGTACACGACCCTCTTAGGCCTACTCTCAGCATGCTACCTCTGCCTATCATTCGGTTTCATGGATCTGAGAAAGTTTCCCCTGATTGATCGTGGAGACTACTCCTATGGAATCTACCTTTATGGCTATCCCATCCAACAAACTCTTTGGGAAGTCTTCCCTTTTGCGCGGATTGGAGTCATCCTTTTTTTTCTTGCTCTGCCCCTCACTCTTATTTTTTCAATCCTGTCGTGGACCTGGATAGAAAAACCATTCTTAAAGCTTAAAAAGTTCCTTCCTAATCAACAAACTCAAACAGCCCAGTCAAAACGCACGCCGTTTTGACTGGGCTGGTAGGCAGAGCCAGACACTCAGGCTCCACACGAGTTAATCCAGGGGAGGGGCAGAGAAAGAATAAAAGACCCCCTTTAAATGGGCAAAGAAAAGTTGTCTAAAAAACTTTTATTTTTTTACCCGTATGATATCGTTCTGACCTCTTTAAGAATCGTACTAAACACGTTCTTGTCCTGGATTGCCTCATTTAAGCTTCCTTCAGATTTTACAATAAATGAGGTTATAAAAAATCGGACCGTGTCATTGAGCGATTTTTAATCTCCGATTCCATAGAAGTTTTTAGGATATAGACATGAAAAAAACCACGAATGAACTCTTAGACCATGCCCCACTGGGTAAAAAATCATCCTACAGGGACACTTACGACCCCTCCCTTCTATTTGCGCTTCCCCGAAAGCTAAAGCGCGATGAAATCCAAGTTCCATCCAATCTCCCATTTCAAGGCTTTGACTATTGGACCGCATTTGAACTCTCGTGGCTCAACCTCAAAGGCCGACCAGAGGTTGCTCTGGCTCACTTTCAGATTCCGTGTGAGTCACCCTGTCTGATTGAATCGAAATCTTTTAAGCTCTATTTGAATTCGTTCAATAACTCTCGATTTTCCTCATTCGAGCAAGTCCAAGACAAGTTGATCAACGATCTATCTCATGCAACCCAAAGCTCAGTTCATGTCAATGTACAACCTCTCAAAGAAGCACGATTCCCCATTGGATCTCTAAGTGGAACCAGCCTCGATGATCTGGATATCGAATGCACGACTTATCTTCCTGAGCCTTCTTATTTAAAAACGTTAGGTCAGGACACAGTCGACGAAACGCTTCACTCCCATCTGCTAAAATCAAACTGCTTGGTGACCGGTCAGCCCGATTGGGGTTCTCTGCAGATCCACTATCGAGGAAAGAAAATCGAACCTCAGGGACTCCTGCGATATATCGTTTCTCTAAGAAACCACAATGAGTTCCACGAGCAATGCGTGGAGAGAATATTTATGGACATCCTACGAACCTGCGAACCACAAGCACTCAGCGTTTATGCCCGCTACACTCGTCGAGGAGGACTCGATATCAATCCGTTTCGAACCAATGAGGATCGCGCTCCTCAATTAGACCGATTGATTCGCCAATAGTTTTTCTAGATACTGAGCTTTCTGGAGGCAAAATCCTCTAAAAAATCGATTCAAAGACCGATTTATTAACCGAATTGAAAAATCTTAGACCTTAATGCGCTGATAAAAATTGACAAAAAAGATTGATTCTATTTTTTTACATTGCATAAGTATATTTTTATGGTAATTAAACGAAGCCTTCGTTAAAGGATTAAACGCCCATTCTTCCTGAACTTTAAGACCTATGCCAGCGAAAGCCTGAGAATAAGAAATAGAACTAGGATCAAGTATGTTATTTTTTGAAAAAAAATGGTTCCTCATTTTATCTCATTTTGTCTTACTTTTAATGCTTCAAAATCTAAGCCTAGCCTCTGAAAGAGATTTCAAAACCATGAATGAAGCCATTTCTCGGTTTCATGAAACAGGGGATCTGAACCAGGCCGTTGATTTTTTAAAAGATCTTTATCCTTCTGAAGAATCCAGAGCAAAACTTATTTCTGACTACTCATGGGAAGCCTACTCCAGATTCAGTGATCTTGGAATTCTCAGAGTTCGTGAGAAGAACTACAGCTCCTTTCTACGAATCTCAGACCGTCTCTATCCTCCCGCTCAGCTTTGCTCATATTTTTACGAGTGTTACGAAAAAAACATCCTCGACCTCAACGGGATCAATCTTCTAATCGGCCATTTTCAGTCCAAGTCAGACTCATTCAATCAATCCTATCCCCAAATCGAGGCAATCGATATCTCAAGCCTCCCTGAAAAAATTCATACGATCACACGCGAACTGGGTGAAGCCACTTACTCAATGATTGTGAGGCCTTTCGGAAAACATGTCACCCCCATCTTTATTCAAAAAAAATGGGACCAAATATTCGTCATCTCGCTTGACTCACTGGGAGAAACTCAATACGGATACAATTGGGGTTCTCGAATTGAAAAAATTATTCGAGGAGCTTCGCTCATGCCTGTGGAGATGTATAAATTTCAATTCCCACGACAAATCGATGGGATCAGTTGTGCGATTTTTAGCTTAAGAGACCTCATCGAGAACTCTCGAGGGAACCTATTCAAATGGCTCCGTGAGGCAAGGTCACTTCACGAAAATTCGATTTTTCAGACGGCTCCTCACTCATTTTTAATCCGCTCACTTCCCTCATCGTTCCATAAAGTCACGCAACACGGAGAAACCCTAAAACCTTACCTAGCTCTCCTGGAGCCAGTGACTGAAGATGGTCGAACTCTTCTCAAACTCAAACAGTCCGAACCAAAAGTAGACTACACAAGGCAAAAGGCTTACAAATACTTCAGTATCCTAATTAGTAAAGTCTTAGGCATAAAAACTAATGCGAACTCTTTAGTGCATTATTAATAATTATAGAATAATACTTATAAGCTCTCTGCCGCGTATAGTTTGTTTGACCGTAGTCATCTTTTAGATCTTTTAGCGTACGTCCCATTTTAACTTCACTGACATGCAATCGATCTCTGGGACTAGCTTTTGGGGATGCAGACACTAACTCCGGAGAATCTTGATATTTATAAAGGGTCGAAATGTCTTGAGCAACCTTCAGAAAAGAGGCAGGTAAATTTAAAAGCAAATAAGAGTCAGAATTACACTTAAAGTGATTTTTTATATAATTAGTCCGCTCTTCTGATTTTTTTTTCTGATCGATATAATCGAAAAGACTCTTTTTTTTATGCTCGAGGAGATCTCTTAAACTAAAAATTGGACAACTTGTTCCATCACGCTGCCTCTGATCAATAAATTTATAGACCTCAATCGGCCCTTCCATTCTTGCCCTCAGAATGTTCTCGATGTCAGTTCCATAGCTATGTCCGTCTGATTCTCCCAACGAGTCGAGAGTTACAACCTGGGATTTGCCTTCGAATCTTTTAACAAACACAGGGGTAATGTGCTTTCCAGAAATTTGAACAAGGAACTCACGTTCTTCCGAAGCAATGGGGGCATTCCATTGCTGGATTTCACGTTCAAATTCCTCCAAGGTGACAGCATCAGCATTTTTCAGTGCGCCTAAATAATCTTCTTTTTGATTAAAATGATTAATTAAAAGCTTTAAGCCGTTAAGACCAACGATATTTCTTGGATAGCAGTCGTAAAAATAACTACAGATTCTTGCCTTAGGATAGAGCCCATCTGCAACCATTAAAAATCGATGGTAATGTTCTTCCCTCTCTTTTCCCTTACCATTGGAAAGGGGAAAATCCCTCCATAAACCCTCCGAGTAGGAGGCGATCAAATTCATTTTAGCTTCATTTACCTTGTCTAAAATAATTTTCTCTTTGGCCTCTTTTGACTTAAAGATTCTTGATAATAGACCTATTTTGACCTGATCTTGAATTTTTCTTTCCAACCCATCAATCTGCTCTTTTAACTGAATCGAATTCAGCTGATTTGAATCATAATTATCAATTAATACCTTCATTTCATTTTTCAAATCCGAAGAGCTGATCTCTTTAGAAAATGCATAACTACAAATGAGTGAAATTAAAATAAAGTAAAATATTCTAATTCTAATTATATTCATATTGTTTTTATTATATTAATTAACTCGCATAACTCAAACAAATAGCGCTTGATCGCAGCTTGAAAAATACTGGACGGTTCGATTTGAATTCAAAATAAGAAAAGTTATCTTAGAATTTCAATCATGAATCTGAAGATAAGGAAACGGCAGAACAAAAAAGAGCCTCTATCATTTGATCCTATTTCTTTTGGTCAACGACTAAGTCTTGCACCTTTTCCCAATAGGAATTGAACCACCCGAGTATTCCCCCGACGAACTGCTGCTAAAACGGCCGTCGTTCCCTTCTTGTTGACTTGATTAAGAGCTGCTCCATTTTCAACAAGGAGCCTGACCACTTCAAAATGACCCCGATTTGAAGCGAACATCAGCGCAGTGTCACCCACTCGACTTCCTCGATTTATATCGGCTTTATTTTCTAATAACAGACGAACCGTTTCAATATGACCTTTACCAGAAGCCAACATGAGGGTCGTATTTCCATTTTTATACGATTCTTCAACGGAGGCCCCATGATTGAGAAGGATATTTACTGCCTCAGTTTTTCCCGACCAAACTGCCAGCAAAAGCGCCGTATCTCCAGCATGATTTTGACAATCCAATTGAGCTCCAGAACTCAAAAGCAATTGAAGAACTTGAGCATGGCCACCCAAAGCAGCAAGCATAAGAGGGGTGAACCCATCTTGATCTGGCTGATTGACTGGGGCCTTTTTTTGTAAAAGCCCATCAACAATTTCATGATGACCAGAAGAGGCTGCACCCAACAGAGCTGTGAACCCGTAGGGATCGGAAAGATCGACTTGAGCTCCTCTTTCCAAAAGGAGATCGACAACGTCTTTGTAACCCTTTTTCGAGCTGATTATCAGAGCTGTCAATCCTTGACTATTTGGAAGATCAACCTGAGCTCCTCTTTCTAAGAGCAAAGTGACCAGCTCGAGATAGCCATTCCATCCTGCAAGAATCAATGGTGTATCACCATCCTTGTTAAAACCATTAACGTCAATCCCCCTATCCAAAAGAAGAGAAACCACCTTAGATTGACGATAAGAAATGGCTAAAGAAATCAGAGCTGAATTGAAATCATCTGAAGGATTATCCTGACACCCTTCCTCGAAGAAAGCCTCCACTACACTGATGTGACCTCTCTTCGAAGCCCATTGTAAGGCAACTGAGCAGATCGAGTTGGACTGAAGCTGAGGATTTTTTAATAAAATCCTCACTAATTGGTCGTCTCCTTTCCAAGCAGACCAAAGAAGGAGATGAGACCGATCCTGGTCTTCGACGCTCATACTGAATTTTTCATCTAAAAGGAATTCTACGACGTCATAATTTCCATTTCGTGCTGCTAGATCTAAGGCTGTATATCCGCTACTTAAGCACGAATTTCGATTAGCACCCCGATCCATAAGAACTTGAGCCACCTGAAGGTGGCCATAATAAGATGCAATCAAAAGTGGAGTCAATCCTTGTGCATCGCGCTCATCCACTTGAGCACCTCTTTCGAGCAGTAAATCAACCACCTGCGAATATCCGTTTCTCGAAGCCCGATGTAACGGCGTATCTCCATGCTCATCCCGATGATTTAGATCCAAACCTTGATCGAGAAGCCTTCGAACTTCATCGACATTCCCTACTTCCGATGCAGTGAGAAGGTCTTCATTCGGGCTAGCCCAAAGCTGAGACGAAAAAAACAACTGCAAAACACTCCCCAAAAAGAGAAAAAAACCTTTATATCTGCAAAAAAAATATTTCAGAGTCATTTTTGAACTTTTTGGATCGAATATTATCAATTTAACCTAATCATGAACGATCCACTTAAAAGCCCGGTGAATACATCAGCGCCTCCAACATGGAGTGCTGCCCCCGTCGAGATCCCCCTTGACGCCCACGTTGGCTTTGAATTCCTTGTGGTCGATTCATTCGAGCACCTCGTTCTTTTAAAAGAGCCACAGTCTCAGTATGCCCAAATTGAGCAGCAGCAAAAACAGCACCAATCCCTTGTTTATTCACCCGATTGGGGTTCGCACCATGATCCAAGAGTAAGCGCACAACATTTGTATGACCCCGATTTGCCGCCAAAAGTAAAGCCGTATCGCCTGATCGATTCACCCGCTCAATGTCCGCATTTTTTTCAAGGAGAATCTGAACGACTCGAGAGTATCCATTTGCAGCAGCCATCATCATTGCCGTGTTTCCCTCTCTAAGAGCATAATCGACTTGAGCTCCATGAAATAAGAGCAATCGTACTACGTGAGGATGATTATTCCACGCAGCCAAAATAAGGGGCGTATCCCCAGCCTTATTCATCTGGTCTACTGACGCTCCAGCTTCGATCAGTACCCGAGCAACTGTAGCAAACCCTCGATTTGCAGCAAAACCCAGGGCCGTATTTCCATGAACACTCATCTGATCTACTGGAGCACCATTTTTTAGAAGAAATTCAATTACCTCTACATGACCATTACTCGTAGCTGCAATCAGTGGAGTACCACCTGCTTGGTTCAACTGACAAAGATTAGCTCCATTTTGAACTAGAATCTTAACCGCTGCGAGGTGACCAAAACAGGCAGCAGTCAGCACAGCCGTAGATCCTACGTATGTTTTTGAGTTAATGTCAGCTCCTCGGTCTAAAAGAAGCTGAAGCACATCAGGATATCCTTCCTTTGCTGCGAGAATTAATCCATTACATCCACTTTTTTGACGAGCCTCCAAAGATGCACCATGGGCAAGGAGAACCTCAGCGACCTCTCGATGCCCTTTCTCAGCCGCCCGAAGAAGCGCACTATAGCCTTGAGAATCCACTTCGTTCACCGGAGCTCCGTGGGCAAGAAGGAGTTCAACTTCTTTTTTTAGCCCCTTTTTAGCCGCAAAAAAAAACGAGCTTTTGATTAATTGAGGTGCAATCCTCATCTGATCTCCTCTGTCCAGGAGTACCTCCATCACCTGCTCATGTCCCCGACAAGTCGCTAAAATCAGGGCAGATAAACCGTCTTGGTTTATTTGGTTCAGTTCCGCACCGTGGTTTAATAGATCCCCCACGATTTTGTGATGTCCTTGCTGAGCCGCCAAAAGAAATGCCGTCGAACCCTTCTCACTAACTTGATCAACCGCAGCCCCCTCATTTAAAAGGACCTGAACCACCTCTCTATGTCCCATGCGAGCAGCTAACTGTAAGACGGTATATCCGGACTGCACAGGACGATTGAGATTCGCTCCATGTTTCAGCAGAAATCTAGCAATATCGGCGTCACCAACCGAACAAGCTAGGACCAAGGGAGTAAAGCCTGCGTAATTCTCTTGATTGACGTTTGCACCGTGCTCTAAGAGAATTTCCACGATCGGTCCATCCCCTTTTTCCACGGCAAGATGAAGTGGCGGGATGATGCCTGAACGATTTGAATTTGGATCAGCACCTTGGTCTAATAGACTTGAAACTTCGTCCAACTTACCGGCCTCGATTGCTAAAAATAATTCATCATTAATGTCCGCGAGTAGGGGATGGGAGAAGAAACAGAAGCTGAGAAAGATACCAATCACTTCTTTAAACCAAAATTTTCTTACTGCAAATGGAAAGAACATAGCCTCCGACTTCTTTCATAAAAAATAATAACCTTCAACCACTTCTTTAAACCCAATCGAACGCACCCAATGAGCTTATCCGGGGATCCATAAAAAAAATAAATGAAATGAGTTCGTCCGATTATTGCGGCCCCTGCCCTATTTGAAACCGGTTTTATTCGCGATAACTGTTATTATCGCGAATAAAAAGCCGCCCTAATCTCATAAATGAGCCTAAACATGGATAGTTTTAGTCGGGTTTTAGGTTTTCCTCTTTTAAGGTCCCACCTGAATCGTCTAGGGCCCCCACAGGGGGCATTTTTAATCGGCTCGAAAGCCGGGTCTCTCAGGCTCTCTAGTAGCCAGAATTTGAAGCCTTATTGAGGCTTTCTCCTCCCCTTTTTTTGAGAATTTTTAATTTTTTAAAGGAGGCCTCATTTCGCGCAAAAAGTCCCACTAAACGGTCACTAGCATCACGCACCTCTTCTAAGGCGAAGCCGTTTACGTAGCCCCTAAATGAGCTCCTCACAGCCCTTAGATCAATCCGGCAAAAGGCGCTGGAAGGCCAGCCAACCCTGATCGATAGAGCATAGATTGGCTGAATGAGAGGGTCCTGATTAGCTCGATTGAAGCCCCAAGCATCATGACAACTTTTTTTGGACATCAATAATCAATTCAGCTCTTTGGAGCCTCTCCTCCAGTTTGGCCTTTTCCTTCTTAAGTTCCTGAATTTCCACCTCTATAGGGCTACGTTTTGTCCCGATATCTCTCTTAAAGGACATTACCGATAAAGCCCCTTCGTATCGCTTCTGCCTCCACTGAGCGATAATAGGTCTGTATCAGCCTTCTCTCCTAAGAAGAGCCCCAATTGCGCCATGGCGCCCTCGGCAAAGATCGGGTTCCTTTAAAGTCATTAACCTATGTTCTGAATTTACTCGACAACGCAGCTTCCTCGGATCGTTTGACTTAAATCTATGAGGTTGGCGATACGCGATCAAAAATTTGCTCGATTAAATCCATATACTCAAATCTTAGAAACGCCTTATTATTTACACCTAATTATCTAAAAATTAAGAATAATTTCTCTGTCCAGCCTATCTCAGGAGTCATTAGCGCTAGATGTGCGCTCCGAGCTTCTAGCCAACTCAATCTAAATACAGAGGAAGACATGCGCATGATCGATGCTCGTAATTTTCTCGATATTTAATATTTTATCAATTGAATATTTTATAAAGCAATGATAGCTGATTCAAAATTTTTATTTAAAAAATTTAGGATTTAATATGAAGAATAAATTACCTTTAGTAGCTGTACTTTTATCATTAATTTTTATTGGATGCGGAAAAGGCATTGATACAGACCAAAAAAGCCTCAAACCTGAGCCCCAGAAAGAGCTTTGCACTCTCATGGGAAACATTCGTTCTTTTGAAATCAAATGTTCAGAACAAATCGAAAGTTTTACGCTGTATATTTCTGGGGGAGTAGAGTTCACCTACAACGAACATCTTATCATCAGAACGAGACTAAATGGCTTACATTACAACACTTTTATAGAAAACAAGGGGACAAGTGTTGTAGGCAGTGAAGGCATCCAAGACCAAATTAAACTCTCCATCAACTTTACGGATTCTTCGATCCCGCCTGTGACTTTTAATCTAGCCCCTTAAATTGCACCTAAGGACTTTTGAAGCAAAAAGACTACACGATCCGGCGGATTAGACGCGCAGATTGGAGAAAATTTAAGAGCACTTATTATGAAGCAACTAAAAATAAGTGACTTAAAGATTGATTCAGCCATAGGGCCGTCCCGGCTAGGAGTCCCACAGGAGGCATTTTTTATCGGTTCGAGAGCCGGATCTCTCATTGAATTCTCCTGAGGCATTTTTCTATCCTGATCTTTAGACTTTTTTAAAAGACGCCTCATTTCGTACAAAGAGTCCCAATGAACGGTCACTCAGCTAACGCACCTCTTACCTAGAGCCTAAGTGCCTCCTATGCAGTCAGGGATTCTTCTTTTTTCTAAAATCGCAGGTTGCGACCTTCCTTAAAAAGCCGGGTCAAACGATAAGTTCTGATTCAGATCGAGATCGATTTTCTTTGATCCCGCCGCTTTGCCTAAGAATAAGGCCTTGTTTTCCTTGGTTTTTCATGGATTTATTCATGATTTCAGTACGGAGGACGTACTTCTCAGAGCTTTAGTCCACGCTCAGATATCTTAAACAAAATTTGACCGAAAAAAATAAATCTTTATTTTAAATAAAAATAGGATTAGTAAAAACCACCTCCGAGAAGGTCCGTGACATCATCGATTAAAAAAGATGGGTCAGCCCGATTTTTTCGGATTAGATTGAGCCCGCTTTTCTGGTTTTTTATCCCAAGAGGCGGGGGTTTTTTCTATTTTTAGGTTGGTTGTATGGATTTAAGAAGTCAGGTTTCTTGTTTTTTACTCTTCTTTTTTGCTTTTCAAAATACCTCTGTTTTAGCCAATGACGGTCGCGTTGGAGACATTCGGTACTCCATTCTCTCTGAGGAACAATTTCAAGAGCTCCATGGAAAAGACTGGGAGCTCTTGCGTGGGCAGGAAGTTCCCTTCGATTCAGCATTGAAAAACTTTTGGAGGGATTCCCATCTTCCTGATGCACGAGGAGTCTTCTTAAGGGGGTCCAATCATGGACGTCCTCGAAAAGAAGGCAATCCAGAGGGGCACTTGCCTATTGGCCAATACCAGAGCGACACATTTAAAAAACACGATCACGGAGGAGGCAATCACCATCATCAAAGTTTCCTCGAGTTGACCGCTTCAAGAAATTCTGATGGAAGGCAAATGAATACGGCTGCCTATTTTCCACCTAGACATCAACCCATTCAGACCAATAATTCAGGAGCAATCATTAAGGCTGAGGGAGATGCAGAAACTCGCCCCAGGAACATCACCGTCAATGTCTTCATTAAAATTAAGGAGACTCAGGTTCCTTCAAATCTGTCTAAAACAGATCAGAAACTCGAGTGGACTCCCGAGCAGATTGCAACACTTATGAATACTCCAGAGTTCCAAAATAGCTTATCAGACGCACTTCAGAATCTACGCAAAGGCAAAAGAGAGTGAGAGGACTTTATGATTTCTTGCCATAGACCAAAATCCAATTCTTGGATTCAGGGATTCATTTTTTTTAAGTTCCTTGTTTTAGTGAGCCCTGCTTTTGCACAGGAGGCTCCCCCTGAGATAGAAATCCGGCACCAGCAGAAAGAGACCTTACAACAGTGGAAGATCCCCTGTTCAGGTGCGGGAAAAGGCTCAGAAAAGAGTATCAAAAAACTTCAAGCGATGGGAATTAAAATCCACTGGGACTCCTCATGCACTGAAGTCGTGGTGCAAGCGAGGGCGGATCATAAAATGGATCAGGCCAAAGCTCAGCGCCAAAAGTGGTTCATCCATTCAAACCGCAGCGTCTTTCTTGAGGGAGGTCTTCTAGCCCCTGTTAGCGTACGAGCTCCACTCGCAGAAGTTGATTCTCATTGGATGAGTCCGGAGCTTCATCTTGCCCCAGAAACTTTGCCCTCTCATTCAAAAAGTAAAACGCCTAAGAGCTTGTTATCTCGATTGGTCGTTACTCAGGGTGCTGAGCTGAAGACGAGTCATTTGGGCCTCAAGGATTCTGATTTTGAGAATCAGGGTAAAGTTGAGTCTTCAAAAAACCTGAAAGTCGCTCTCGAGGGCGGCACCATTCGAAATTCGGGTGAGATTTTCGTTCGAGGAGTCTTTGGAGTAGAAAAAGTCGGAAAAAAATCAATTTCGTTTCACCAATTTGGGAGCATCCGGGCTCAAAAGATTGAGCTCGGAGACCTTCTTTTTCCCATCGATCAATTTGACAATGCTTCAGGAGGGTTTCTTAAGGCGAAGAGAATCCTTGGGGAGTTTCAGCAATTTAAAAACTCAGGGAGTCTTTACAGCACAGAGAGTCTTCGTCTTCTGGGGGTTCACCTCGAGAACCAGCAAGGAACCTTATTCTCCGATCAGGACCTGTTGGTTGATTTCATTGACCTCAATAATGATCAAGGTAGAATTCAGGGATCTAAACAGACCACCCTTCGCATTGGAGAGCTTTTTAAGAATACTTCAGGTGTGGTTTCCAGTGATGGGCCCATTGAATTGAATTTCACTCCAAACAGTTCTAGCCAGTCTTTGGGGCGGCTAGTTGGATCTGAGCTTTTATTGACCTTGCGTCATCGTTTGCCAGTGGAGCTTCAGGGGGGAGAACTGCTGGGCAAAGAGAGTATTTCTATTTTCTCTGATGTTCGTGTGTCTTTACCTGGCGTTCAGTTTCAGACGCCTCTTCTGAATTTATCGGCGCCAGATTTTGCACTCGATCCTCTGACTCAGTGTGGCACCACGGTGGTTCATTGTGATCCTAAGAGAAATTTTTGTTTAAAATCTCCACTCTCCAGTGAGGGGGAAATCCGATTTTTAGAATCAGATTTTTGTCGCTATCGGCCGAATCAGCAGGAAAAAGAAGCTCAAGATTCAAGCGCCGTAGTGTCTGTGAATGCTGTGGCTTTAGAACCGCAACTTACAATCAGTCACCAACTCAAGCGGCTCGGAGAAACGGTCAAAGACCTTGAAGTTCATTTTGGTCGTAACCGGGGATACGCCTCTCAATATTCGCTTTTCATTGATTCGCAGGTCAGTTCTGCTCAAGGGGTTTATTTCATGGTCCCCAGGAGCAGTATTTTTATTGGCCTCGATGATTCACCGAGCGCAGCAGGCGTCTATGCTGATTCGCTTCGGACGTTTACAAATCATTTCCTCGTTCGACAAGGGAATGTCTCGGCTTCGGATGCTTTTATCGCTGCTCCAGGTGGAATTACAATTGGGGTCTTAGAAAATGATCCCAATCAGTTCGTCCAAGCAGGAGACCAGAAGTTTCCTTTGCTTCGCAGAGGGAATGCATTTTTATCGACTGCAAGGGAATGCTACATCAAAGGACCGTTAAGCTGTTCAGGGACACTTGATGTCAGGGGTAACCTCATATTGGATTCAGAGAAAAAGCAATACGGGTATTCCTCAGACATCCATGTCAAAGGCAATCTGATTTTAAAAGGCGAAGGGGATCTCAGTCTGATTCGTCATCTGGGTCAGATTCAGCATGGACAAACGATCCCGCTTCAAAGCAATCGTTATTCGGAAGAAGGATCCTTTGTTGTGGACGGGGATATGATTTCAGTCAATCCCAAAACGATTCAGCTTTATGCTTCAAAGCTCTTTGTCGATCAGAGTGACTCAAAAGTGGACTTTAAGCTCGTAGAAAAATCGGGCAAAGAACAGATTCAGTTTCCAGAAGAAAAGTCCGACTTCAAGTCCGTCCTCGGCATGAGAAAACCAGGGTTTCTCCGGTTAACGGGCCCTCAAACTGAAAACATCATTACGTCCGATGAGATTTTTCTGCTGGAGGATGAAGGACAGTTCACTTTTGTTGTGAAAAACCCCTATTACCTCCCCCTCCAAAAACCTTTGGTTGATCTGGGAATTCAGGATTTAACCTCACCGAAGCTCTATCGCACGCCCGATCTTAAGACAACTGAGTCAGGATCCAGTCGGTTTATCTATGCAGTGAGGGAGAGTGCTTTTTTCAGTCCTGAGCAGAGTGATGCCTTCATCGAGTCATTTCAAAACGATATCGTCATTTATGATGCTCAGGAAGAGCTATTCAAGCTTCCAGAGGGTCAGGTGGTTTTTAGTCTGAGTCCTGAGCTCCTCTTATCCCAGGTGCAGAAAGCAGCCCAAGACCTTTTTAAGCGCAACTTCCTGAGTTCCAATCAACCGATTGATCGCAAGTACCTTGTCCGACTTCATCGAAATGCCAGTGAGTATTTTAAATCAAAAGGGTTTTCCTTTGAAAAGGCTGGAGATCAGGTCAAAGTTCCCTTGAAGGTATTTAACGACTTCCTCAAGGAGCAAGAAAGCGAGAACTCATACACCAAGCCATTTTTATTTTACCAGGTGGCCAAAGATCAAGGCGTGCAGATCTTAAAGCCCATGCTCGTTATTCCTAGGAAACTTCAGGAGAAGATTCGTTCGGAGAGAGAGGGTAATATCTTTGCCAGAACGATCGGACGATTTGAAGCAGGCACAACCATCGCAGAGATGCTTGAAAGCCTAGACGAAGGCACTCACATTGGAGATGTTTTAAGGAATATCTTATCGCAGAAGGAATCAGTCATCCAAGCGATCGACGAAGCAGCCGCAAGGTACCGGACTCAACTTGAGACAAAGCCCCCTCATGAGCGCCTTAAAGATCAACTCGACTTGAATCATACGCTTCAAAGTAAAACAATCGCAATTGCTACTCGAGATGATCTCGCGGTGAATGCCGATCAAAAAGGCAATTCGGTAGCACTTGTTTCGCTTCGGGGTAAGGTGAAGATTAAGTCCAACAAGACCCGTAAAAAAACGAAAACTGGATTTCAGGACATCTTAGAGCGGCGAAAGCTGGATTATGGAAACGGAGACGTCACGATTAAAGCGGGAGGGGTAGTTGAAACCTCAGCTGTAGACGTGAGGGCGGGATCGATGAATGTTGAAGGTCAAGCCATTCTCGATACAGCTTTAATGCTGGAGTCCGCCTCTGAATCTAAATCCGGTCCAACTCAAGTCTCCTTGAAGAAATCCAAAGCCGCCGTCTCTCAGATGAAGGTCAAAGGCAAGCTTAGGATGAAGGCGGGCAATCATCTCATTTTTCAAGGTACAAAAGCCAAGGCGGGATCCATAGATCTTGAGGCTGGGAAAGATATTACAGTCCTAGGGGTCCAAAATCACTCCGAGTCCAGCGTAAAAACTGAAAAGAAAACCGGTTGGTTCCTCTGGGCAGGCACAGAAAAAGAGACTCAAACCTCCGTAAAGAAGGGGTTTCAAGGAGCATCGTTTGAGGTAGGAGGAAATGACACACAGGGAGATGAAGTCATTCGGTTTAAGGCTGGAAACAATGTAACCATTCAAGCCCCAAAGATTAAGGCTCAGCGCACGCACGTTCAGGCAAAAAAATTCAAAATAACTCAGGGGAAGAACGCAGAGGCATCCTCCTCGAGCAAGGGTCATGAAAATGCTTGGTGGATCCAACAAAAGCTTAAAAAGGAAGAACACCAGACTTTCACTCCTATGGACCTGAGCGGAGAAATGCACCTTGAAGTCTCAAAACTTGAGATCGAGCAAGTCAAAGGCCAAGTTTTAAATTTTTTGGATCAGCTCAAGTATGACCCTAAGAAGGTCAAAGTGATCGAAACGCTCTTAGAAGAGTTTCACCATGAAGATGAGACGTCGATTTCAGCTCCGGGTCCAGCACTGATCGTTGCAGTGACGATTGCCTCCTCGGTTGCAACTGCCGGTGTGGGAGGTGCAATTGTTGGGAGTTCTGGTACGGCTTTAGCAGCGGCTGCAAGTGCCGCCATATCCTCCGTTACCTCTCAGATTGCTACAACCCTGACCCTCGGTATTTTATCTCAGCAGAGTCCAGGTGAGATTTTAGGAAAAGTACTAAGCGCTGATACGCTAAAGGGTGCGGCAACCGCTGCTATCAGTGCCGGA
>JBMSSC010000031.1:0-24474 GCA_049424145.1 Bdellovibrionia bacterium
GGGTCGTGGTGGTGGGGGGAGGCGGGAAATCGGGTGTTCTTTGCCTCTATGAGGCGAAGAAAAAACCGGGAGTCAAAACCATTGCGCTGGATTACCAACCAGAGGCCATGGCGCGCTTAGGGAAGCTCTCCTTTGTGGATCATGCCATTCAGGTGGATGCCCGAAACGCTGTGGAGGTGATGGAAAAAGTCCGTCGTCTCACCGAGGGCAAAATGGCAGACGTGGTGATCAACGTGGCGAACGTGCCAGAGACGGAGATGAGCTGCGTTTTGGCGTGTAAGGCTGGGGGATTAGTTTACTTCTTTAGTATGGCTACGAGCTTCACCAGGGCCGCTTTAGGGGCTGAGGGTGTAGGCGCCGATGTTCAGTTGCAAATTGGAAATGGATACTGTTTGGGGCATGCTGAAGTCGCTCTGAATTGCATTCGTGAGAGTGCGGAGTTAAAAGAGTTGTTCTATCAGACCTACGTTTGAAACTGCGGGTTGCAAGCCCGCAAGGGAGCTATGAGGTGTTATGGCCCATCTTTCTTTAGATCGCAGTCAAATTGAGGAATGCCGCACATTGGCCGCTTCCATTGCCAAGCCCGTGGGACAACTCATTGAGAGTCACACCACGGTGGCCATTGAACGAGCCGTCTTAAGATTACTGGGCGTTCAAGGGGCTTTGCAAAGAGCTCAAAACCAGTGGTTTCCAGAGGTCAATCAGATCATTCAGGATCTTCATCAGCAAAAGGTCTTAGGCAAAGGGGTTCTCCATTGGTTTGTCAACGGACTATTGCAGACCAATCTTTCGGTTCAGGCTCTGGCCACGGCCTGTGCCTCCGGAAAGGTTCAACTCACCTCCTTACCTCAGTCCCCTGAGAAACAAATTCGCGCGGAAGCTCAAGCCCTCTGCCAAAAGGCTCGAGAAAACCTCGTCGCTCAGCGTGAGCTTCGAGATTCTTTGCGGAAAAATCTAAACGACACGTTTGATGCCACGGGAAAAAGTGGGCCACTGATCTATGTGATTGTGGCAACGGGGAATATTTTTGAGGATGTCATTCAAGCTCAGGCCGCAGCTCAGGCCGGAGCTCAGGCCATTGCCGTCATCCGGAGCACGGCTCAATCGCTTTTGGATTTTGTCCCGCACGGGGCAACAACAGAGGGTTTTGGAGGAACCTACGCTACGCAGGAGAACTTCAGAATCATGCGCAAGGCGTTGGATGAGGAGGGTCAGAAATTAGGTCGTTACATTCGGCTGACGAACTATTGCTCAGGGCTTTGTATGCCTGAAATTGCTGCTTTAGGGGCAATGGAAAGGCTGGATTTTCTGCTCAATGACGCGATGTACGGAATTTTATTTCGAGACATCAACATGCAAAGAACGCTCATTGATCAGCACTTTTCTCGCAGGATCATTGCGCTCTCTCGCATTGTGATTCATACGGGAGAAGATAATTACTTAACCACTGCCGATGCGGTAGAGAATGGTCATCAAGTTTTAGCCTCTCAATTCATCAACGAGCGGTTTGCATGGGAGGCTCAGATGACCTCAGATCTGATGGGGCTGGGGCATGCGCAGGAGATGGATCCTGAGCACCCCAATGTATTTTTGCTTGAAATTGCACGCGCTCAGATGACTCGAGATATTTTCCCTGAGTCACCGATTAAGTTCATGCCTCCCACGCGGCATAAGTGTGGTGATATCTTCTACAGTCACTTGATGGATGCGATGTTTAACTTGGTGGGGGTGCTCACGGGGCAGTCGATTCAGCTTCTAGGAATGGCAACTGAAGCCATGCACACCCCACTGCTTCAAGATCGGTGGATGAGCATTAAGAATGCCAAGTACATCTTTAACGGAGCTAAGGATCTAGGAAAAGACATTGAGTTTAAGGCGGATGGAGTGATTGAGGAGTGGGCTGCCCGCGTACTGGATGAGACCGTCGCTCACTTAAGAGGGATTGAACAAAAGGGTTTGTTTCAAGCCATTGAGCAAAAAGCTTTTGCAGAGGTCAGTCGAACTCCACGAGGCGGTAAGGGATACGATGGGGTGATCTTACGCGAGCCCGAGTACCTGAATCCTTTTTTTGAGATCCTCTAATTGGGTTTGGTATTTTGTGAAACTGGATCAGATCGAGGTGTTGGATGTCAAAAGTCGCTGAGGTGAACTTAAAAAAACTGAGGCCTTACGGCGATATCATGGATGATGGGACCGTGCAGTTGGCGTTTACTCTACCCGTGGAAGTCTCCCCTGAGGCCCGTGAGGCGGCCGTACAGTTGACTCAAAAGATGGGCTTTGAGCAAATTAAAGTGGCCACCATGGAGAAGGCGTCTCATGGGTTTTCGTTCTTTGTGATCTATGCTCGGCTCAAGCACACGGTGGACTTCACTCAGATTCGGGTTTTAAAGGTGGAGGCTCCCAAACGCTCGCGTGAGGAAATTGATGAGATCATCCGCACGCAGATTGGAAGAAAGCTGGTCATCCTAGGGGCCTGCACCGGGTATGATGCTCATACGGTGGGAATCGACGCCATCATGAACATGAAGGGGTTTTCAGGGGATTATGGTTTGGAGCGCTATCAGTGGCTGGATGCTCGAAACTTGGGTGCTCAAGTGCAGAACGAGGACTTACTCAAGCTTGCTGTTCAAGAGAATGCCGATGCCATCTTAGTTTCCAAAGTGGTGAGTCAGCATAATATTCATATCCGAGATTTAAAAGAGCTGATTCAACGAGCGGAGAAGATGGGATTGAAAGATAAGTTGATTTTTGTAGCAGGAGGACCACGAGTAACGCATCCCATGGCCTTGGAGTGCGGTTTTGATGCGGGCTTTAGTGTGGGAACAAAACCCTCCGATGTGGCCAGTTACGTGGTTGAGGAGTTTATTAGGCGTAGGGAGGCCAAAAGTGAGAAATCGAAAACCAGTTCGGGATCTCAGGCCAAAGCGCCACTGCTTGCAGAGCAGTCCAAAGAAAAAGGTCAGGGGAAAAAATAATGGAAAACAAGAGCCGAGCGTTAACAGGGCGATCTGAGGAGCGAGTCCGCGTGGAGGCCTGTCTTCGGGCCCAGAGGAATGTGCTGATTGAGGGTCCGGTGGGCGTGGGAAAAACTCACTTGGCTTTAACCGTAGCCAAAGCGATGAAGCGCCCGGTGTTTCGAGTGGATGGGGATAGTCGATACTCGGAGCAAAAGCTCGTAGGTTGGTTTGATCCTCCCACGGTGATTAAAAAGGGGTTTACGGCTGAGGCGTTTATGCCGGGTCCGTTGGTCGAAGCGATGCAAAAAGGGGGCGTCCTGTTTATTAATGAGCTCAATCGCTTACCTGAGGGAGTGCAAAATGTTCTTCTTCCGGCCATTGATGAGCGGATGATTTTGGTGCCCCGGTTGGGAGAAATTCAAGCCGTGGGCGGCTTTCTCGTGATTGCCACGCAGAACCCGAAGGAGTTTGTGGCCACCTCCCATCTCAGTGAAGCGATCTTGGATCGCTTTGAGCTCGTGATGTTAGATTATCAGACGGAGCAGGAAGAAGTGAAAATCGTGGAGGATCGACTCTGTTTGCCTCGCTCACTCAAGCCAGAGCAAAGCCTTCTGGCCTTGGCTTCCGTCAGGCTCGTGCGATTGACTCGCTCTCATCCCCAAGTGAAACGAGGGGCTTCACTTCGTGCTGCGCTCAGTTTAGCTGAAATTGCTGGGGTCTTAATTGCAGAGGCCTTGGCTCAAGAGTCCGTCCCTCCTCAGGAGCAGTGGAAGCATTGGAAGGCAGCCTTTTTCACGGCGGCTCAAATGGCTCTGCCCACTCGCATTGAGATTGAGCGAGACATGGACGCGGGGGATTCGTATCAGGCGCAGATGGAGAGCCTGATTGAGGCTTGGGTGAATGAAACTCTCGAGGGTTTAGGTCCATCCGGGGAGTCTTCGCTTGAGGAGGAAGAGGAGTCTCAGTCAGGCGTAAAAAAAAAGACTTAATTCAAAACGAAGCTCGGCGTCAATCGGAGCGTAGGGAGCTTTATCAAAGTCTGTTTCAATCGCCTTTGGGTCAGAGTCAGTCGTGGTTTTCTCCTCCGGAGCTTCTTCAGTCCCTTTTTGCCCCGAGCGCTCCTCCAGACTCCTTCAATTCCGAGGCGAGTTTATCCGATGTTTTAGCCCAGGTTTCTCAGGCCAGTCCTTGGGACGTTGCGATTCGCTACCATGAGATTAAATCTCAGCTCCAATCCAAGCGCCTCACCCAAACGCTCCGCTCGTTATCGGCACAGGCCATCTTAGAGCGAGCGCGAAAGCTGCTGGGTTCACTCGTTCATCCAGAGGTGCAGCACTTTGCCCCCTTAGATGAGATTCCAGTCGAAGCAACGCAGGTGGACTTGGATCTAGAGGAGACCTTGGAGCACGCTCCGTTTGCCTTCAGCGAGCAGCGGGGTTTACCACCGGGAGTCCAGTCCACGGTGACCGCCCAGGATCTATGGATGAGTTATCGATTGGTGCGTCGACAATCCGTGGTGCTCAGTGTGGATACCAGTCTTTCCATGACTGGAGAGAAACTGGCGCTAACAGCCGTGGCTCTTGCCGTGGTTTTGCTGCAGTTTCCCGAGGATTTCATTGGCATTGTGGCTTTTGAAAATGAAGCCTGGGTTTTAAAAAAGCCCGAGGAGAAAATCTCCATTGCGCAGTTGGTGGAACGATTCCTCGATGTTCCTGCTCAGGGCTACACGCATTTGGAGGAGGGGTTAGTGGCCGCCTTAAAGCAGGTCAGGGCGATTGGCTCACGCTTAGGAGGAAGGCCCTGCTCGACCCTCCTTTTAACCGATGGCAAGTACACGGCGGGACGGGATCCGGCCTACTTGGGTTGTCAGTTTCCCCATCTCGTGGTGATGAAGATGGGGAAGGAGCAGGCTGGCTTAGGTTTGTGTCGTCAGCTTGCGCAAGAGGGCTCCGGTGTGCTTCGCGAGGTTCGTGAATTGGAGTCGCTCCCTGCGCTCATGTATGGCGTGGTGAAGGATCTATTGCGAGGCAGGTCTGTCCTATGTTAGGGTTTTCGGATCGGTCAAAATTTAAAATCAAGTCAAAAAAAGCTGAAAACGTTCTGGACCTTTTGGAAGTTTTTTAAAATGGGATGAAAAAAAGAGAATCCAAGTTTTCAAAGGGTGAAAGAAAGCCTAAAAACCAGGAGTTCAAATCCAGCTCATGGGCTCTGAATTCAGGACTAAAAGAAGAGCTGGCAGAGGATCGGAGGAAACCAAGTATGTTAGATGATTACAAACTCAAGGGCCGGACGCGTCGGATTGAAATTGATTTAGAGGAAGAGGTTGCCGAAAACCTTTTGAAGATGGAAAAGCATAAAAAACTCTCCAAGTCGGAGATTGCTAATACGGCGCTCAAGCGCTTTATTGTCTCGCACAAAGATTTTCTGCCCGCTTCTGATCAAAAATCATCCTAAGCTTGCGGGTGAGAATAAAAAAAAGGACTTCAGTGATCCAACTGAAGTCCTTTTTTTTTATCCATTTACCTTATTATTTTTGATTTAATGCGAGGTGGATTGATCCACTAGCTCAGCAATGTCCATCACTTTGACTTTGGATTGCATTTCCTTGGCCTTCACGCCATCCGTAAGCATGGTCATACAGAAGGGGCAGCTTGAGGCGATGATCCCCGCGTTGGTGCTTAAGGCTTGCTCCGTGCGAGTGATGTTGATTCGCTTACCAATCTTCTCTTCCATCCACATTCGTCCTCCGCCTGCACCGCAGCACATGCTTTGATCGTGGTTGGCTTTCATTTCCACCAAGTTAATGGCAGGCAGAGCTTGAAGCGTGCTTCGGGGCTCTTCATAGACCTCGTTCCAGCGCCCTAGGTAGCAGCTGTCGTGGAAAGTAACGGTCTCATCCAGGGTTTTCGAAGGCTTAATTTTCCCCTGGGAAATGAGTTGGGCAATGAACTGGGAGTGGTGATGCACTTCGTAGTTTCCACCAAAATCCTTGTACTCGTTTTTAATAGTATTAAAGCAGTGAGGGCAGGCCGTGACGATGGTCTTGACCTGATAGCGATTGAGAGTCTCAATGTTGGCACGAGCCAGGGTTTGATACAGGTACTCATTGCCAATGCGTCGAGCGGGATCGCCGGTGCATTGCTCCTCCGTCCCTAGGATGGCAAACTTAACTCCCGCTTTTTTCAGGAGGCTTGCAAACGCACGGAGCACTTTTTTGTTTCGATCATCGTAGGCTCCGGCGCATCCCACCCAGAGCAAGACATCCACATCGGAGCTCTCAGCCATGGTCTTAATGGAGAGGCCCTCAGCCCAGTTGGCACGGTCGGAGGGACTGAAAGCCCACGGCGTGGCATTGACTTCCATGTTCTTAAAGACCCCTTGAACTTCGGCTGGAAATTTTGATTCCATCATGACTAAGTTGCGTCGGATGTCGTAGATCTTATCCGTGTGCTCGATGAATACCGGGCATGCAATCTCACAGGCTCGGCAGGAGGTGCAGGCCCAGATAACGTCCTCCGTAATGTTTTCATCCAAGATGGGGCTTACGTCATCATAGTTTTTGTTTAAAATCCGCTCTTGGTTGCGGTACATGTTGTTTTTTAAATCCAAGATCAGCATCTTGGGGCTGAGCGGTTTTTCAGTGTTGTAGGCCGGGCACAGGTCTTGGCATCGCCCACACTCGGTGCAAGAGTAGTAATCTAAGGGGGCCTTCCAGCTGAAGTCCGTGACTTTTGCCGCTCCGTATTGAGTGACGCTTTCATCTTCAAAGGCAATGGGGGTCATGGCCTTTTCCCGCGGTAAGTGCTTCAGAAAGGTATTGGGGCCTGCGGCGACGATGTGCAGGTGCTTGGAGCTGGGGATGTAGACGGAAAAGCCCAGCACGATGAGCATGTGAATCCACTTAAAGAACTGACTGAGATTCTCATAGCTTGAGGCTTCAAAGTTTAGCCCCTTGAACGCGCCTGAGACGGCTTTGGAAATGGGAAGTGAAGGGGTATACCAGGGCTGCGCTCCGAGAATATGAAAGGCATTCATCAGGAGAATGGAAATCATTAATGCGCCTGTGAGGGTTAAAACGATGAGCGCGTCCTTAGATTTTCCCAATCCTGGGGGACGCACAATGAGCCTTCGGTAAAACGCGTAGGAAACCGCCAGGAGAACCAAGGCAGTCAGGAGGTCTTGCGTAAAGAGTAAACCGGAGTAGGCCGTTTCCCCAATGAACTCAAAATTGGCCGGTGCATAGAGTGTGGTGGCAAACTGTTCGAGAGTGCCAATGCTGATGATCAGAAAGCCCCAAAAAATCGTGGCATGCATGATGCCAGCTGATTTTTTTCTTAAAACTGCCTTTTGTCCCAGAACATTGGCTAAAGTGGTGAGAATCCGCTCTGAGATTTGTCCCACCGCGGGAGCTTTTCCCTGATGGTTTTTCATCATCTGATAGAGACGATGAAATCGGTAGCCGGAATACCCAAAAGCACTTCCTGCAACGATGAGAAAAGCAAAGGTCTGCCAAGTCATAACTCTATCCCCAGGTTCTCACCCTCTGATGCGAAGCCCCGGGCACACAGCTCCATGGGATCGATCAGAGGGTGGTCGATATTTAAGATCACTCGATCTCAGTGATCACGAATCTTTTTGAGCTCTTCTTTGATCAGGGGAACTAGGGTAAAGAGATCCCCCACCACGCCATAATCCGCAACTTGAAAAATCGGGGCCTCAGCATCCATGTTAATGGCAACGATCACCTTTGAGGTTCTCATGCCAGCAAGGTGTTGAATGGCTCCGCTAATTCCACACGCCATGTACAAGGAAGGCGAAACCACTTTCCCAGTCTGCCCCACTTGGTCGCGATGAGGTCGAAAGCCTTCATCCACTGCGGCGCGAGAAGCCCCTACGGCTGCTCCGATGACATCAGCCATTTCCTCGAGGATTTTAAAGTTCTCAGCACTCTTGAGGGATCTTCCACCAGAAACCACAATGGAGGCCTCTGTGACATCCGGTCGACCCACAGAGCCTTGGGTCACTTCAATGACCTTCGTTTTGAGGTTGGCCAGGTTTGCAGACACGGAGCGAACTTCCGCTTTTTTCGAAGGGTCTGCTGCTGGGGTGCTGAAGGTATTGGGTCGAACGGTAGCCATTTGCGGACCCGAGCCTAAAAACTCCACTTCAGCAGTGGCTTTACCCGCAAAAATGGGGCGCCTCACTTGGATCTTTTGACCTGCAAAAGTGACCTGGGTGCAATCCGTTGCAATGCCGACACCGAGTCGAGCCGCAAGGCGGGGAAGTAAATCCCTACCTGTTGGGGAGTGACTGGCTAAGATCACATCGGGGGATTCGGCACGGAGGATCGGGAGTGCCGCAAGAGTGTAAGCCTCCGCACTATAAAGCTTAAGGCTTGCGTGTTGAACCAGGTGAACACTCTTGGCTCCGTAATGACCCAGCTCTGCAGCTAGTCCTTCCACGCCTTCTCCCATGAGAATGGCATGGGTTTCGTTTCCAGCTTGAGCTGAGGCCGCAATGAGCTCAAACGTGGATTTTTTTAAACGACCCTCTCGATGTTCTGCGATGATGAATACTTTTGCCATGATTAGACCACCTTTGCTTCTTCGTGGAGCAGACGAACCAGTTCTTTTGCCTGAGCATCCGGGGTGCCACTGATCTTTTTTCCAGCCTGCTTGGGGGGAGGTAATTGAAAGTTTTTGTAACGAACCTTTTGATGGGCTTCTGAGGTGCCCACGTCACTGGCGGAGAGAACTTTGATCTCTTTCTTTTTGGCCTTCAGAATGTTGGGTAAGCTTGCATATCGGGGTTCGTTCATGCCCTTTTGTGCCGCAATGAGCACGGGGAGTGAAGCTTCAATCCATTCAAAGGCGCCGCCTTCGACTTCCCGTTTGCACTTGACCTGGGTGGGGCCGTACTCCACTTGCAGAGCCACGGTGACACACGGAATGTCCAAGTACTCAGCGATCAGTTGACTCACTTGGGCTGCGCCATCGTCAATGGCTTCTTTTCCCGTAAAAATTAAATCCACTTTTGCCTCTTTTTTCAAAGCCCCCGCAATGGCCTGAGCCACCCAGTTGGAATCTGCCGTCTCCGGCAGATCGATGCGGATGGCCGAATCGGCCCCCATGGCGAGAGCTTTTTGGATGCTCTCCACACAACGAGCAGGGCCCGCTGAGATCACCGTCACGGTGCTTCCCGGGGTTTTCTCCTTGAGTCGAAGGGCCTCCTCAATGGCAAATTCATCATAAGGAGAGATCATCCACTTGGCTCCGCTCAGATCCACACCACTTTGATCCGCGTTGAGTTTAATCTTCGTTTCCGTATCGGGTACCTGTTTGATGCACAAATAGATATTCATCATTTTCTTATACCGATCCTTTGAGTGCTTCTGCAACTTGTTTTAATACCGAGAGATCCGAACAAAAGGTGAATCGAACATATCCTTCTCCTGCCTCTCCAAATCCATTACCCGGAGTTCCAACGATGCCCTGATTTTGGATTAGTTTTAACACATAATCCTCCGAGGACAAGCCCGGGGGCAGCTTTGCCCAGGCATAAAAAGTGGCCTCAGGAGACTGACACTGCAGTCCAGCGGCTTGGATTGCCGGGATGAGAATATCCCGACGCTTTTGGTAGATTTGTCGAAGTTCGGAGCAAAAAGACTCGCCATGGTTGAGGGCTTCAATTCCCGCTTCTTGGCAGGCGTTGAATGCGCCTGAGTCCACGTTGGTTTTAATTTGAGCCAGGCCTTGCACCAGGCGAGCGTTCCCGACTAAGGAGCCCAGTCTCCAGCCCGTCATATTGTAGGTTTTGGATAAACTATGAAACTCACATCCAATGTCCATCGCTCCAGGGGCTTCAAGGAAGCTCGGCTGTTTTTTGCCGTCAAAGTAGATCTCCGAATAGGCATTGTCGTGGCAGACGATGATTTGATGCTTTTTGGCAAAAGCCACCACTTCTTTGAAAAACTCCACCGTGGCACTCGCCGAGGTGGGGTTGTTCGGGTAGTTCAGAAACATCATCTTGACTTTCGGTCCAGAGGATACGAGTTGTTCCAGCTCGTTGAAGTCTGGGAGAAATTGGTTCTTCTCCAGGAGTTGAAAGCGAAGCGGAATTCCACCAGCAAAATAGGTGCTGGCCTGGTAGACCGGATAGCCTGGATCGGGAACCAAGACGGCTTCACCGGGATTCACAAACGCCAAGGGGAAGTGGGCAATGCCCTCTTTGGATCCAATCAAGGTGAGAACTTCGGACTCCGGTTTGACTTTCACTTGAAAGCGGTTTTCATACCAACGAGCCACGGCTTTTCTAAACTCCATCATTCCCCAGTACGAGGGGTATTGATGATTCTCAGGCTTCTTTGAAGCCGAAACGAGGCGATCAATGACAAACTGGGGCGTGGGCAGATCTGGATCTCCAATGCCCAGAGAAATCAGGGTTCGCCCTTTTTTGAGTTCTTCCTGTTTGATTTGATCAATCTTAGCAAAAAGATAAGGAGGAAGTTTTTTTAGGCGATCAGCCAAAGTAAAAGAGTCGTTCATGGTTTAGGAGTCCTTTCGAATTAAAGCGTGAAAATACTGCTCCATCCCTAAGAGTCCATGAGGGACTTTTTGGGCGCGGTTCTGCGCCAACCACAGAGCAGCTTGAATGGCTCCACGAGCAAAGATGGAGCGATCCTGAGCGTGGTGTTTCAAAGTGATTTGATCCGAAGCCCCGTAGAAGGTCACCTCATGGTCTCCAATGACTTCTCCTGCGCGGATGCTGTGGGTTTGAATGGAGGTGGGCTCGGTGGCTCGGATGGCTTTTTGTAAGGCCAAGGCCGTTCCACTGGGAGCATCCAGCTTGTGACGGTGATGGGTTTCGACTAGAACGGGAGTGTACCCCAGGCGTTCTAATAAGGCCGAGGACTGCTGTAAGATGAGCGCTAAGGCTGAAACCCCTGTGGAAAAGTTCGAGGCTTGAAGAACTGGTGTTTTTGAGCCCAGCTCCACTAAGAGTTTCTCGTCCTCTGGGAGCCACCCCGTGCTTCCTACTACCAGAGCAGGAAGTCGCATCGCAGTTTTTTTGGACTTCAATAGCATCTCCTCCGCCAGTTTTTTAAAAAAAACAGGATTCGAAAAGTCAATCACGACATCGGTTTGAAACAGGGAGTCCAATGAGTCCCCGCGGTTGACCTGCGCCGCCACTTCAGCAACACGGGTAAACTCCTCTCGAATCAAACGCACAACGGATTGACCCATTCGTCCTCTGGCACCGAGAACTCCGATTTGAATCAAAGCAGCCTCCTTATCGCATCCCCTGGGAGGGACTTTTAACGTCATACTGACGGAGTTTGATCTAGGCCACACCGCTTGAGGCTCCTTTGCAGAATCTCTTGGCTCTGTTCTGTGAGTGGAGCCAAGGGTCGGCGGACCCATGAGCGGCAGAGGCCTCGTTGCTCAAGTGCAAATTTAATCGGTGTGGGATTCGATTCAATAAAAAGATCACGAAATAAAGGGTAGTATTTGCGATGCAGCTGACGCGCCCTTTTGATGTCTTGGTGATGAAAAGCCGAATAGAGCTCCACCATCGCCTGAGGGATTAGATTGCTTGTGACGGAAACCACGCCCGTGGCTCCGAGGCAGAGCGCAGGTAAGAAAGTGGCATCATCCCCCGACAGGAGGTTGAGCGACAGGTTTTGCATTCCAAGCTCATCAAAAATGGAGCTTAAAAATCCAAGGTCCCCAGTCGCCTCGTTCAGAGAGCGAATTCTTGGGTGTCGCGCCAGTTTTGCAATCGTCTGAGGCGTGAGGCTCACCCCTGTTCTTCCTGGAACATTATAAAGCATCAAATCACACTCAATCTGATCCGCAATAGCAAGAAAATGGTTTTCGAGCCCCGATTGAGAAGGCTTGTTGTAGTAAGGGGTGACGACTAAAACTCCATCCACTCCTTGGTCCGAAGCCCAGCGTGAGAGCTGAATGCTCTCCTGGGTGTCATTGGTTCCTGTGCCCGCATAGACCTGCACGGAGGAGTCTTTGAGTTCCTCGAGAGTCGTGCGAATGAGTTCCATCCGCTCTTGGAGCGTTAAAGTCACGGCTTCTCCCGTGGAACCACAGGGAATAACCCCATTGACTTGAGCTGCTTTTTGCTCTCGTAGCAGGGCTCGAAAGGCCGGGAGATCCAGTTGTTGGTTCTCATCGAAGGGGGTCACTAAAGCCGTCCAGATCCCGTGCGTACCTTGCTTTGCTTGCATAGAAACTTTCTTAACACAACTTCCGAAGTGGAATAAGAAAAAGAATCTCAGTCTGGGCGGGAACGGCTTAGTGCGAAACGAACGGGGCAGGTGGCTTTTCGCTTGCTGTTGGCAGAGGTAAACTCGCCTCATCTTTCTTTTGGGGCAGAACCTCTAGAGGGGGCAGCGGAGGACCCTTGACGCCGCAAGCGCTGAAGATCGAGAGCGACACCCAGAAAAACCACTGAACCTTTGAACTCATGTGTGAACCTTGATGTGAACTCATTTTTAAATCCATGTGCATCCCGCAAACCACCTCAATTAGAAACGCAGCGTTAACCCTAAGCTGATGTCATCAAAGCCGCCATTGAAACGGGCAAACCATCCCGGTCCCACTTGTAGGAGAAGTCCCCCTCCGATTGCCGGTAGGATCGAGTTTAGTGCCACCAGTGCACTACTCACTCCCGAGGATTGGGCAATCACATTGGCTTGAAGAACGCCTCCGTAGAAGTAAATTCCAAACGATTCGCTAAAGAAGATGTTGTAGCGCAGGGCTCCTAAAAAAGACAAGAGGGTGTAGGAGTCTCCTGCGGTTCCAAAATTAATGGCTTTATAAATGAACCCCCCAGCTTCCAGAGCAACGGAGTCCTGCAGGCGCGCGGACTCAAAAATCACACGGCGACCTACGGTGAGGCCATATTTGAAATGCCCAGCAGCAAAACTGTAGTAGCCACCTCCAGTCGGCATGCGGTTTGTGGTGTACCCAAAACCAGCGCTCACCCAGTGAGCGGAGCGATCCAGCAATTTGATTTCATCTATTGAGGCAGATTCATTTTTCGAAGAATCCAACGGCCCCTCGTCAAAGAACTCCTCCTGGGTGCGATTGGAGTTCTGAGGGGGATTCAGAGTTTCCGGAGGAGGGGGGGGTTGAGGAGGAGCAGGTGGCGGGATTTTTTTCTCGAGGGTCTCCAGAGTTTTTTCCAGATTTTTTTGTGAGGCTTCCGCGTTCTTGCTGGATGTCTCCAGCGTGCTCATTTGAGATTCAATCTCACTTAATTTTTTCTCTAAGTGGGCCAGCTTACGTTGCTTCAGAATTTCTGAAATGGACCTAGGTCTGCCTCGCTCATCTCGTTCAGAATAAAGAGCATCCATGGCTTCTTTTTCTGCGATCGTCTCCAGGGTCGTGCCCGCATCCAGCTCAGGATCCAAGCGGAGGACTTCTTCAGCAAGCTCTGAAACTCTCCAAGAGGGATCTTCAAATTCAGCCTCTGGAATCTCAAAGAGGTCGGATTCGTACTCCAGGTCACTTTGCTTGACGATGGCAACATACGATTCCTCCGGTTGCAAGGCGTCATAACCGGGGTACTTTTGGATGATCTGAGCCACCACGGTCTCATCCTTCGGCTGGGAGCGGATCACGCGAAGTCCCATGATGGAGCTAGCCTCGTTTTTAATCAGCAAAACCTGAGTGGGTCTGGGAACATCGGCATCATCGAATTTCAATAGGTAAAGGCGCTTGGATTCAGCGTATTTTAACACGCGAACCCGGAATTGCCGGGCTTGAACGGGAAGGGCTTTTTTTGGATCCGGCTGGGGATCGGATGGGTTTTTAAGATTCCCTGGCGAGTCAAAAGAAGACTGACGTAAAGTCTGTGACTCAATGCTGCTCTGCGCAAAGCTCGGGTTCACTCCGCCGGTCGAAAAAAATGAGAGGAGAAAAAAAAAGACTAGAACGTGAAATCCTATTTTGGAAGCCATCTCGATCCTTTTCCACGATCCGATCGGATTCATCTGAAGCGCCTCTGCGTGCTTTGCATGAGGCGGTTGCGCTGGGCTGCTTTGGTTTCCTTCTTTTTCGTAGTATACAATTAAACAACGAAATAGCTATCTTGAGCTTTAAATATCCACATTCAATGTTGGATTGAGTACTCAAGATGACTCAACTTCAGGGATACTCAGGGAAAAAAAAAGAGGAGTCAAACTGGATATCCAGCCTGACTCCTCTTGAGGATTGATTTTAAACCGACTTATCGTTGGTGGATCGGCACCAGTTTTCGGTCCGTCGCTCCGGTGTAAAAGGCGCGTGGGCGATAAATCCGATTATTGGCGTATTGCTCGAGAACTTGAGCAGTCCACCCTGAAATTCGGCTTACGGCAAAGATCGGAGTGAAGTCACGGGGTCTGAGTCCTAAAGCCGTGTAGACTAAGCCACTGAAGAAGTCGACGTTCGGCATGAGCCCTTTTTTCAGTTCCATCTGCTCCTGAATGCGCACGAGCATGCGATGGTAGTCCTCCAACCCTGCTTTTTTACAGGTTTGGAGCGAGAGTTCCTTTAAAATTCGCGCACGAGGGTCCCCATTTTTGTAGACGCGGTGCCCAATGCCCATGACCTTCTTTTTTGCATGAACGGCATCATCAATGAAGGCATCGACTTTCTCATAGGAACCAATGTCCTTTAACATCAGCATCACTTGTTCATTGGCACCGCCATGGAGGGGGCCTTTTAAGGAGCCAATGGCCGCAGTGATCGCGCTGTAGTAATCCGTTGTGCTGGAGGAAACCACGCGGGCAGTAAAAGCTGAGGCATTGAGTTCGTGATCGGCGTGAAGCACGAGGGCCGTATCAAAGAGTTTTTCCTCCTCAGCCGTTGGTGCTTTTCCTCGGATCATATTCAAAAAGTTCCAAGCCAAGCTCTTTCCTGCTTCCGGGGCAATGGGTTTTTGGCCTTGTTCGAGGCGTGAGAGAGTGGCGACGATCGTGCCTAATGCAGCCGTGAGAGCCAAAGCTTTGGAGCGAACAGCAGGCAGACTAATGTCCTCGGCCGTGGCATCAAAAAGGGCATAATAAGAAACGGCAGTGCGAAGCTTAGCCATCGGATGGGCTTGAGTTGCAGCAATCCCCTCAAGCAAAGTGGCGAACTGAGGTTGAAGCTTCTGATGCGTGCTTAAACTGGCCTTGAGTGCATCGAGTTCAGCTTTCTTCGGGAGCTCTGCGTTCCATAAAAGGGAAATGACCTCTTCAAAGCCGCAGTGAGCCGCAAGGTCTTCAATGGTGTATCCACGGTAAAGAAGCGTTGTGTCATGAATGGTGCTAATCTCGCTCGTACATGCGACAATGTTCTCTAAACCTTTGTTTGCGGTCTCTGGGGCTTGGGCCATAAGATATCCTTCTTCACTTCTGAGCAGTTCAAACTCATTTTATCAATGATTACTGCGTTTATTTTGGGTTCGTAGGGTTTCGCCCAATTGAGTTCGGGCTTTGCTCACACGTCTTGCCTCTGGAGTTTATTTCCAAAATCTCTGACGGTGTAATGTTAATTTACAGGATCGCCCAATTCAGTGCAAATCGATTCTTGTCTTGTCAGAATCCCTTTTTCTGTGACAGAAAATGGGAAGCAGGGGGTCATTACAAGTTGCCAAACGAAAAAATTTTCATTGCTGTGGCTGGAAATATTGGGTCGGGTAAAACCACGCTCACCACGATGCTTTCCGAAAAGTTTGGATGGACCCCGCACTTTGAGGTGGTTCAAGACAATCCGTATCTGGCTGATTTTTATCAGGATATGGCTCGCTGGGCCTTTCCGCTTCAAATTTTTTTTCTGACTCATCGCTTCACGGCGCATCGCCAAGTGAGCCAGGGCACTTGCAGTGCGATTCAGGATCGAAGCATTTACGAGGACGCTCATATTTTTGCTCGAAATCTCTATGAGCAAGGGGTGATGCAAGAGCGGGATTACCGAACCTATCAAGAGCTCTATCAAACGCTGTGTGGGTTTCTGACGCCTCCTGATTTGGTCGTGTATTTGAAAAAATCAGTTCCCTCGTTGGAGAAGCAAATTGCCAAAAGAGCCCGGGCGTATGAGCAAAAGATTCCTACGAATTATTTAACCAGTTTGAACGACTACTATAATGACTGGATGGAAACCTACTCGCTGGGCAAAAAGTTGATCATCCCCAGTGATGATTTGGATTTTTTAAAAAACCAAAATGACTTTGATTCATTATCCGAGCAGATTTTTGAGGCCCTAGGGCAACGCGACCTTTTTTTGACTCCGGAGCGAGGAAAAAAAAGAACATAGCTCAGTCACCACGCAGGGCCGGGGGGCAAAAAACGCTCAGGCTGGATTCAGCTCCAGCCCGCATGTCCGAAGGGAGCTTCAGATTCCCTCGATCGGGTTTCTGCACTGCGTTCTTCTGTCGACCTCCTCCCTCTTCATGAGGCTAAGAGGGAAAATTCTGCCGGAGAGTATTAAGTTTCCCACCTGCTGACCGAAACAGCTGAAGGAGGGGTCATGAAAAGGCAAATCAAAAAAGCAGCGATCTGTGCACTGATGATGTTACCGTTGACGGCTTGCTCCTCCTCGGGCGTGAAAGATGAAGCCGATGGTGGAGAGGACATCTCTCGGATTCCCTCGGATGCAGGAACCGATGCACTTCCAAAACCTTCAGCCGAGTTGGAGGGTCAGGGTGCCAGCACCGCTGCGCCCGTCTCCTTCAGTGGCGAGTCCATGAACTACACGGTTCAGGCGGGCGATACGCTCATGAAGATCGCTTTTGAAACCTATGGTGACCTATCGCTTTGGAGACGCATTTTAGAAAAAAACCGCAGTAAAATCTCATCGCCTGGAGCCTTACGCGAGGGGATTGTGCTTGAGTTAGAGAAACCCCAAGACGCCGTGGTGATTGAGAGAAACGGGGAAAAGTACCAGATTCAACCGGGAGATACGCTCGGGAAAATTGCAAACTCGGTGTATGGAACTCCAAAAAAATGGAAGAAAATTTGGCAAAATAACCCCAAGCTCATCCGAGATCCGAATAAAATTTATGCAGGTTTTCTTTTGTACTATGTTCAGGATGAGTCCCTGAAGGCTCAAAACCAGAGTCAAATCTCTGGGTCGCAACAGGTGCGATTCGCGCCTACGCCGTCAGGGATTGCCCCAGAAACCGACGCTCAAGGTGTAAGTGCGCCTGTGCCTCCTTCCGCTGAGGGTTCATCTCAGAATGAATAGAACAGGTCTCCACCTCCTCAGACTGATTCGAAACCTTTTCCTGCTGGGGAGCTTGGTTGTTTTGGTCAGCTGCGCAACGGGAGAAGTCCAAGAGGATGAAGTTCCTCTAACCGCTGAGAGCTCCTCTTCTTTGACGTTAGAATCGGATGCTGCAGATGGGTCTTCGGATCAACCTTTACTTCCTCCGATCAACTCAGATGAGGCGGCAGCAGCTCCATCTTCTCAAACGGCACCTCAGGCTTCTTCAGACCAGGCTACCTCAGATCAGGCTACCTCAGATCAGGCTACCTCAGATCAGGCTACCTCAGATCAGGCTACTTTAAATGACGCTCAGCCTGTTTCTCCCGTTTCCTCGTCTGAAGAAGGCCCTCAAACTTCAGCTCAGTCAGCTCCTACTTTGGCTCAGGACTCATCCATTTCAGCGGCCTCTGGGCCCGTACTTTCTGGTGATTCCGGAACCTATCAGGTGATCCAAGGGGATACCTTGATGAAGATTGCCTTTAAACTCTGGGGAGATCCGTTTGGTTGGAGAAAACTCTATCAACAGAACCGCTCCATCATTTCCAATCCTGATCTCATTTACCCAGGCGCTCAACTGACTTATTCAGTGCCTCTGCCCGATCAAAAAAATCAGCCCAACCCAGGTCGTCCGTACTTGGTCAAAAAAGGGGATACCCTGCTGACGATTTCGCAACAGGTTTATGGCACGGCTAAGAAATGGAAACATCTTTTAAATCACAATAAAAACGCGATTCGCAATCCGGAGAAGATCATCGTTGGTATCACTCTCTATTATTCGGATGCACCTGCGTTTGCCCAGTCTGAACGCAAGAACTCAGGCTCTCGTTTGAATACTCAGCTTGCCCAGGTGAGTACTCAAGCCGGAAAAGATCTTGCGTTTCAAGGCATTGGTGCAAGCTCGCAGTTGAGGAAGCTGCAGTCGGTGGCTACTCAGAAGCTCTCTGCTTCTTTGAAGAGCCAGTCCGTCCAAGCCTCCAATCGCTTCGTTTTCACTGAAGCTCTCCGCCAGTTTGAGTAGTCGTGAGTACTCACTCGAGCGCCGGGCTGATCGTAGCTCCTTCGTCCTCGCCCAGCCAGATCTAAGACTCCATCCGATTGGACCCGTAGGGTTTTCACTGCTCCATCCGAAAAACTCAAAGGGATCCCGGCTGAGTAGCTGAGTTCTTTCGTGAACAACAAACCTTTTCCAAAATCAGAAATCCCAGGGTATTCTAATGGGGCAATGCAAGACGGTTTGAGTTTTAAGCGGGCGAGTCTTTTTTGGTTCGGAATCTTTTTCATTTCAGCGTGTGCAAGTTCAGTCAGTCCGCCTGAAGTCAGCCCGGAAGAGAGGCTTCGTCGAGACCCTGGGTTTAACTCCCAGTTGTCTGACCAATTGGAGCGTCGCTTAAAGATCAAAAAAGATCCCGTTGTCTCAATTTTTTTAAGAAAAGTGGCCGTTCAATTGGCGGAGTCTTCTTCAGAATTCAACGGGGCTCCCTTGGGGGTTTGGCTCTTTCAAGATGAAAAAGGCAAGTTCAGCTCCTACTCTTTGCCCGGGAATCGAATTTACCTTTCAGTGGACTTATTACGAAACCTTCGCTTTGAAAATGAAGTGGCCGCTGTTTTGGGGATTCAATTGGGTCACCTTCTGCAAAGGGATCTCCTCCTTCGTTACCTAAAGGGATCTCAGTTAAAATCGCAAGCTCGTTTAACCAGCTCGCTGTCTGTTTTTCCTGAAGATTTAGGCGCAACGAGTTTTGATTACTGGGGCTTCAATGGCCTTTTTGCGTTTGATGAGGAGGCTTACCTCTCAGCAGCTAAAATCAGTGTGTCTCTGCTTTATCAAGCTGGCTATGATCCAAGGGGCATCTTATCTTTGTTCAAAATATTTCAGAATAATTCAAAGCAATCTCCCTACGAACTGAGTACAATTAGTAAAATGATTGAACAAGTTCGCTTTGAAATCGCCAAGCAACCGCCTTTATTAAGCCCAATTGTCCGATCTCAGGCTTTTGTTGAAATTCAGCGTAGGATGCAGAACTTGTGAAACGATTCCGAAAGGAGCTGGGGAAAATGTTGGATCAGCTAGTTTGGGGTGAGGATGAAGTTTTAAAATGGGTGAAAAAATCCAAGACGATTGAGTCCTTCTCCAGGCTGCCAGGAGACGCCAGCACGCGTCGTTATTACCGTGTGGCCTCTCAAGGAGTCAGTTATATTGTGATGAGAACGGATCCGTTTTCAGAGCAAGAGGATCGCTATCCTTTTTTGGTGATCCAAAAACACCTAAAAGAAAATCAAATCGATGTTCCTGAAGTGTTTGAAGTGGATGCCCAGTCGGGTTTTCTGATTTTAGAAGATTTGGGCGATGTGACCTTTTTGAAAAAACTGCAGGCAGTGGAGACCTCTGACACCGAACGGCACCTGTACGAAAAAGCAATTGACCAAATTGTGCAGCTGCAGTTGGTAGCAAGTCCAAGGGCGGATTCCAAACCTCTAGAGGCGTTTCGTCTCCGATTTGATTTTGAAAAACTCATGTGGGAAGTGAACTTTACGATTGAGAATTTTTATCAAATCTACCTGAAGCGAGAGCTTGCGCCAAAGGACTTAGCCATCTTAAAAGAATCCTTCAGCGAGATCTGTTCCACTTTGGCCAATGAGCCTACGGTGTTAACCCATCGCGATTTTCATAGTCGGAACATCATGGTGTGTAGAAACCCGAAATCAAAAACTGAGCGGTTTGTCATGATTGATTTTCAAGACGCCAGAATGGGGCCTCCTCAATATGACTTAGCCTCTTTACTTCGGGATTCTTACTATCAATTGGACGAAAAGCAGATTGCAACTCTGGTGGATTACTATGTGATTCGCTGGGAGGCCATTTCAGGTAAAAAAATCGATCGAGGCCACTTTCATCTGCTTTTTGACCTGATGTCAGTGCAGCGCAACTTTAAAGCCATCGGAAGTTTTGCTTCGTTTATGAGTAAGCGAGGGGATCCCACGTATTTAAAATACATTGGAAATACGTTTGAGAACATTCGTCGAGTTTTACTGAAGTATCCCAGGTACTCTCGCTTAAGAGAAGTGCTGTTTCAGTATTACTACTTTTGAGCCTCACCCCATGATCTTAAAAGAACCAAAGCGCCTGCAGATTCAATCGGCGATGCTCATGGCGGCAGGCTTGGGAACCCGGCTTAGGCCCTTTACGAACCATCAGACCAAGGCGCTCATGCCGTTAATGGGTGTTCCAATGGCTCAGTGGGTGATCGACTCCCTGGTGCACAGCGGAGTTCAAAGGATCGTTGCAAATGTTCATCACCACGCTGAACAAACCGCACGGCAGTTGTTGGGGCTGAATCGGGGGAGCGCTCAGATGATCCTCAGTGATGAGTCGCAGGGGTTGTTGGGCAGTGCCGGAGGACTCAGAACGGCGTTACCAAGCTTAGGGTCGGATCCCTTCTTTCTCGCCAATGCCGATGTCTTAAGTGACCTCAATTGGCAGACGCTTTCGGAGGCTCATTTTAAGCTCAAAGCTCAATGGGATGTTTGGATGACGTTGATGGTTTTTCCCGAGGCTCCTTGGGGAGCTCGTTATCGGGAGATTCATTGGGATTCGAGCACGGGGTTAATCACCCACTTAGGGGCCATGTCAGAGCGGAAGCCTTTTTTCATCGGTGCTGCGGTCATGGAGCCCAAAGCGCTTGAATCCCTCCTGCCCCATCAACCGGCAGATTTTGTGAGCCAGGTTCTTCTTCCTGCGATCGAAGAGAAACGAGCTGGGGTGTGTGTAAGTCAGGGCAGTTGGTATGATATCGGAGAGCCCGCCCTTTGGCTGAAAGCTCATTTGGCCTTGATGGAGAAATTCGAGCTTGGGGATTGGAAGAGTCCGGTTGAGCAACTGTGGCAGAAGCGGCTGATCTCCCAGAACCGTCGCCTGAGTCCTCAGGTTTGGGTCTCCGAGCGGACTGAGCTTGTGCAAGCCCCCGCTTCGTTTACGGGGCCTTGTTATTGGGATTTTGAACCGGAAACCACGGATTCAACTCGGGTGCGTCAGGTGATGAGCCAAGGACTGGGTCCAAATAGCGTGCTCTATGGGGTTCCCAGTGGACCCCAGTTGATGAACCAGGGGATTGGCTTGGGCGGACATTGGGTGTCCCTTGGGGGAGCTAAAAAGTGGGTTTTTTAAAGATTTTCTAAGTTCATGAAATAACAACAATAAATGAAGTGTTTCAATGCCTTAGCCGGTTTTTGAAGTGAGGGCTCGTGAGGGTTGGTGTGGTCATATGAGGGGCCATTCTAACAAAATTTTACTTCAGTTTGAAGTATTGATTTTTACTTCAGTTTGAAGTATGTGGGGAGATGGAAAATGACGCAGGTTTTTAAAGCCAAAAAGTTTGAAAAGGACCTAGGGCGAGTACCTGAAGCGATTCGAGTTAAGGCGATCTTCTGGGTTGGGTTAGTCGAAAGCCTAGGCCTTAGGGAGGTTCGTAAGCGCCCAGGTTTCCACGATGAGCTCTTGCGGGGTGATCGAAGGGGGCAGCGTTCTGTGAGGCTTAATCAGGCGTATAGGCTGATCTATCGAGAGGTGGATGGTCATTTAGAGATTTTGTTACTGGAGGTTAATAAGCATGAGTACTAAAAAGAAATCGGGTTTGTATTCGGACGAACTCCGTAAAAAGTATGGGCGCATTTCCTTTGGAAGATTCTTGCAATCTTGGCGAGAGACAGAAGGGATGACCCAAGCTCAGTTTGCAAAGAAGTTGGGTCTTTCTTCGGCAAATCTATGCGACCTAGAGCACGGCCGCCGGATTCCATCACCTGATCGAGCAAGAAGAATTGCGAAGAAGTTAGGACTCCCTGAAAAGGGCCTGGTTGCCATTGCCATGGAAGATGCTCTTTACCGGGAGGGGATGAAGTATTCTGTGGAGTTGAAGGAAGTGGCGTGAAGAAAAGGTGTTAGGTAAAGAAGCTGTTTTGAGATTTTAGTGGTGTTCTAGTTAATTGTAGGTTCATGCAATTTTACGGTAATGAATGTGGACTGCACCCCAAAGTGAGACAGAGTGATCTGGTTCTGGTTTGGAAGTTCGCGGTGTTCTCGGGTCTTCGGGCAGGGGAGCTCGCGGCACTTCGGTGGTGTGATGTCGAGTTCAGTCCGAACGGAGGGAAGCTCCATGTTCGGCGAACCAAGTGCCAGACCACGGGTGAGATCTTTGAGGGCACGAAGAACCGCGAGACGCGCATCATTCCGCTTTTGAAGGAAGCAAAAGCGGCGCTCGAAGAATTGCGAGAATTCACGGGGACTCCCATTTCAAAACAGGTGGAGGTGTTCAATGGAATTTCCATGAAGCACCTCTCGCGCGATTTGAAAGTGGCTTGCCGGCACGCGGGTGTGACGGGGCGAGGAGCAAACCCACGGCTCGTTTCGATGCTGCTCGGGCATGGGGATTCACGGTCAACGGAACGTCAAGTTCACAAAAATGCGGACGTGGTGGAGTCGCACTGGGACGTCTTCCAAAAAAATCCGGATTCAGGTTCTGATTCTGGAGTGATTTAAAGTACTTAGAAAATTTGGCGTCCCCACGGGGAGTTCATGGCTCGACTTTGAGCTCATGATCGGGTTTTTAAACGGTGAGTGAGAATTTTCTCAAGCACCTGAAGCCAGTTCTTTCCAGGAATGAGGCTACCTGGGGGGGCAAATAAGCGAGCTCCAGTCCATTCACCTCCTAAGGGTTCTCCACGTAATGAAAGGTAGCCTAAGAGGGCAAACGCCGTGGCTTCGACAGACTCAATCCTCAGTCCGGGCTGATTTAAGGGATGAACTTCGAGGGTGGGCAGTTGTTCTCGTAAGAGGGATAAGAGGGTTTGATTCTTCGCTCCTCCCCCGCATAAAAAAATGCTCTTTAAGGGGAGCCGGGCCTTCAGAATCCAGTTTCGGTAAGCCTGGGCAATGCTCTGGGCGGTGATGGCGGTAGCCGTGGCGACCAAGTCTTCTCCGCGTGCTCGGGTGAAAGAAAGCAGAAGCTCAAAGGGAAAATCATCTCGCCCGGTGGACTTGGGCGGTGGGGCTTGAAAAAATGGGAGCTTCAGGACTCGATCAAGGGCCTGCTGGTCGACTTGACCTCTTGCGGCGTTTTTTCCCTGCGGATCATAGTGCAGACGGCCCGAGGTGAACTGAGTCATGGCCGCATCGATCCAAAGATTGGCAGGCCCCGTATCAAAAGCCAGGACTTTTCCCTTGGGTCCAAAGTAGGACAGATTACTAATGCCCCCTAGGTTATGAAAACTAATGCCTTGGCGTTTGGGATCTAGGCGTTGGGCTAAGAGTTGGTGAAAGCGCGGGGCCAGTGGAGCTCCCTGCCCACCGGCTGCTAGGTCGCCTTCACCAAATTGATGGACGACGGTGAGTCCTGTTGCAGCCGCAATGCGGGTGCCATCACCGAGTTGAAGCGTCGTTCCTTTGGCCCTGGCTTTGGGAAAATGGGCCACGGTTTGTCCGTGGTTGGCGATGACGTCTGGTTTTTTTGAGTGCCCCGAGATGATTTTTTTTAAACTCGATGCGTACCAAAGTCCCAAGTCGCGATTGAGCTCGAGCGCATGAAGGGTGGTATGAGTGGAGCCCGGCTTTTGAAACTCAAGCACTCGTTTTCGCAAAAGGCTCGGGTACCCCCGAGTGTCACTCCAAAGGACAGACCAGCCTTGAGAGTGAACTTCGACGCAAGCCGCATCCTGCCCATCACAGGAGGTCCCAGTCATGACTCCCAGGATTTTCAATGAATTCATGGCCATATGAACCAGTAGTGTACGACCTTTGGGGCTTCATTGACAAGACTGTTGATTCCATGAAAAATGAAGAAATGGTCGTGCTTCAGGCTCCTCTCCGATTCAAAGCAGCTGCTTTTCTTCTGTTTCTGTCGGTTCCTCTGATTGCCCTGGAGGTGGCCATCTCGGCTCGAGTTCCGTGGTGGGATCTTCCTTGGGTGAGCCTCGGGTATTGGGCGATCGCCTGGACTTTGATCACGATTCCGCTGGTGACTTGGGTGCTTTCGGCAAAACGGTGGGCTTGGAATCTTTGCTTGATCCTCTCGGTGCTTTGGGTTTTGGCAAGCCTTTGGACGACGATCCGATTGCGCTATCCACCGCTGGGTTTTTTTACTCTCTTTCTCACGTTTTTCCTGTTCCTCGAACTCATTTGGCTCCGTGCAGAGCTTGGGCGTTCTTACATGGATCCTGCTCTTGCCTGGTATCAGGGACTTCCCAAAGCCATTCAAGGACTGAGGGCATGGATCCTTCAG
>JBMSSC010000032.1:0-24004 GCA_049424145.1 Bdellovibrionia bacterium
CCCTGGCTTTTTTTGATCCCCTGCTTGGCCGCTGGGGTTCGCTCGCCTTGGGTTTTTGGGAAGCGGGAGCAGGGTTTAAAGACACCAGTTGGGGCGGCGTGGGGAATTCCCAAAGCCTGCTTCTGGCTTTTGATGATTGTGCCTTCGTTCCTGAGTGCTGCGCTTTCGAGTGTTCCCTTTTTACGCAACCCCGGATTTCACTACGTGCTGGAGCTTTGGCCCGTGTTGGCATTTTTAGCGCTTTTGGGTTTTTCCGCCCAAAAATCACCTCGTTGGATTTGGACTTGGGCAGTGCTCGGGCTTTTGAGTTGGGACTTTGATCCCCTGGCTCAGGCACGGACGAGGCTGAAGGTCGGGCACCCACAAGCCGCCCTTCAAAGGCTCATTGCAGATTTACCCCAAGACGCCTCTCTGATGGCTGACGAGTTGGCAGGTCCAACGGTGGCCTCAAGAAAGTGGGTCACGCGATTTCCAGATGCTTGGGTGATTCCTGGGGGCTGCCCTGATTTCCTTCTTCTGCAGAGGCTTGATGCCGAGAGGAAAACTCAGCTTGAGCATCTGCAGAAGAAGTGTGGGAAAACGTTTGTCCCCCGGGGTGAGAGCTTAGGTGCGTGGCAGCTTTTTGCCAGTCCGTAAGGGAGAACGACTGGACTCAGGATTCAATTCCAGGGGAACGAGCGCTTCGTTTAAAACCCGTCCTTCGGAGAGGCTTGGGGCTAAAACCTGAGTGATGAAACTTAAGGTGGGGGCTAGGTCGACCACTTCTGCTCGCTGGGCATAGACTCCAGGCTTAAAGGGGTGCCCCGTTAAAATCAAAGGGACAGACCGATCGTAGCTATAGCCCGTTAAGTGAGTGATGTTGGCGTCCTGGTTTGGGCCGGGCATAAAAAAGGGCTTGGGAATGAAAATTAAGTCCCCGTTTCTCCCTTTGTAGTACCCATGGAGGATCTGACGTTCTAAGATTCCTGGAGGCAGTTTTCGATTGATGTAATCCGAGGTGGTCACCACAAAGGCAGCCTCAGGTTTCTTCTCTAAGAAGGCTTTTCCCTCCGTCTCCACTTCAGTGAGGTTCAGCTTTTTGCCTTGGATCCAGTTGGGATTAAAATAGAAGTTAAAATCCTTCACAAACGCGATGGCCTTCTCGCCTTCGAGCTTGCCAAAGCGTGTTTCCAGATGTTCGGAGAGGCGGTCTCCCAACTCCTTCTCACTGAAGCGGCCGGCTGGAATTTTATGTGCTTGAGCCCACATGGGGTGAGGGGGGGCACCGTGATCCGCCGTCAGGGTGATGACCACCTCATTTAATCCGCCTGGAATCTGCGTATTCAGGAAGTTGAGTAAGCGCGACACAATTCGATCCTCCGTTACGGTGATCTCCTCCATTTGAGGCTGATTGGGCCCAAGGGCGTGTCCTAAGTAGTCGTGACTGGAGAAGCTCACGGCCAGTACGTCGGTGGTTTCGCCCTGGCCCAGACCATACGCTTGAATCGCAGCTTCGGCGGCCTGTTCGGTGGCTAAGAGTTCTTTTTTGGATTTCTCAAGTAAGGCATCTTCGGCTGAAAGGCTGGGAGACATCGATCCGCTTGCCGCTTGCTGGGAGCCTTCTTGGGGCACTAGAGTTGCAGCCGCTGGGGAAGGGGAGAGAGATGAGTCAAAGGGGTTCTGAAAGAGAGCCCCGGTTTTTTGATTCAAGGCAGTCACCCAGGCAGGCAGGGGTTTGTTCGAGAGGTAGTAGGTGCTTGAGACCCATTGCTGAGTTTTATCATTCAACCAAAGGGCTAAGTCCGCACTGTGGCCTCCCATGAGGATTGCTGCACGATCCTTTAGGGCTAAGCTAATCACTCGGGAGGAGGTGTGAACCGATTTCAATTCGTCGCCAAAGGTGGACCCAATGAGATGGCGGGGAGACATACCGGACTGAGGTTTTTCCTCAGGCTGAGAGCTGACTAATTGGGTTTTTGAGTCCTCTACGCAGTAGATCTTCTTCTGACTTTTTGAGTCAAACCAGTCGTTTAGGGAAATGCCAGATTGGTAGGGGTAGGAGCCCGTGAGGATGGTGGCATGCCCGGGTCCGGTCATGCACTGAAAAATATCGTATTGGGCAAACGGATAGTACGCCCCTTGGGTCATGAGGTATTGAAATCCGCCAAGCGTACCTTTGGAAGTCCCTTTGGCTTTGGCTGGGCTTTGCTCTGGTGAACTCAGTGCGGGAAGGAATCGAGACTCAAATCGAGTCAGGTAGTCGGCTCGAAATTGATCGATCACGAGAGAAACAATGAGTTTCGGTTTTTTAATTCCCGCCATCGCGTCTTGGGGGTTGAAGGCCAGAGCGGAGAGGAGATAAAAAAAAGCCAAAGTTGACAACACTTGGGGTAACCACCGATTGAATTTTTGAGTCATAAGAATTCGGTTTACGAGATAAATCAGAGCCTTGTCAAATTGGATTCACTGGGCGATAAAAATGCTCGTGAAACTACTCAGTTGGAATGTGAATGGAATTCGTGCTGCCCAAAAATCGGGACTCTTGTCATGGATGGAGGCTCAGGATCCAGATGTCCTTTGCATTCAGGAGGCCAAAGCCTTTCCTGAGCAGTTAGACGAAGTCCTTCTTCATCCCCCGGGCTATCACTCCTATTGGAATCCCGCTCAAAAGCCTGGGTACAGTGGTGTAGCGCTTTATTCAAAAAAAGAGCCCCTGGGCCTCACTTTAGGACTCGGACATCCTGAAATCGATGCTGAGGGAAGAGTGATGACGGCTGATTACGGAAGTTTTGTTCTGATGAATGCCTATTTTCCGAACAGTCAGCGAGATCATGCGCGATTGGGATTTAAACTCCTGTTTTGTCAGGAAATGCTCCAGGCCTGTGAGCGGCTTCGCTCTCAGGGAAAAACGGTGATCATTTGTGGTGATTTCAACATTGCACACAAAGAGATTGATCTGAAAAACCCGCGAGCCAATCAAAATCAGGCCGGGTTCCTGCCCGAAGAGCGAGCATGGATGGATCAGTTTGTGGGCAGGGGCTATGTGGATGCGTTTCGGAAGTTTGTGAGCGCACCAGACCATTACACCTGGTGGAGTTACCGCCCGGGAGTTCGAGACAAGAACATCGGATGGCGACTGGATTATTTTTTCATCAACCCTGAATCCCAGGATCGCTTGTCTCATGCTTTTCATCAGCCCCAGGTGAGAGGCTCTGATCACTGCCCTGTGGGGTTTCAGTGGAAAGACTGACCGGCAGTCCTCTTCTGGGGATCACGGGATTCGGTGGGCGGAAGTCGAGAAAAAAACGGACGACTCAGGCATTTCCTCGTGAGCTGGGAGTTGAATGACCTCGATGCCCACGGACTTCAGGAGCTCAATGGAGTCTTTGAGTCGGTAGTCTTTTCCAAAGAAGACTTTTTTGACGTTCCCTAAGTTGATGAGTCGCTTGGCGCAGGGAACGCAAGGCAGATGAGTGACAAATACGAATTTTTCAATCAACCGGGGAGCATCGCAATTGATGACTGCATTTTCCTCTGAGTGGAGGCAGCCACAGTTGCCGGGTTCATCTCGGTCGCAGCCGTTATGAAGTCCCGTTGCATTTCCGTTGTAGCCTACGGCGAGGACCTTTCGAAAGTCGGTGCTGGTGATGACCGTGCCCACTTGGAGGCGGTGGCACGTGGAGCGGCCAGCCAGCGTAAAGGCCAGTTGCAAGTAAATGGAAGGAAAACTGGGGCGATCTCGTTCCGGTCCCTGAAGTGAATTCATGTCTGGGCCGGTTTGATTTGGGGTTGAACAAAGGAGAGGTAAAACTTGAGTTCTGAGATGGACTCCTGAATGTCGTCTAGCGCCCGATGGGTGTTTTTCTTTTGAAAGCTCAAGTTGTATTTTTCTCGGTACACTTCTTTAAACGAGCTCACGTCGATCATTCGGTAGTGAAGGTGGCGCGCAAACTGGGGAAGGCAGCGATCAATGAAGCGGCGGTCGTTCCAGATGGAATTTCCGGCTAAAACGATTCGATCTTGGGATTTAAAGTGCCTCAGAGCAAAGGCCGCAAGCTCGGTCTCCACCTGAGTCAAGGGTTTTCCCTGGCTGACGGCCTGAGTGAGTCCGCTTTCACCATGGGTCTTTTTGCACCAGTCATTCATTTGAGAAAGTACGTCCTCGGATTGGAAGACGACTGCATGGTACTCTTCTAAAGGGCTTAAGTCCCAGTCCGTGATTACGGCCGCGACTTCTAAGATTTGGTCTCGCAGGTCATCGAGACCGGTCATTTCCAGGTCAATCCACAACAGTTTTTTCATAGTTTGGGGTGCACAATACGGCAAATGAATCCGAGAATCCAGAGTCAAAGGGGAGCACGTAAAATCCGGGGTTTTTAAAAAAAAACTTGATTAAATCCATCACTTTTGAGTACAGTCCTGCCACTAAGTTTCTAAGGAGAAGAAGTTTCATGGCTCGTATTTCGATGGATAAAGTTCGTAACATTGGTATCTCTGCCCACATTGATTCGGGTAAGACGACGCTTTCTGAGCGTATCCTTTATTACACCAACAAGATTCACAGAATTGAAGAAGTTAAAGGGAAATCAGGGGTCGGTGCGACCATGGACTTCATGGATCTGGAGCGTGAAAAAGGGATCACGATTCAGTCGGCTGCCACTTACTGTGAGTGGAAAGACTACAACATTAACTTGATTGATACTCCCGGCCACGTGGATTTTACGATCGAAGTGGAGCGCTCGCTTCGAGTGTTAGACGGAGCTGTTTTAGTGCTCTGTTCGGTAGCAGGGGTGCAATCCCAGTCCATCACCGTGGATCGCCAGATGAAGCGGTACAAAGTTCCCAGGATCTGCTTTATTAATAAAATGGACCGCGCTGGAGCGAATCCGTTTCGTGGTGTGAAAATGCTGCGGGAAAAATTAGCGCACAACGCACACTTAATCACCTACCCCATCGGCGCTGAAGATCAGTTCAAAGGTGTGGTGGATTTAGTGACGATGAAGGCCTTTTACTTTGACGGAGACAACGGGGAGTTCATCCGTGAGGAGGCGATTCCTTCGGACATCCAAAGTGAGTGTGATCAGTATCGCGAAGATCTGATTGCGGCTGTGGGTGAGTTTGATGAAGTGGTGGGCAATAAGTACTTAGAAGCCCAGGAAGTCACCGTGGATGAGCTTCGTACGGCCATTCGAAAAGCCACGTTGAGCTTAAACTTCACTCCTGTGATGACCGGTTCGGCTTATAAAAACAAAGGCGTTCAGCTTCTCTTGGATGCAGTGACCTACTACCTGCCTAATCCAAATGAGAAGGAAAATATTGCGCTGGACCAAAAAAACAACGAAGCAAAACTGGTGTTGAGCTCAGACCCCAAACTTCCGTTTGTGGGCCTTGCATTTAAACTCGACGAAGGCCGTTACGGGCAGTTGACCTACATGCGGATTTACCAAGGGAGTGTGAAAAAAGGGGACATCATTTTCAACTCCTCCAACGACAAGAAAGTCAAAATCCCACGTCTGGTTCAGATGCATGCTGATGAGATGAACGACGTTGAAGAAGCACAAGCAGGAGACATCGTGGCGATGTTCGGTGTGGATTGTGCCTCCGGGGACACCTTCACGGATGGAACGATCAAGTACACCATGACTTCGATGTTCATTCCAAACGCCGTGATTTCTCTGGCCATTGCACCTAAAGACAAGGCAGGCCAAGCCAACTTCTCCAAAGCGCTCAATAAATTCACAAAAGAAGACCCCACCTTCCGCGTGCATCGGGATGAAGAATCCGGTCAGACCATCATTAGCGGGATGGGTGAGCTTCACTTGGAAATTTACTGCGAGCGAATTAAGCGAGAGTACAACTGTGAAGTGGTGGTTGGAAAGCCTCAGGTGGCATTCCGTGAAACCATTACGAAGCGTGGTGACTTTAACTACACCCATAAAAAACAAACGGGGGGTTCGGGTCAATTCGGTAAGGTCGTGGGCTTCATTGAGCCGCTGCCTTCGGACTCGGCCACTCAGTACGAATTTGTGGACGACATCACCGGTGGTTCGATTCCAAGAGAGTTCATTCCCGCTTGTGACAAAGGATTTCAAGAAGCCATTAAAGAAGGTCGCTTAATTGGATTCCCGATCGTCGGTGTGCGTGCGGTGATCAACGACGGAGCAAGCCATGATGTGGACTCCTCCGAGCAAGCGTTTAAGACAGCCGCTCTCATGGGTTTCCGAGAAGCTTATGAAAAAGCAGGCGCTGTGGTGCTCGAGCCGATCATGAAGCTTGAAACGCAAGCTCCTGAAGAATTCCAAGGCTCCGTCATGGGACAAATCAATCAACGCCGCGGCGTGATCGTCAACAGCGGAACCAACGAAGGTTACGCTGTGATTGAAGCCGAAGTGCCGCTGAGTGAGATGTTCGGTTACTCAACCGATCTTCGTTCGGCAACGCAAGGTAAGGGCGAGTTCACGATGGAGTTTTTGAAGTACTCAGCCGTTCCTCGTAACGTGCAAGAAGAAATGGTCAAAAAACATCAAGAAAAGAAAGCCAAAGAGAATAAGTAATATGCAGACTCTAGTAACCGTCATCCATGTAATGACTTGTATCCTGCTCGTATTGGTCGTGCTCTTGCAGTCTGGCAAGGGAGCAGAAATCAGTACATCGCTGTCGGGATCAAGCCAGACGGTTTTCGGGAGTTCGGGCGGAGCTAATTTTTTCACTCGGTTCACATCGGGTGCCGCCGCTGTATTTATGGTGACCTCTTTGACGTTGACCCTCTTAGGGGGCCAATCCAAAAAGAGTCTCTTTGATTCCATGTCATCTCCTTCGGGAGCAGCGGGAGTTAGTTCTCCTGCTGCTCCAGGGGGAGCCTCCGAGGCAAATCCCGCTCCGGGAGCCTCGAGTCTTCCAACCGCAACTCCACCCACGAGTTCTGCGCCTCAGTCTTAAGCTCTGTTTCTCTTTGTTTTTGGGGTCTGGTCGCGTCTCAGTTTTGTGGGCTTCGGAGATTTGAATTGATTTGCTTTGCAAGGTTTTTTTCTCTCTGAGCAACTCGAAGGGCTTGATTGACTCGGGTCGTTGGTGTGCCCATGATGGGGTGCTCCGAGTCGTGCCAAGAGGGAGAGGAGTAAACTTCGATCCCTCTGGAACAGTTCTAGCACTGGTCTTTGCCCATGCGAGTGGCACTGCTGGCTCCCTTATTTGAGAGAGTTCCGCCTCGGTATTACGGAGGGACGGAGCGTGTGGTGTATAACCTGTGTCGAGGCTTAAGTGCAGCTCAGGTGGATTACACGCTCTATGCATCAGCGGATTCGCTTTGCCAGGGGCGCTTAGTGGCTGTGGTGGATGAGCCCTTGCGCCTCAGGTCGCTCCCCTTGGGGGATCCCATTGCCTCTCATTTTAAGATGCTTGCCCAAGTGGCACGCGAAGCAGAACAGTATGATGTGATTCATAATCATCATGATTACTGGATGCTGCCATTGACCCAGATGAGCTCCGTTCCTCTGGTGAGCACGCTTCATGGGAGGCTGGATCTTCCCGAGATCCGCGCTGCGCTCTTGGGTTACCCCAAAGGGGTTTATATCTCCATTAGTGATGCCCAAAGGGGGCCTTTGCCTGAATTGCCATGGCTGAAGACGGTGTACCACGGGCTTGTGGCTGAGGATTTTCAGTTTTACCCTCGTCCTGGGGAGTACTTGGCGTTTTTAGGACGCATTTCCCCTGAGAAGCGTCCTGAGTGGGCCATTGAGATTGCACGGCGCTCAGGCGTGCCGCTGAAGATTGCAGCCAAGATCGAAGGAGAATGGGGGCGTTCCTATTATGACACCTGGGTGAAGCCCCATGTGGATGGTCGATTCATTGAGTATGTGGGCGAGATTTCAGAGCAGCAGAAGGCGGAGTTTTTGGGGAAGGCGCTTGCAACGGTGTTTCCGATTGATTGGCCTGAGCCATTTGGCTTGGTCATGGTGGAGTCCTTGGCGTGTGGAACCCCAGTTCTAGCTCGACCGTGTGGGTCGGTTCCTGAGATCTTAAAAGAGGGTGTTACTGGGTTTTTGGACCTCGACGTATCAAAGCTTGCCGCTCGAGTTTCAGAGGTGGGGACTTTGGATCGAGCCGCGTGCCGTCAATGGGTTGAACAGCGGTTTTCGCTGCAACGGATGACGGAGGATTACCTGCATGTCTACCGACATGTGGTGGCCCAAAAACCTCGTGGGCAGCGCCCTTTTAGGGAGGTTTGGCCGGGGTGGTCTTAGCTTGAGTTTCAGGCTTGATGCGCTGGGGAAATTGCGGGAAGCTCAAGAGCCAAGCGCAGGAGAGAAAGAAAACTCTCCGCTTTTAAGCTGGCTCCCCCAACTAAAGCGCCATCAATGGCTTCACATCGAAGGAGAGCTTGGATGTTCTCGGGCGTGACACTTCCTCCGTAAAGCAAGGGCATGCTCTGAGCCCAAGGAGTCTTGGCTGAGCTTACGAGTTCTGCGCGAATGACTTCGTGCGCCTGCTGCGCTTGCTCGGGTGTTGCAGTGAGTCCCGTACCAATGGCCCAAACTGGCTCATAAGCAATCACGAGCTGTGCGGGAAGCTGTGTGGGGTAGTGAAGGGCAAGTGCCTGGAGAGTGGATTGAAGTTGGCTTTTGAGGACTGCTTCGGTTCTTTCTTCCTCGCGCTCGTGCCGGGTTTCTCCGACGCAAAAAATCACATTCATGCCTTGCTCAAGCAAGCCAAGCACTCTCTTTTGAGCCGTCTCTGGAGTCTCCCCAAAGAACTGACGCCGCTCCGAATGCCCCACTAAGCTCCAGTGGATTCCTAAGTCCTTGAGCATCGGGGCTGAGATCTCTCCAGTGAAAGCCCCTTTCTTCTCTCCATGCGTGTTCTGAGAGCCAAATTCAAGTGAGAACGGCAGGTTCTGGCTTGAGTTTTTTGCATGGATGAAGGAAATCGCAGGTGGAAAGAGCACGGCTCTTAGATTGATCTTCTCCCAGGATTCTCGCGATCGAGAGTCCAAGGTCTGGTTTGCTTTTTCGGTTAAAACCTGAAAAAACGCGTCAGTCTCCTTGGGTCCAAGGTTCATCTTCCAATTGCCTGCAATAAGAACGCCCCGTGGCTTGATCATGAGTGCTCACTCTGCCATTTTTTGTTGGAGATGGGCAATCTCTCGATTGGAAAGCTTAAGGATGTCGATGCCCGGAAGGCCTTTGCCCTCTAAGTACTCAAGGACCGCTCCTCCTCCTGTGGAGAGGTGGTGAAACCCACTGGCGTGCCCTGATTGCTTGATGGCTGAGACCGTGTCTCCTCCTCCTACAATTTTTGTGGCTTCCGTGTTTTGCGCAAGCACCTCTGCTATGGCAAAGGTTCCCTGAGAGTACTGCGGGTTTTCAAACCAGCCCAAGGGCCCGTTCCAAAACACGGTGCGGGCCTGAGATAAAACGGTGGAGAATTGCTCAATGGTTTTAGGACCCAGGTCAAACCCCTCTTGAGTGTCTGAGGGGATGTAAACGGGAATTTCACGGCGTCGTGCCGCCTTGAAGATGGCGCGTGCCGCGTCCACGTCCTCAGGCTTGGGTTGCTTGGCCTTGGGGGGGATTTCATCTCCCTGAGCAGCCCAAAACGCATGGGCCATGGCTCCTCCAATGACGAGCCCATCCACTTCTCGAAGCAGCGACTCAATCGTTTGAATCTTCTCACTCACTTTGGAGCCCCCTAAGACGGCATAGTAGGGCTTTTTGGGATGGTGGAGGAGCGGATCTAAGTACTGAAGCTCTTTGTCCATTAAAAAACCAATCCCCCGCTGGCTTAAGATCGAAGGTACTCCATAGGTGGAGGCGTGTTTTCGGTGGGCGGTTCCAAACGCATCGTTGATGAAGATTTCCCCTAAGCGAGCTAAGCGACCGGCAAATTCCGTGTCATTGGCTTCCTCTCCTGGATAAAAGCGCAAGTTCTCCAGAAGGAGAATTTGCCCGGGCTTGAGGGATTTCACCATGAGTTCAATTCCATCGCCGATGCAGTCTTCAGCAAGGGTCACTTCCTGGCCCAGTAGTTCTGCTAAGCGATGAGCCACGGGCTCCATGGAAAACTCAAGCTTGCGTCGTCCATTGGGTCTTCCTAAGTGGGAAGCGAGAACCACTTTGGCCCCTTTTTCCACCGCATACCGAATCGTGGGCAACGCCTCTTGGATGCGACTGTCGTCCTCCACCTGGCAAATTCCCTCTGAGTTGGGTTTGCTTAAGGGAACGTTGAAATCCACTCGCAGAAACAGGAGTTTGCCAGAGAGTTCAAAATCTGAAATCGTTTGAATTCGAAGAGAAGAATGAGCAGGCATGACTTAGGATTCCTTTTTTACCATGTAAGTAGTCAGATCGAGCATTCGAGCCGAGAAGCCCGATTCATTGTCATACCAAGAGATCACTTTGACGAAGTTTCCCTCTAAGACATGCGTGAGCTCCGCATCGATGGTGGAGCTTTGCGTGCACCCGTTGAAATCAATAGAAACCAAAGGGACCGTGCAGTAGCCTAAGATCCCTCGCATGGAGCCTTCGGAGGCCTTTTTAAAAGCCGTGTTAATTTCTTCACGAGAGGTTTTTGTTTTCAGCTCACCGGTGAAGTCCACCAACGAGACGTTGGGGGTAGGCACTCGCACAGCAAGTCCATCGAGTTTGCCCTTTAAGTGGGGAAGAACCAATCCGACCGCCTTGGCAGCTCCCGAGGTCGTTGGGATCTGGGAGACGGCCGCTGCTCGCGCGCGCCTCATGTCCTTGTGCGAGAGGTCCAGCAGTTGTTGATCATTCGTGTAGCTATGGACGGTCAGCATCGTGCCTCGCACCACACCAAACTCGTCGTCTAAGACTTTAACCAGCGGGGCCAAACAGTTGGTCGTGCAGGAGGCGTTAGAAACAATGTGGTGCTCTTTCGCATTGTATAAGGATTCGTTGACTCCGAGGCAAAACGTCTGATCCGGATTTTTTGATGGAGCTGAGATAATCACCTTTTGAGCTCCTGCTTGCAAGTGCCCTTGAGCCTTTTCACGATCCGTGAACACGCCCGTGCACTCATGGACGAAGCGGGCATTGAGCTTTTTCCAGGGCAGCAGCGAAGGGTCTTTTTCTGAAGACAGGTGAATCCGTTTTTGGCCCACGACTAAAACGTTACCCTCCAGGCGCACGTCTTGTCGGACGGTGCCGTGAACTGAGTCGTATTGAAACAAATGGGCGATCTGCTCGGGTTTGGAAAGATCATTGACTCCCACAATTTCCACGTCGTCTCGCTCCAAAGCCAGACGGAGAATTTTTCTGCCAATTCGACCAAAACCATTGATTGCAATTTTTGTAGGGTGCTGCATGGGCAGGGTTATACTCTTCCTCGTGCCCAGTTGCTAGAAGCTTCTGCGGAGTTTTTTGCGAGTTCGCGTGTGAGCTGAAGCGGTGGGCTAGAATTGACAGGACTTCATTCGTCCTGCTAATCCCAGGGACATGAGAGATCCGATTGCTCTGTTAGAGGAAATTCAACACCTGATGGAACTCCGAGGGGAGAATCCTTTTAAGATCCGTGCCTTTGGGAAAGCAGCGCATGCGCTGGCCGGGCGAGAGGATCTGCTCGAGCGAGCCCAAAATGGTACGCTCAGTGAGCTGCCGTCCGTGGGCAAAGGAATCGCAGAGGTCTTAAGCGTTTACCTTTTAACGGGCCAATCGCCCCTGCGTGAGGAACTTTTAAGGGAAATCCCACCCGGTCTCGCCGAGTTCTCGCGCGTACCTGGGCTTGGACCTAAGAAAGCTGCTCGCGTGGTGGAAGAGCTTGGGATTTCCACCTTGGGGGAGCTGGAGTATGCTTGCCGAGAGAATCGCCTGAGTCACTTAAAAGGCTTTGGCTTAGCACTGCAGCAAAAGATTTTAGAGGGTCTGCTGTTTATGCGCTCCAACGAGGGCCTGAAAAAGCTCTCCGATGTGCTCCCATGGGCTCAGGAGTTTTTAAAGGCGCTGCAGGCGGCTTTTCCCCAAAGCCGGGTGAGTGAGACAGGAGCTCTGCGCAGGCGCCTGGAAGTGCTCAGTGAGCTTGATTTTCTCGTGGAGCTCACTTCTGTAGGCGGTTCGCAGGTTACGGAGTTGGAAGTGCAGCAAGAGGACGTTCAAAAGCGTGTCGACCGGCTCGTTCAGGATTTCTTAGCCCAAACAAAACTTCAATTTCCAGTGCGAGTTTTCTTGGCTCCGGCCTCTCAGTTTGGCTACGAGCTGGCCCGCACGACGGCAACCCCTCAACACTGGGATGCCTTATTGCATGGGGCAGTAGGCTTCAACGGAGCAGAAACAGCAGAGTTGGCATGGGGAGGTTTGGGCCACCTCAGAGAATCCCCGACGGAGGAAGCGTTTTATCAGTCTTTGGGGCTTAGGGTGATTCCGCCTGAAGCCCGCGAGACGGGCGAGGAAGTGGAGTTTGCTCGCTCCGGCGCCTTAGACCACCTGCTGCCCTTGGATGGCGTTTTAGGGGTGTTTCATAATCATACGACGCGCTCGGATGGAGCAGCAACCCTTGAGCAAATGGTGGTTGCTGCTTTAGAGCGGGGCTATCAGTACATCGGGATTTCGGATCACAGTCAGTCCGCTTTCTATGCTCAAGGTTTAAAAGAAAAAGACCTGTGGGAGCAGAAAAAAGAGATCCTCGAGCTTCAGAAGAAGTACCCCAAGATCCGAATCTTTTGGGGTATTGAAAGTGATATCTTAGCCGATGGACAGCTCGATTATCCTGATTCTGTTTTAGCGGAGTTTGACTTTGTGATTGCCTCTGTTCACTCGCGCTTGAATATGGACGGTGAGGCGATGACGAATCGTCTCATTCAGGCGATTCGAAACCCCTACACCCGCTTCTTAGGTCACCCTACGGGTCGCCTTCTTTTGGGGCGCAAAGGGTATGAGCTCAACATGCCTGCGATCATTCAAGAGGCTGCGCGCTGTGGAGTGGCCATTGAGCTCAATGCCAATCCGCACCGACTGGATCTGGATTGGCGCTGGGGGGCTGAGATGCGCAAGCACAAGACCCTCACCTCGATCCATCCGGACGCGCATGAGGTGGCAGGACTGGATGATGTTCAGTGGGGTGTGTGGATGGCTAGAAAAGCCCTGTTTCCTCGGGAGTTGGTGGTGAATGCCCAATCGGCGTCTCAGGTGGAGCAATGGCTCAAGCGAAATCCGGGTCCAGTGCTTTGAGTCAGTCCAAAAGAGCTTTAGAGAAAAGGGAGCTGGAAAAGCGCAGGATGGAGCAAATCCTGACCATTTTAAAGGCACAGTACCCGGACGCTCGTTGCAGTTTGTTTTTTAAAACTCCGTTTCAGCTGTTGATCGCTACCATCCTCTCGGCCCAGTGTACAGATGAGCGGGTGAATCAAGTCACTCCGGCTCTTTTTCAACGCTTCCCCACCGCTCAGGAAATGAGCCAGGCCACACTTCAGGAGCTTGAAGTCCTGATCCAGAGCACGGGTTTTTTTAGAAGCAAAGCAAGAGCCTTAAAAGAGACTTCCCAAGCCCTCATGACTCGCTTTGGAGGGGAGATTCCCGTGGATCGGCAGAAGCTAGTTGAGCTGCGCGGCGTGGGACGCAAAACGGCAAACGTCCTCTTAGGCGTGGGTTATGGGATCCCTGCCGTTGTCGTAGACACCCACGTCACCCGACTCACCGGGCGACTGGGTTTTACTCGCTCCAAGAATGCGGTTCAGATCGAGCACCAGCTCATGGAGGTGGTGGCTCAGCAGGATTGGAGCCTCTATGCGCTCCTGATGATTGATCATGGGCGAAAAATTTGTACCGCCCGTGTGGCTCGCTGTGAACTTTGTGTTCTTAAGGAGCTGTGTCCTAAGAAAATTGACCGATCTCGCTCCCCGGCTTGACTCCAGGGACGCTCGGGTTTTGGCTCTGAGATCGGTCTTGCTGCCTCAAATTTGCTTAGCCAAGGTGTAAGAAAAGTGATACAAGGCCGCTTTTGAACCCCACTCGGATCACAGGAGATCAAAAACTATGAATCCTGCTCAGCTGAAGCAAAAACTCGAATCCCTCGCTCCTGAAACTCAGGCAACCGTGGTGGATTTAACCGGAACGCAAGATCACTATCAAGCCGTCATTGTCTCTCAGGCTTTTGAAGGCAAAATGATGATTGAGCAGCATCGGATGGTCTTTCGCCTAGTTCAAGCTGAGATTGACTCGGGCGAAGTTCATGCTTTGACTTTAAAAACGTACACCCCTGAAGAATTTAGGAAATCCAAATGACTCAAGAACTCATTCAGAAAGTAGAACAAATTTCAAAATCCGCTCCCGCAGTGATTTTTATGAAAGGAACCCCAGCGTTTCCACAATGTGGGTTCTCAGCGCGGGCCTGTCAGGTTTTAAGAGCAGCCGGAGTGGACAATCCTGTGGCCGTCGACGTTCTCTCAGATGATCCTCTTTGGGGAGCGTTAGAAGAGTTCACGCAATGGCCCACGGTGCCTCAGATTTTTATCCACGGCAAGTTCATTGGCGGATGCGATATCATCTGTGAAATGTTTGAGCGAGGCGAGCTTCAGAAGATGCTCAAGCAGGCCTAGTCCGTTTCGGTTTTTACGAAGCCCAATTTAGGTTGACAAAAGAGTCCAGCCCCAAGCGTTGAGTCGCTGGGTTGGGCTTTTTTTTTGAATTTGGAGAAGAAAAAAAAGAGCCTACCGCCGTGCGGTTGAAAACCGTTGGCTACCCAAGTACACTCGGAGAAGAAGCAGTCAAAAAGTCAAAAGCCAGGAGGAATCATGCAGGGTCTACTCGGGTTTGCTTTTTTGGTTCTATGGACTTCTCCTTTGCTCTGGGCCCATCCGGAGCCTGGAGTGGTAGGCGGTGGCCGTTCCCTCATCCATCGGGCTCCGGATTTTCAGGTTTCAGCCGGGCTGAGTCAAGGTGATCTTGAAATTCAAGCGATTGCTCCGGCTCATCATCACTTTAACTTAAAAGCACCCATGATGCTCCTTCGGGTGGGGACAGGGTTCACTTTGCCCCCGGATCGCGCTCAGGAGCGTGAGGTGCTCTTCCGAGTGCACGACTCACGATCGGCTCAGTATGAAGTGTCTCTGTACCTTTGTGATGAGGCGAAGACCTATTGTGAGAAGCACAAGGTGCTGGTTTCCTGGAATGAGAAGAAGGCTGAGGTCAAGGCCCAATCGATGGGGCCTGATCCCGTGTCAGTGGATTTTCAGCTTGAGGCCTGGGCGAGAAGGCCAATACAAAAAAACCGTGAAGGGTTTATCGTCAATCAGCCTGAGGAGGCTATTTTGGAGGCCAAACAAAAGAATAAGCCTCTGTTGATTGATTTTTTTGGCATCTGGTGTCCTTCGTGTAACCGACTCGATGAGCGCGTGTTGAATCAATCCCAGTTTCAAAGTTATTCGCTCAACTTTGTGAAGTTAAAGCTGGATGCGGATCGTGAGGTGTCTTGGCCGCTGAAGTCCAAGTACCAGGTGCGGAGTTATCCTACGCTGATTCTTGCGAGTCCCCAGGGGGATTTCCTGGCGCGTCTGGAGGGGTTTCACTCGGAAGCTGAGCTTGTGGGCTGGATGAAGCAGGTGCTGGGAGCAGGGGCGCGAGGCTGGGTGGCGCATGCGGTGAAGAGCGAAAGGGGGCTTTCGGTTGCTTCAGAAGGGAGGAGGCTTCAGGAGCTCGAGCGTAAGCGCGAGAAAACCCTGCAGGATTGGAATGAGCTTCTTCTTCTTGCTCAAAAAGCGCTAGAGAGCTCCGGCAGTGGCTCAATGGATTCAAAAGCTGAGCTTTGGAGCCTGATCGGTCAGGCGTATGAAGAGTTGTCTCAGCCTGAAAAGTCCAGGCAGGCCTGGAAAACGGCAGCTCGGGAGTATCGCCAGGGGATTCGCTCAGGTGAAGAGCGGGGAGATCATCTGGAGTTTGCTCATGCACTTTGGAAGTCAGGGGAATTTGACCAGGCTGAGGCCATTTACCAGCGGTTTGAGAAAAAATACCCCTCGGAGTTCACTTTCTACTTCAATCATGCCGCAATGAAACTGGCTCAAGGACAGTGGTCAGCCTCAGAGGAGCTCGCTCAACGGGCTTTACAGTTTTCTTACGGGGATAATCGCCTTCGAGCGACCTTGCTGATGGCGAAGGCTCTTCAAGCTCAAAGTCGTGTGGATGAAGCAAAAAAGCTGATTCATGAGACTCTTGAGCGTGCACCACGGCCTTCTGATCCAGAGATTCGAACTCATTGGTACTTGGATCAGCTCAGGCAGTGGGCCCAAAAGGTCTCTTAGCGGTCAACTCCCCGTCTGAGCAACTGGGGAGTTCCCTTAGGTCATGGGATAGGCTTTTTTCTTCAGGGCCTTTTTGCTGCGCTCCACAGCCACTTTATGGGCCGCAGGGGCGGTGCCATTTTTGTAGGCGGTGTGCTGATCGTGTCTTCGGTTTCTGTGTTTCACGCTAAGTCTTTTTGCCATAAGGTGCGGAAAACTAACATAGTCAGCGTCCTCAGACAATCAAGAAAAGTCATCTCTTTTGTCTTTTTGGGGGTTGGGCAGAAGCAGGGGATTTGGTAGGGGGGAGGCATGAGGAAAGCGAATCCTTTTGAGTCAGGAGAACGAAAAGTCATTCCCGCCGTTTTAGTCTACTTGAGGTGTGGGCGGGAGGTCTTGATGGTTCACCGCAACGCTCAGGGCTTAGCAGAGCCTGATTTTCATCAAGGCAAGTGGAACGGGTTAGGCGGAAAACTCGAGCTTGAGGAGTCCCCTGCTCAGGCCGCCCAACGCGAGTTTCAAGAGGAGTCGGGCATTGAGCTTCCCTTGAGCGCCTTTTGCCCCGTGGGGGTTCTTCAGTTTCCTGGATTTAAGATCCATAAGAACGAAGATTGGATGGTCTTTGTGTTTGTGGCCAATCTGCCTTCGGATCAGCGCTTTGAGCCCAAGTTGGGCCTCACCTCTGAAGGCACGCTTCACTGGGTGCCTGAGACTGAGATTTTGAGCCTTAACTTATGGACGGGGGATCGTTTATTTATTCCCTACGTACTAGATGGGAAGCCTTTTTTTGGAACCATCTGGTACGAAAACGCTCTTGTTGTGCGTCATTCGATTCAGTCGTTTCATTCGCTTCAGCCGATTCATTCTTTCATTTAGGAATTATTCCATCATAACTGATGATCTCAATTTGACAACCCCAAGGAGCAGAGGTAGTCAAAAAAGATGACAACAATTTTACACTACTTGGTGGAGTGGGCGGAGAAAGAACCTGCAGCAGTCGCGCAGCGTTATAAAAAAAATAACGAATGGAAATCCATTACGGTTCGCGAGTATGCGGATCGAGTGCATGCTTTGGGGCTTTATCTTGAATCGCAGGGGATGGGGAAGGACGATATTAGTGTGATCATGTCCTACAACTGCCCGGAGTGGGTGCACTCGGATTTAGCACCCATGCTCATTGGAGCTAAATCCGCAGGAGTTTATCCAAATTCTACCTCAAAAGATATTCTCTACATCTTAGAGCATACTGAGACGCGTTTCCTTTTTGTGCAGAATAAAGAGTACTTCCGTCGCATCGTGGGAGACCAAGGAGAGCAGGCTCTTCCGTCACGAATTGAAAAAGTGATTGTGTTTGACGGTGATACATCGATTTCAAAGAAAGCGGTTTCTTATCAATCGGTCATTGAAGAGGGCAGACGATTGGCTCAAAAAGCGGGATCAAAAACCCTCCAAGCCTACCTTGCCGCTCTTAACCCTCATGCAGGGGCCTTTCTCATCTACACCTCAGGCACTACGGGGAGGCCTAAAGGGGCAGTGCTCTCACACGACAACCTCCTGTTTGCCATTCAAGCGGTGGCCAAACGCTGGGAGCTTTCACCTGCTTCCGAAAATGTCTTTTCTTTCTTGCCCCTCTGCCACATTGCAGAGAAGCTTCAAAACGAAGGGGCAGGGATTTATCTTCACTACACCGTCAGCTTCTGCTCGGATTTTGAGAAGGTCTCCTCGGAACTTCCAGAAGTCATGCCCACACTCCTGCTCTGTGTGCCCCGGCTTTGGGAAAAGATGATGGAAGGCGTGATGAAGAAAATGGAGGAGCGCACGGGAGCGAAAAAAGAACTCGCTCTATGGGCTCTGGCCACAGGAAGTCGGGTGTCCGAGATTCGCTATTCAGGCAAGAAAGTTCCGCTCTTGGATCAACTCCAGTTGAAGCTTGCTGATCGTCTGGTTTTATCCAAGATTCGTGCGGCGTTGGGCTTGTCTCGGACCTTTGTTGCAGCCTCAGGAGCTGCCGTCCTGCGAGCTGATGTCTGTAGGTGGTTTCGATCCATTGGTGTGGAGATAATGGAAGATTATGGACAAACCGAGACGGCAGGGATTTTGTGTCTCACGGAGCGCCACGTGGATTCGGCAGGCACCGTGGGTCAACCTGCTGATGATACGGGGTTTCAAATTGCAGCCGATGGCGAGATCCTCACTCAGGGGCGTCACGTGTTTTTAGGCTACTTCAAGGATCCCAAAGCCACTGAGGAAGTGCTGAAAGACGGATGGCTTTATACCGGTGATTTAGGTGAAAAAACCGAGCGTGGTTTGATCCGAATTCGCGGACGAAAAAAAGAGATCATGAAAACCTCCGGGGGAAAAATGGTGGCTCCCGTTCCCATCGAAGAGGCGCTGAAGGCCTCTCCGCTCATCAGTCAAGTTTGCATGGTAGGCGATGGCCGAAGGTTTCTCTCCGCCCTCATCACGCTCTCGGAATCCAAGCTTGCTCAGGTGAAAAAGACTTCCCCCGCAGCGAAGCTCATCACGGACCCTCAAGTAGTTCAAGAAATCTCCCAAGTGATTGATCAGGTCAACTCTCAGCTCGCGGGCTTTGAGCAGATTAAGAAGTTCTCCATCATTGGCCGAGAATTCTCCGTGGAGGAAGGTGAGATGACTCCGACTTTGAAGATGAAAAGAAGCGTGATTGAAGCCCGCTTCCGTGACGTGATTGATCAGATGTACCAGGCTTAAAGAAGTAGATTGAAAGAGGGTTGCTGGGGATGAAAGGTCAAATCCAGCAACCCTTAATTTTTTTTTCTTTTTTTTCTCTTTGTCTCGGTGTCCTCTTCTGATTTAATTCAGGCTCTTCCAGGTTTTAAATCCCCCATCTAGGTTTCGGACCTGAAATCCCTTTTGCTTTAAGATTCGATACGCCAAGTAGCCTCGAAAACCTACCTGACAGTACACCACCAGGGGTTGCTTTGGGTCCAGTTGATGGAGTGACGAGCGGAGTGACTCAATCGGGAGATGGACTGAACCTGGGATGTGCCCTGCCTCGTGTTCTTCTGTAGTTCTGACATCGAGGAGCTTGACTCCTTGGGTCATCGCGTGAGCCAGGTCTTGGGCATGCAGAATCTCCGTGTCTCCTCGCAGGAGATTGGAGGCCACAAAACCTGCCATGTTGATAGGGTCCTTGGCTGATCCGTAGGGAGGAGCATAGGCCAGCTCCAGGTGCTCCAAGTCAAAGACGCTCATTCCTGCTTGAATCGCAACAGAGAGCACATCGATGCGTTTATCGACTCCATTTTTTCCCACAATTTGTCCCCCAAGAATCCGCCCTGAGCCCGGTTCAAAAGTGAGCTGGAGCGTCATGGGAGTGGCTCCAGGATAGTAGCCTGCATGATCCTGGGGGTGGATGCTCACCCACTCAAAGGGCTTACCCATGCGGCGTAAGGCTTTGCGTGAGAGCCCTGTGGTGGCCACAGTGAGGTCAAAGACTTGGCAAATGGAGGTGCCCCAGGTTCCTCGGTAAGCCGAGCTTTGCCCAAAAATATGATTTGCTGCAATCCTTCCTTGACGATTCGCAGGTCCAGCCAGTGGAATGTAAGCAGGCTCTGAGAATTGAGGCTGAAGAGTTTCAATGAGATCGCCTACGGCATAGATTGCAGGATCTGAGGTTCTCATCACCGAATCCACCTGAACGCCCCCGGTTTTTCCGAGAGTAAGGCCTGCTTCCTGGGCGATCTTCGAGCGGGGTCTTACGCCGATGGCCATGATCAGAAGATCAGAGCTGATCTGAAAAGAAGCGTCCTTGCCTTGAATGTTGAGTTTCAGGCGGTGTTCGGGTGTGGGTTCAATGGCCTTGAGCTCACTTTGGGTGAGAAGTGTGATCCCCTTTTGCTTGAGTTCATGATGAATCAGTTCAGCCATGTCAGGATCAACGGGGGTAAACACTTGATCCCCTCGCTCAATGAGTGTCACTTTCACTCCACGGTGAACGAGGTTTTCAGCCGTTTCAATCCCAATGAAGCCACCCCCGATAACACATGCCGATTGGCAGCCGTGGTCTTTTATCCACTCTTGCACGCCATCCAGATCTTGAATCGTTTGCAGGGTGAATACCCCCCGGGATCCAATTCCGGGCAGTGGGGGTCGAATGGCCTCAGCCCCCATGGAAAGAATTAAATGATCATAAGAATAATTCTCCATCTCCCCTGTGAGCTCATTACGGGCTAAGACTGATTTTTTGGTCCGATCAATGGACAGGGCCTGGGTGTGGACTTTAACGTCTAAATTCAAGCGAGCTTTAAGGGACTCCGGTGTTTGTAGGAGCAATCGATCGCGTTCTGAAATGACTCCACCTAACGCGTACGGGAGTCCACAGTTCGCAAAACTGACGTAGGGGCCTTTTTCAAGAATGGTGATAGTGGCCTCCTCCGAGAGTCGCCTGGCTCGTGCTGCAGCTGAAGCGCCTCCTGCAACGCCGCCAATGATTAAGATTCGTTTGGGATGGGCTTTTGTTTTCATGCGGTTGACTCCTAGATGAAGGGGATTAAAAAAATTCTCTATATCATAGTAATCTCTCTGTTTCTACTTGCTCCCGCAATGCGGAGTAGAGGAGGTGGGTAGGAGTATGAGTGAAAAAAGACAAAGGGGGGGGCTCCCCATGGCTCGCCTGTGTTAAAACTTAGTAGGGTGCTTTTCGAGACGCTCGAGGCGGGCTTTTATAGCGGAAGCGTCTTTTTCTGCTTGCTCCATGCGGGCCTTCAATTCCCGGTTTTCTTCTCGTAAGCGATCCAGCTCGGCTTGATCCGCTTTGGATGCGAGTTGATGCTCTTGGGAGATCTGGGATTCAGTGATTTTAGTATAAATTTCTTTGACTGCATTGATGAGCATGAAGGTGAATTTTGAATAATCTACTACCTTGATTTCTGACTGGTCTGAGTCAGTTGGGTGCATCTTGACTAGGCGAGTTTTGACGAGATCTGGGTTCGTCTTTTCGACTTCTTGAGCAATCACTCCTACGGCTGTTTCCCCTGTTTTTGGCATTTCCCCTAGGCCATTAAACTGATAGGTGCGGAGTCGAATGCCTAAGAGCTCTTTTAGTCCCCCGTGATAATCTTGAATGTTTTCTTTCAATCGTTCGTCAGAAGTGCAGACCCCACTCACCGTTGTGGCGCCAATTCTGAAGCAAGAAGACGTATTGATATCTCCTCCTACATCTAATAGATAGGCTGGGTTCCCGTTTCCGATACCCACTAACCCCGTGCCTGAGACTCGCATTCGCTCTGCACCTAAAGTCGCAAGAACTAAAGTCGAATCCGTGTGGCTGCCTGTGGTCCCGGCGGCAAGAATAAGGTTCACAAAGCCATTTTGGGAGGAACCAGATTGATTGGCTCCAATGGTGAGTTGTCCATTGGACTTGAGCGAATAATCTGCATTGTCATCATTTCCACCACTTTGGGAACCAAGAATCATGTTCCCATTGACTTGGAGTTTTGCACCAGGAGCCGTGGTCCCAATTCCTATGTTTCCAGACGAATGCTGGATGAGAAAGCGAGGTGAGCTTCCTGTTACATCATAAATCGAAAATCCCGCCCCAGCTCCCGAGAGATTATTGGTGGATCCAACGTGGTAAGTGCTGGCGTTCGCTGAGGTGTTTTCATAGCGAATCACCGGGCTGTCGGCTCCCGATCCAATGATGCGCTGGCCAAAGGAGGCACTGCCTTGATTAATGTCGAGTCGATAGCTGGCAGAGCTAGTTCCCAACCCGAGATATCCATCTTTGCTCACGGAGCTCTGCACTGCATTCGAAGAATTTCTCCACTCCTGGAGGTTTGCGGTTTGCCCAGCAATCGGTGTCACAGCAAGACCCGGTGCATTGGTCTGCCCTGTAATCACATTAAGAGAGGCATCTGTGGTGGTGCCAGTTGCCCCTCCATAAGCCATTGCCGTCGTGACTAATCGAGTCCCGTTGATGGTAACCCCGTAGTAAGCACCGATTTGAAGGCGGTACCCTACTCCTGTCTGAATCGAAGTTCCTGGGTCACCAAAAGTCAGACGTGCGGCTCTCCCGGCGACCCAGTTTGCAGTTCCAATGCCCAAGGTCCTGGGTGCGGCAGTAGAGCTTCCTGCAGCATCGAGGTCAAGTGATCCGGTGAGTGTGTCCCCTGTTTTTTTGACAGGGGTGTAAGTTAAGGCACTGGTGACGTCTGAGGAACTTAAACTCACGGCTCCGGTTCGTGTATTGAAGCTTGAAACTCCAGTGGAGAACCCTGCGATTGCCTCGTCTACGTATTGTTTGGTGACAGCCTGAAGATTCAAGGTTGGAGAAGTGGAGCTCAACAGTAAAGACCCGGTCATTGAATCGCCCGATTTCAGGACTCTCGCTCCAACGTTCCCATCTAATTTCCCAAGGGCTGCAAGAATCGAATCCGAGGCAGAAACCACGCCCGCTCCTGAGGAAAAGCCCGTGAGTAACTTCCCCGTGACCGTTGCTGCAGTAATGGATGTGGCCGATTGTGTTCCCGTCACATCTCCCGATAAACTCCCTGAAAATGATTCTGGAGAACCCCATGCCAGACTTCCTGAGGAGACGATCAGAGCTTGCCCGCTGGTGGTTCCGATAGCTAACTTCGATAAAGTTGAAGCCCCTGAAGCGTAAAGGAGATCTCCTGGGGTGTAAGAAGTGATCCCCGTCCCTCCGCTTGAGACTCCAAGGCTTGCACTCCATTGCGGAATTGAGCCTGTGGAGGTCAGTACCATCCCCGACTGCGCCCCAATTGGGAGCATCGTTGTGGTTCCTACTCCGGTTTGATAAGGCAGGGCCCCCCCCGCACCTCCAGCAAGATTCGTTGCCGTGGTTGCAGAAGTAGCCGTCGTTGCGTTCCCTGAAAAATTCCCACTAAAACTCGTGGCACTGATGGTACCAACGACTTCAAGACGAGCTGTGGGTGAGTTTGTTCCTAGTCCAACGTTCCCGTTTTTCAGCACCATCATGGCGTTGGAACGAGCCGCACCACTTAATCCATTTCCAATCACAAACAGAGGATCCGTTTGTACCCAGGATGCTGCGTTTTCATCCCCTCGAGTTTGATTGAACTGCCCAATGGTGAACTGCGAAAATCCTGTCGATAGATTCCCAACGCCTGCTACAAAGGAACCTGAACCACTCGCTGTATTGACCCATCCACCCGCGACGAAGGAGCGAGAACCACTCGCAGTATTACTCTCACCTGCTGCAAAAGAACCCCATGCACTTGCGCGATTACCCCATCCACCCGCTACAATGGAATCTTCACCACTGGCTTCATTACTATCGCCCGCAACAAAGGAGTCAAGACCAATGGCTTTGTTACCCCATCCACCCGCCACAAAGGAACGATCCCCACTCGCAGTACCGCCTTGTCCAGAAGATACGGAAGCATAACCTAAAGCACGCGAATCTTTACCAAAACTTGCTGAAGCATAACCCAGATTGTTTGGTGTAAAAGAACCACTTTGAACTTCACCCGCAAAAAATGCACCCCTTTTACCGTCCCAGAATGCTACAGTGAAGTCACTAGTTCCCCCAACATAAACAGGTAGACTGACTAAAGGTCCAGTATTCCAAGCTCGATAGGGCACAACCAGATTTCCACTCAGCATGAGCGCATCACTCGGTGTCGCTACTCCAATACCGACATTGCCACCGGAGACCACGAGTTGATTGCTGCCCACTGCTAAACCATTAGCTGGCAGTGAAAGAGTCCCAGTCATTGAATCCCCAGCTCGACTCACGGGCGAGTAAGCCAAAGCTCCCGTGACGTCAGAAGAGGTTAA
>JBMSSC010000033.1:0-23730 GCA_049424145.1 Bdellovibrionia bacterium
CCCCCTGGACTGGACTCATCGAGCCCGCCCAAAATCCAATAGGCCCGGTCTCTATTCTTCGAAGCAATGGTTTAAAAGGAGATTTAGGTTGGGACTATTACTCCTCGGCGCGATTGAAGTACCAGCTTGGAGATTTGATTTACGGACTCAATGAATATCGCACCCCTACGGTCAAAGCTCTCGAGAGCGCTCTGAACTCCTCTCTGAATCCGGCAGTCACCATCGATTCTTTTAATGATCAACTTTTTGCATTCCTCGTGAATCCGAGTGACCAGCAAACGGATACTCGGTCCGTCCTGGAGTTCACGGCTGAAGCACAAAAGCGTTTTCATGGTTACTTGAACTACCTCAAACGACATCCTGACTTTTCACCCAGCACTCGAAGGCAAGGCCGAGGAGACCCCGAGGACATCGCCATTAAAAGAGCCTGTAAGGCGGCTATTGGCTTCACTCTTTCTCAGGGAAACACCATTCACTTCATCTTAGATGGACTGGATGAACAGGCAGCCACAGGCTTGGGCAACTCCTCCCGTCCCTATGCGAGTTTTACCAACGCAGAACTGAGGTTTTTATTTAAAACCCAACTCGGAAACCCTGAAATCTTAAATCAGGTTCGATTCTATCGAAAGGGAGAGGTCCTTGAACTCCCCCCTTGGATGGAGGATTCCGAAACTTTAAACGAACTCTGGCAGCAATATAAAGACGAAAAAAGCTAATCGTCCTCAGTTTTAGGCTGCCCTCACCTGAGCCACTGGCTTCTCAGAAAAGTGGGATCCCTCAGATTTTTGCCTCTGTCACGGTCTCGTTTTAAAAAAAAGAGAGCTTCATTGCACCTTTTCCTAGGATTTGCTTGCCAAGGTCAAAACCATCCCCATTAAAAAGGAATCACGTGCAATAAGGGTGATAGGACTTCAAGAATTGAGGCACAAAAGCATGTTAGAAAAAGATCACACGAACGAATCGAAAAATGGATTGGACTCCGATCGCACCGCACCGGCAGACCCCTCCAACCCCGATTCTTCTCGATCCGGCAGCGTGGCTCTGACGGATCAACTGATGCCCACCAATCTGTTTATCCTCCCCACCAACAGCCCGATTGTATTTCCTACCTTGCTCGCTCCGCTTTTAGTGACTCATCCTCGATTAGTGGCCATGATTGAAGAGGCGATTAACCGTCAGCGGATGATCGGATTAGTGTTGGTCAAAGAGGGTGACATCAAAGAAGACATCAAGCCTGAGCACCTCTACCCCGTGGGCGTTGCCGTAAAGATCATTAAGCGGCTGAAGATGCCGGATGGCTCGGTGAACCTCTTGGTTCACAGCATGAAGCGGTTTCGAAGCAAAAGAATCCTCTCCGAGCAGCCCTACATTGTTGTTGAAACGGAGTACTTAGACGACCGAGTGGAGAAGACCACGGAGACGGATGCCCTGACGCGCTCGATTGTCAACCATGTGAAAAAACTCTCGGAGATCAACCCGTTTTTCACGGAAGAAATGAAGCTTGCCATGATCAACGCTCCGGGCCCAGGAACCGTGGCTGATCTGGTGGCCTTTGCCCTCACCCTTCCTAAATCCGATGCCCAGGATTACCTGGAAACGCTCTCGGTGAAAGCCCGATTTGAAAAACTCCTTCTGCACCTCAAACGAGAGCAAGACGTTGCGGACTTACAAAAGAAAATCAACGAGGACGTCAACAGTAAGTTAGGCAAGCTCCAAAGAGAGTTCTTTTTAAAAGAGCAGCTGAAATCGATTAAAAAAGAGCTCGGCATGGAGATTGACGGTAAGGACAAGTCGAGCCAAAAGTTTAGAGCCCGCATTGAGTCAGCAGGGATGCCTGAGGAAGCCAAAAAGATCGCCTTAGAAGAGCTGGAGAAGTTTGAATCCATTTCAGAGACGTCGCCCGAGTACAACCTGACGCGAAACTACCTGGAGACCCTTTGCTCACTGCCTTGGAGCACTGAATCCGTCGATCAACTCGATCTCGAGCGCGCTCAGAAGATCCTCGATGAGAATCACTATGGGTTAGAGAAGGTCAAAGAACGAATCATTGAGTTTTTAGCCGTTCGCAAACTCAAGCAGGATCCCAAGGGATCGATGATTTGCCTCGTGGGTCCCCCGGGCGTGGGAAAAACCTCCATTGGCAAATCCATTGCAAAGACCTTAGACCGAAGCTTCTTTCGCTTCTCGCTTGGGGGCATGAGAGACGAGGCTGAGATCAAAGGCCACCGCAGGACTTACGTGGGTGCCATGCCCGGTAAAGTCCTTCAAGGCTTAAAACGAGCCGGAACGAAAAACGCCGTTCTCATGCTGGATGAAATCGATAAGCTCGGAAGCAGTTTTCAAGGGGATCCTGCCTCAGCTCTTTTAGAAGTGCTTGATCCGGAGCAAAACAGCACTTTTTTAGATCACTACTTAGACATCCCCTTTGATCTATCCCGCGTCCTGTTCATCACAACAGCCAATACGGTGAGTTCCATTCCAGGCCCCCTCTTAGATCGCATGGAGGTCATTGAACTCCCTGGCTACACGCTTGAGGAAAAAGAACAGATTGCCCAACAGTATGTGATCCCCCGGGAATTAGAAGCCAACGGTGTGAGCCCCTCTCAGCTAAAGATTGAGAAAAAAGCGCTCCGCCAAATGATGACCGACTATGCTCGCGAGCCAGGCTTAAGGTCCTTACAAAAACTCATTAACCAGATTGCCCGCAAATCCGCCACGCAAATTGTAAAAAATGAGCAGGCCCTCAGGAAAGCCAAAAAACCAACGCCTCCTTCCAAAAAAGGGGCTCCCATTGTGATTCGAGAAGGAGACCTTCAAAAGTGGTTAGGACCAAAGCGATTTTACAATGAGGCCGCTAGCCGAATTGTGGCTCCAGGCGTGGTGATCGGTCTGGCTTGGACGGCCTTAGGTGGCGACATCCTGTTCATTGAAGCAGCTGAAGTGCCCGGCTCAGGCCTTTTAAAGCTGACAGGACAAATGGGAGGCGTCATGACGGAAAGCGCGAACATTGCCTGGAGTTACATTAAGAAGAAGATCATCTTAGAGGGCATCCAAGAGCGAAAGTACTTTAAGTCCTATGACTACCATCTGCATATCCCTGCAGGAGCGATCCCCAAAGATGGCCCATCTGCTGGGATCACGATGGCCACAGCGCTCTACTCGCTTCTCACCGGACGGAAGGTTAAAAACAAGATCGCCATGACGGGCGAGCTCTCGTTGATTGGGAAAGTCCTTCCCGTGGGAGGAATTAAAGAGAAAGTCCTTGCCGCTCGACGCTCTGGGATTCACACTCTGATTCTGCCCAAACTCAATGAAAAAGACGTCACTGAAATTCCAGCGTATGCTCTTTCAGGGATGACGATTCATTACGTCAACCACATTGAGGAAGTTTTACCCTTGGCTCTAAAACTGTCTTAAATCTTTGGACCAAAGGACTTCCCCTGAGATGCCATCCACCATCATCTCGCGACCCTCGATGAAGATTCGATAGGCAATGTGCCCCTCAGTGGCATTGATCATAGAAATCACCTGAGAGACGCCTTGGGGCTCCATCCGCGTAGCATTCGTCACGGACTCCTGTGCATGAGAGGCCCTCCAAGCCGAAGTCCAAGCCACACTTTCCTGAATCTGCGGCTCACCCAAAATCCTGGGACGAAGCACATAATCGGACTCCACCGAGAGGATCTCTCCGTGCTTGCCCAGATCCACTCGCACGCTGCCGTCAGGATAAAACGGAATCCCCCGATAAGTTTGCCTAAAACTCACCTGGGCGGACATTGGACCGCAGTGCGGCTCCGAGGCCATGAGAGGAAACTCGGGATCCACGCCCATCAGACTTGCCAATGCGTTTTGAATCTCTTGGCTGCGCTGAATCACCTCCTTGGGGTCCGATGGATCAAACCCCTGCAACGCGCGCGTGCTCCGGTCAAGAGGCGAGGGAAGCGGAGCACCCTGAATGGAAACTAAGACGCCCTGTTTGCTAAAGCGAGGAACCAGGTGAGCCCCAAACCTTTGTGTGAACTGCTCCCACTGTTGAGAGGAGGAGGACTTTTGCGCGGGCACGACTGAGGAGGACACCCCAGAATCAGCTCCGGTGGCCAGAGGTGATCCTAACGAACGAGCCTTGGAATCGGAATGAGAAGGGGCTTTCCCCGAATTTCCTGCCACCTGGGCAGGGACCCTTCCCTCCTGCGTTTGAGTCCCTGATTGGAACCAATGGATGCCACCCCAAAGCAGCATCAAAACCGCACCAAGCGCTAAAATCCACCGTTGAGCCTTCATGAAGTCCTCCGAGCGTTTTATTCGATGGTGAGTTCAACGGTTCTCTTGGAGGCCACTGCATTGGACGGCGCAGCTTCAATCTCAAGCTCCACTGTTTTTCCATGTGAAGCCCCCTCCGCCACCTTCACCCAAACGGCTGTCCTTAAACTCCGATTAAAAAATGGATTGGTTTTAAAATAACTATTTCCTATTGGAATACTCGACCGCCCCAATCCTGATCCTAAAGCTGTGACAATGGAATTTCCATTAATTTTTTCATACATGACTTGCGTTTGATTCAGCCCTGATCGAGTCATATAACCCACATTGATCCGCTGATCGAGGATCTCAAGATCGGGATCCAAGGAGCTCACCGTTACAAGAACTCCGCCCACCGTGGGATCCGCTTGATTCTGAAGATCAAACCAAAGGGTGGCGATCTCACCGGGATTCAGCGTGTGATTGACTTGAGGGGTAAATCGACGAAACACGGCTTGAGAATCCACCCCCAGCTGATCCAACCACCCGGAGAGCACCTCGGGATTATCCTCAATATACACCCCCGGAGTCAGGGCAGTTGAGCCACCCACAGTGGCACCACTGCCTAAGCCCAGCCAATCCTCACGATCCACAAAGGGAGCATCAAATAAACCTCGAGCTCGAAGAGCGGCTTGGATGCGACTTTGGTCCACGGAGTTCAGGCCAGAAATCCAGGGAGCATAATTCACCAAGTTCTGAGCAAAAAGAAGAAAGGTCACAGGCGAGTGATTCGTAGTGGTGTTCGGCTTTGGCAAATGCCTGAGAGACTCAAGAATCAGTTGAGAAACCATCTTCTTTGCCGATGCCTCATCCTCGGAATGCCCTGAAAGCACTGCTGAGTAAACATCCCACAACGCCCCCAGCATCACCATCCCCGCATTATGAATCTCCTCTTGAGACGGATAACCCAGGAAGATTTTCTGAGCCGCTTGACTGCCTTTCACATTGGCAGGATAAGGCCAGCCTAAACCGTCTGGATAAACATAACTGATGGTCGTCTGATACCCATTCTCCTGACGGGGAAGAGAAAACCCGGGAAACCCGTCACACGAGGGATACCGAGAATCGTATACGGGGCATAGATGGGCGCCTCGGACATGACTACTTTTCGGATCAAAGGTTCCCAGCGCCCAGCGACTAAACACGCGGGGGTCTAGATTTCTTGAGGAAACTTGAGGTGCCGTAAAAATCAAACTCATCACATCGGAGATCGCCTCATTTAAAGCGCCTGCTTCGTCATAGAAGAGCTGACTTAAGTCATGCTCACTGGAATACTGCTCGGAAGTGGTTGCATGCTGAAGCTCATGGAGAGTGACCACAGCATCATCCCCATAAAACGCCCCAGGGGTTCTTACGGAATCCCCCAAGCACACTCGCTTGACTGGATTTCCCCGTGAATCCATGCCTCGAATAAAGTAGGCATTATCATTTAATTCACAATGAGCGATGATCTGAACAGGCCCCCCAGCTGAGCTTCGACTTCTACCGCCGGTTGCCCCTGATGGCTGAAGGTACCCAATGCTGTCTAAAAAGGACTGATAGGAATCCCCGAAGTAATACGTCATGGCTTCACCAAAACGCCAGTCTCGATGACTGTAGATAAACTGATTGGCAGGATCGTAAGCGCCATACTTTTCCTGACACTTAAGCCCATTTAAGACTTGAATGTAGGAGCCTGAAAGCACTCCATTGCCCCGCAAATGCGCTAACTCCACCGTTTGAAGGAGTTGATCCAAAGGACCCACTCTGGGCGTCAGTCCTCGATTTCCAGAGCGCACAATGGGGTCTGGGTTAAACACTTGAGCAAGACCCACGGAACCTAACCCGGAGGGCAAGCGCTTGGGAGCGCAAGAGGCCTGATCCGCAGGCTCAAGTCCAGTGGAGCTAGGGGAGTCTCCCAAGCCCAGACACCCAGAGAGGCCCAAAAAAAGCAACAAGAGCACAGACGTTCGAACCAGAGCTAACTGAGAAGTGCGTTTTTTAATCATTCACCTTCCATTCTACTTCAACCCTCGGGTTGAAACGGAGTGACAACTCACGAGATGCAACTCCGCTAACGCACAACTTCAAGCCTGAGAACTATTTTTCTTAACTCTTTTAATAACTCCTGCGTATGCTGCACGCCTCGCGTTTCAAGCGTCAAGGCCACATCCGTCTGATCAATCTGAACGGAGGGCTCGTTTCGATCATGAATAGCTTGCAGGATATTGGCTCCCTGCTGAGCAATGACGCTCGTCAACTTGGCCAATGACCCAGGACGATCCGCCAGTAAGACGTTTAAACGAACCCTGCGACCCGTGCACACTAACCCTCGGTCAATAATGCGCGATAACAGGTTCACATCAATGTTTCCGCCACTGATGATCAGAACAACTTTTTTCCCACGGATTTTTTTCTTCAACTGCTCAAGAGCGGCCAAAGGAACGGCACACGAGCCCTCAGCAATGATCTTAGCTTTCTCAATGAGCATCAGCACGGACGCCGCAATCGCATCCTCCTCCACCTCGACCCATTCATCGATCTTTCCACTCAGAAAACGCCGAATCCGATCACTGGCTTTCATCACCGCAATGCCATCGGCAAACGTATCGACCGACTCCAAGGTAATGGATCTTCCTTTGCGAATGGATTGAATCATGGAGGATGCTCGCGCTGCCTGACAGGCCACCACCTGTGTCTTAGGACTGAGCCCCTCAAACACGGTTGCCACCCCAGACATGAGCCCCCCTCCTCCCACGCTTCCCACCACATAATCCACTTGGGGAAGCTGCTCTAGGATTTCAAGAGCCACCGTACCTTGACCCGCAATGATCTCCGGATCATCAAAGGCATGAATCAAGATTCGACCCTGTTTTCGGCTCACCTTCTTGGCATACGCACAGGCCTGATCATAATTCTGCCCCTGCAAAATCACCTGGGCCCCTAAGCTTTGAGTGTTTTGAATCTTCATGATCGAAGCTGACTTGGACATCACAATGCAGGCATGAGTGCCAAGCTTAGCTGAGGCCCAGGCAACTCCCTGCGCATGATTCCCCGCACTTGCAGCAATCACCCCTTGACTCTTCTGCTTCCGACTCAGTTGGGAGATTTTATACGTGGCCCCCCGAATCTTAAACGACCCAATGGGTTGCATGTTCTCGAGCTTCAAATACACCCGACACTCCAGGGCATCACTTAACCACGGGTTGTAGAGCAAAGGCGACGGGGGTAAATGCTTTTGAATCTCTTTTCTAGCCTCTTGGATATCCGCAAGCGTCACATTCAACGCCGGTTTCACTCGACTCATCTTTCCCCCCCCCCAATCAATTTTCCCGGCTTAAAGACGACCTGAAACTGGAATCAACGCTCCATGCATGACCTGACCCTGAGGACTCGTTAAATCAAAAATGATCTGCGCTAAATCCTCAGGAGAAACCCACCGGGAGAAATCCTCCTTGGGCATGGCCTTTCGATTGGCCTCCGTATCGAGGACAGTGGGTAACACCGCATTCACGCAAATGTTCCATCCCTTCGTCTCCTCTGCCAAAGATTCGGTCAAAATATTGAGCCCCGCTTTGGACGCTGCATAAGCCGACATCCCTACCGTTGGTCTTAAAGTGGCTTTCGAACTCACGAGCACAATCCGACCCCAGTTCCGCTTCTTCATCCCCGGCAGTATCTCCCGAGCCAGGTAAAAAGCCGACCTCAAGTTTAAGTTGATCAAAAAGTCCAAATCCTCATCCGTCACCTGCTCCACGGTACTGAAGCGAAATCCTCCAGCGCAATGCACCCAGGCATCAAAATGAGCCTCTGAAAACGTCTTACGCACCCAGCGAGAATCACAGAGGTCCACGGTGACCCACTCCAAGGCCTCATGCTCCACCCCTGCCGCCTTGGGATCCGGGTAAATCGTCCCGGTGACTCGACAACCTGCCTTTAAATACTTTTGAACCACCACCCGACCCAATGATCCTTGAGCACCCGTGATGAGAACTTTTTTGGGTAACTGGAATTTCATTTTAAGAATAATACCAATTTTTCAGAAGGATCACCGCCTAAAATTGCCTAAATTCAATCATTCTATGGCGGATTACTGATGTTTCAAGTAGACTCAAGAAGTGAAAACTGATAAAAACGGCAACCGCTTGGACAGCATCCGACCTCAAAGTGAGTCCGTTTCTTCAGAAAATCAAACCTCGCTCCTGAGCGAGCCTCAAGAAATCCTGCTGCGCGACCCTTCCATTGAGCCGTACTCAACCTCTGAATTTCAAGCCGCTCTCGCCCGCGTGGTTCAGCACCCTTCTTTAACCCGGATTGTGAACCGATTCTTCCCCGGAGACGATCCACGGTCCCGAATTGAGAAAATCCGTCAAATTCAATCCGTTGAGCAATTTCAGAAAGAGGTCATCTCTCCGATCCTCGATGCCATCGTGCAACAATCCTCTTTGGGACTGCAGGTGACAGGCATGGATCAGTTGGACCCAAAGAAGTGCTACCTCTACCTATCCAACCATCGCGACATTCTATGTGACCCCTCCTTCTTCACCAACGCCCTGCACCACGAAGGCTACCCCACCCCACACATTTGCCTAGGCGATAATCTTTTAAAAAACCCCCTGGTGGCTGACCTTATCAAGATGAACCAGGGCATTACCGTAAGACGAAACCTAAGCCCCCGGGAACTGCTTAAGTCCTCTAAGATTCTCTCTGCCACTCTCACCTCCCTGATCACAGACGGCCGAAGTTCCGTTTGGCTTGCTCAACGCGAAGGCCGGGCAAAAACCGGAATTGACGAAACCCAAAGTGGGGTCCTAAAAATGCTCCTGATCTCAGGGCAAGGCTCCCTCTTGGAGCGCCTTTGTGCCCTCCATCTGGTGCCTGTGGCCATCTCCTATGAGTTCGATCCGTGCGATGCCCTGAAGGCCCGTGAGATTTACCTCACTGAACTTCAGGGAACTTACCAAAAAGGCCCAGAAGAAGATTTGATCAGTATGATGAAAGGCTTAGAAGGGTTTAAGGGTCGAATCCACTTAAGCTTAGGCGCTGAGATGAGCTCTCAGATCCTGGCTTCGGCCCCTATTTTTTTAAAGCTCGAGAATAAGAAAAAGCAAATCCAATGGATCACCCAACTCATCGACGAGCAGATCCGAAAGCTTTTTCAACTCTGGCCCACCCACTTCATTGCTCACGACCTCCTCCATCAATCCCATGCCATGAATGCTCACTACACGAAGGAAGAAAAACACCAATTCATGGATCGCATGGAAGCCCAACTGAAGACTCTGAACTTCAAGCAGGGGACTCCCCCTCGAGTGCGAGAGATTTTTTTAGAAAACTACGCCAACGCCTTGCGCCTAGGAGCCCTCTCCCCTCAGGCGTCTTAAATCCTCAAAAAAACCGGGATACGAAATGGCAACGCAATCCGTGTCGTGAATTTCAGTGACTGACTCCGCGCGCAGTGCAGCAATACTGAAGGCCATTGCAATTCGATGATCACCCCGAGACTCTAAAACAGCCCCCTGCAGACGCTGGGGTCCCTGAATCTGAAACCCATCCTCAAACACCTCCATGCTCCCCCCCATGGCTCGGATGTGATGCTCAACAGCGGAAAGACGGTCGGTCTCTTTAACCCGCAGCTCCTGGGCACCACGAACCTGAGTCACCCCCTGAGCCAAGGCTCCAAGCACCGCCAAAAGTGGCACTTCATCCACCAAAGATGCAATCTCATGAGGCTCCACCTCCGTCCCTTGAAGCGACGAGAACTGAATCCGAATATCACCTATGGGCTCAGGACGCATGCGGTGCATTTGAAGATCAAACCGAGCGCCCATCCGCTGAAGGACGTTTAAAAAACCCATCCGAGTGGGATTGAGAGAAACCCCTTGAAGCTCAAGCTGAGAGCCCGGAACCAGCGCTGCCGCTGCCAACCAAAACGCGGCACTGGAGAAATCACCAGGGACCTCCACACAGGCGGGCTTAAATCTCTGCCCCCCTTGAATCCTCAGCTCATCTTCCCGCTCTTCCATCTGAACCCCAAACTGGGGCAACATCCGCTCGGTGTGATCACGACTGAGTAACGCCCCTCGCAAACAGGTGGATCCATTGGCCAACGCTCCCGCCAAAAGAAGAGCACTTTTGAGTTGCGCACTGGCCACAGGAAGTGAAAAATCAAGCCCTCTGAGCGGCCCCGAGGCCGGATCGATAAAAACGGGTGCGGTTCCAGCCTGAGATAGACGAATTTGAGCCCCCATTTGACGCAAAGGGTCAGCCACCCGTTTCATCGGCCTGCGCATTAAGGAATCATCCCCCGTCAATTCGACACCAAACGGAGCGGCAGAGAGCACGCCCATCAAAAGCCGCATCGTGGTGCCGGAGTTTCCGCAATTCAAGGCGCTCTGGGGCCGAGTCCAGCTCCTCAGATCCCGACCCAAAACCCGAACTCGCGTGGGATCCTGCTGACTTTCTTGGATGGAAATCCCCAACGCTTCCAGAGCATTCCACGTTGAATGAACATCGCCTCCCCGGAGAAGATTTCTCACCTCCGTCTCCCCCTCAGCCAAAGCCCCAAAAATAAGAGCACGATGAGAGATGGATTTATCGCCCGGAACTTGAAGACTGCCCCTCAACGAGAAAGAGGAACCCATGGGATGAATGGTTTGGATCACAGATTTATTTTTCTTAGGAACCCATGCGCTTCAGTCCAAAGCTGAAACACTCAGAGGATCCTCAAGAGAGCTCCTTTTAAAATCAGGGGGAAAGAAACTTCTTTCTCCAAATCAAGATTCCGTGTAGATATTTATTGAGTACACATAAAAAACTCAAGATTTTTTTGCATTCTTTGGCCTGGTGAGGAGGAACACTATCTTATGATGATTACTGCACGAACGATTCGTCCATTCGCTTGGATGGCATTATCTGCATTACTGGTTTATGGCTCTGGTTGCGCAAGTGGCCAAAAGAAGTCCATGGAAGACTCGCCCATTTCTATTGCCAATGCCGATGAGAATTCCGGCATGGGCGACTCCGACTCTGGAAACGCCATGGGACTTCAAACCGTTCACTTTGCTTACGATGATTCGGCTTTAGACGACCAAGCAAAGTCCATCTTAGATGCCAATGCGGAGATCCTAAAAAACAATCCATCCGTTCGGGTTCAAATCGAAGGACACTGTGACCAACGAGGGGGCGTTCAATACAACATTGCTCTCGGCGAAAAACGCGCCAAGGTCTCCTTGAAGTACCTCAAAGGCTTGGGCATCTCCGATGATCGCCTATCGATCATCAGCTTGGGCAAAGAAAAACCCGTAGACCCTTCGACCTCTGAAGAGGCCTACGCCCGCAATCGACGAGATAACTTTGTGATCACTTCAAAATAACGATTGAGATCTGATCATTGAATCCTTGGTTGAATTCTTGTTCTTCTTGTTCAATGAAACCATTCATGATCCAAATCCTTAAAAAAGGAGGAAAGTCTTTTGAGACTTCCTCCTTTTTTCTTCCAAAGCAGCTCTGGTTTTCCCTCTCGCTACTGCTGATTTCAGGGTGCTCTCTGATTGCCACCCGCCCGGTCCACGAGATGTCTCAGACGGCCGCTTCCATTCGAGCTGCCAAAGAAGTGGGGGCTGACGTGCTTGCTCCCGACCTTTATCGTCAGGCCAGTGAGTATTTTTTTAAAGCCAAGCGTGAGTATAAGTTTAAAAATTTTGCCTACGCTGAGATCTACGCCAAAAAAGCACGACGACTGGCTGAGGACGCTGAATTTGAGGCCATCAAAAACGGAGGAAACCGAACGAACGATTCCGTTCCTGATCCTCTGGCCAATACCCCAGTTACCCCTCCCAAAGAACTCCAAGAATCCGAGAGTCAGACTTTACCTGCTGTACCCCCTCCTCAGGGTTACGACTACCCCAAGCCCGAGGGCACCCCGATTGAAGTGTACGAAGAGAGAAAGGCGGCAGAGGACAAAAAAAACACTCTCCCCACTCCAGAGAGTAGCGCACCTCCTCTCTAGTTATGTTTGGCACCTAGCCTTGTTCGCAGGGTCATGATAAGCCTGGGTTTCAAATGCAAACACCACAAACACTCACTCCATCTAGAAGACCAACCCTGTTTCACGGCTTAAACCTCGCGCTTGGCTTGCTTCTCTGCTTTTTTATGCTGAGCGGATGCCTCAAAACTCGAGCACAGCTCAAAGAGGACTCCCGAGAACTGGCCTCCTACCCCACTCTGACCGCTCCCCCCGTTCAGGAAGTCAAAGAACAATCGGCCCTCGAGGACATCAAAGAAGCCGTCGCCTCACTGGACTCCCGGGTTCAGGAGCTGGAAAGTTCGCTGAAGGACCCGAAAAACATCCTGACTCACCCAGAGGAGCAAAAAAAATGGGAAACCCGCCTTCAGCACTTAGAACAACAACTCACCCAGCTGGAACAAACTCAAAACTCCCTAACAACGTCCCTGCAGGCTCTGGAAAACCATCCCTCGCTCTTTCAACCTGAGGAAACCTATGCTCAGGCGAAAAAAGCCTTTGAAAGTGGTCAATTCTCCAGTGCTGCTGAGACCTGGAGCCACTACTTAAAAATGACGAAGGCCAAAAAAATTGAAGAAGCCACGTTCATGAGGGCAACGTGTTACTTCAACTTAAAGCAATTTAAAAAAGCGATCGTCGATTACTCGCAGTTTCCCGAGAAGTACCCCAAATCCCCCAGAACTCCCAAAGCCCTTTACCAAATTGCTTTGTCTTTTGATGCCCTGGAAATGAAAGACGATGCCCGAGGTTTTTATCAGGAACTGTTGGATAAATACCCAGGCTCTCCTGAAGCAAAAAAAGCAAAAAAGAAAGCCAAATGATTTTAGGAATTGAGACCTCATGCGATGAGTGCAGTGCTGCGGTGGTTCAATTTGAACCCCACCGTGCAGTTCATGTGCGAAGTGTAGCTACGTTTTCTCAGATTGCCATTCATCAGCCCTACGGGGGAGTGGTGCCTGAGATTGCCTCCAGAAACCACTTGGAGAGCATTCAACCCATGATCGATCAAGCGTTAAAAGACGCGCAGGTCCGTGCTGAAGACTTAACCGCCATTGCAGTCACCCATCGCCCGGGGCTTGTGGGAGCCCTTCTTGTAGGCGTCAGTGCCGCAAAGGCCATGGCTTATGCCTTAGATAAGCCCCTCATCCCCGTTCACCACTTAGAGGGCCATGCTTGCAGCCTGTTTCTCGCCGATCAGCCCGGCCCTCCCCCTGCACTCACCTATCCCCTGCTTTTAGCCATGGTCTCCGGAGGCCACACCAACCTGTATCGCATCGAAGGACCGCCTGAGCAGTGGCCGGCTGATTTTTTAAACCAGTCCTTAGTGGGGCGATCCCGGGACGATGCCGCAGGGGAGGCCTTTGATAAAATTGCCAAAATCCTAGGTTTTCCCTACCCAGGCGGCCTATGGATTGACCGGGAGGCTAAGAAAGGCAATCCTCATGCATTTGCCTTACCCAGGGCTCTGGCTCAAAAAAATACGCTGGACTTTTCCTTTAGCGGACTGAAAACAGCCGTATCCCTTTTAGCAGCCCAACTGAAAAAGGAAGGACGCCTTGAGGAATCCCTGGCGGATGTGTGCGCCTCAGCTCAAGAGGCGATTGTGGATGCGCTTTTGGGTAAGATCCGACTTGCCGCCCAACGCATGGAGTGTCAGTCCATGGCGTTCGTCGGCGGAGTGGCAGCCAATAGCCGCCTCAGGGCTCGCTTGGATCAACAGTGGCAGTCCCTTGGATTTCGCCAGCCTGTTTTCTTCCCACCCATGAAATACTGCACCGATAATGCGGCCATGATTGCTGCAGCAGGAGCGTTTCACTGGTCACAAGGCCGATTTTTAAAATCCCCCGATTATCTCACGTTAAATGCGGCTGCTCATTTTGGAGCCTAAAGGAGCCTAATTCATGGTTGCACACGGAAAACGTCGAGCTTTAGGTCAGCATTTTTTAAAGGACCAGGCTCTCTGCTTGGCCATTGCCCAAAAGGCATTAAAAGAGGCCCAAGAAAGCGGATGCACAAGCCTCCTGGAGATTGGCCCCGGCAAAGGAGCCATCACCCGGGAAATCTTAAATGAACTGAAGCACTATCCCGGCCTCCAGCGCTTCTTGCTTGTGGAAAAGGACCAAAAGCTAGGACAATCCTGGAGCCAATCCCTGACCGAGCAAGCGCAAACCCACTTCAGTTCAACTCAACTGAGCGTACGCGTGAGTGATTTTCTCTGCCTCCCTCAGTCGGAGTGGCTCCAAAACCCTCCGCTTGCAGTGGTCTCAAACCTTCCCTATTCCTCGGGCACGGCCATCTTCACCCGCTTGGCTGCTCATCCTGAGGCGATCGCAACGCTCGTTCTCATGTTTCAGGCCGAGGTGGCTCAAAGGCTACGAGCGGAGCCCAACACCAAGGCTCAGGGAAGCCTTTCGGTGTGGACCCAGAACCGCTGGACGGTGGAGAAACTCTGGAGTGTTCCCCCTGGGGCCTTCTCGCCTCCTCCTTTGGTTCAATCTGAGGTCGTGGTTCTCAGACGCCGCACCACGCCCAGAATCCCGTTCACCACGGCTCCTGAGGATCAAAAAGTCTGGCAATCCTTTTTAAAAGTGTGCTTTTCCCAGAAACGAAAGATGCTCCGCTCCCTGCTTCCCTGGAAGCGGGCTCTGGAACGATCCCAGGTGAAGGAAACGCTGCGAGCCGAAGCCTTAAGCTGGGAAGACTGGGAAAAACTCTATCTCGCTGTTCGAGACGAACTCAACTTAAGCACCGACCATCATCCATCGACTCGGAGAGACCCATGACCCTCGTCCACCTGCAAAAGGATCCCCAGCGTTCCCCCTTTCAATCCCCTTGGCTTGGGCTCAGTCTTCTGACTCTGGCAGGGATCACTCCCCCGGCCTTAGCCAACGTGGGTGATGCCTTTGGCTTTGGATCCAAAAGCCGCTCCTTTTCTGGAGCCACTGTCAGTGGTGGGGCTGAGGCCTTTTCAGCCTACCACAACCCGGCATCCATTGGCGCTTTCAGCTCAGCTCGGCTGCAGTTCAGCTACGGGATGGTCTTTGTTCAGCCCAATTTTCTTCCCATCAAAAACGTCGTAATTCAAAACCGCCACAGCGGGGACCAAACGGAGGGTAACCCTTTATATGGCGAGATTGACATGTCGTATCGCCCCACGTTTGGACAGGAAATTGGCCTGACCTATCGGCTTTTTGCCGACCGCTCCACCCTCAACTTAGGGCTCGTGAGTTTTATCCCCATCCAACAGATTGCCATGTTTGACACGGGGGAACGCCTTCAACCGGAGTATGTTCTGTATCGTGCTCGAACGCAGCGTCCGCAGGTGAATCTAGGCGTGGGCTCAGAGATTCTGCCAGGCTTTCACTTAGGAGCAGGCGTTGGCTTTGATTTTTCCATCACCTCCCATGGGGAGGCCTTCATCACCGGGAATGCTGGGACGAGCTCTTCCATGAAGTTCTCCTCAAGCGTGAAACCAAAACTCACACCCTACGTTGGACTCCTGTATGCGCCTCAAACCGGAAGTCAGTCCGTGAATTGGGGTGCCGTGGTGCGGTTGGCTTCCGCCACGGAAAACATCATGACGCTGAAGACAAGAGCTCGAGTTTTAGGAGAGGCGGCCGTGGACTTAGATTTCAACGGCACCTCGGCTCTTTACTATGACCCTCTCACACTTGAACTGGGAGGCTCGTTTCCCATCACCTCCTCCAGTCGGCTCTACACGCAACTGGATTGGCAGATGTGGAATGCCTATCAACCCCCAGCCCTCTTCCTGGAGGAGCCGACCCAAAATCACAACTTTTTTCGCATCATGCCTGGAAAAGCTCCCGATCAAAGCTACACCAACATCCTCATTCCTAAGGTCGGTCAGGAAATCCGCTTCACCGACACCACGGCTCTTCGCTTAGGATACGCCTATCGACCGAGCTTTTTATCCACTCCCACCACGGGGGCCGGTAACTACCTCGACCCCCCCAAACACGTCCTCAATCTTGGAATGGGCATTCAGAGCCCTCGTTTTCTTGGCCTGGAAGTGCCCATGAGCCTGGATTTTCATCTGACGTATCATGCGCTCGTTCGTCAGACGATTGTGAAAACAGCCGCCAATGAATCGGGAAATGCGCAGGACCCCAAGATTGGCTCCCCGGGCTATGATGCGGGAGGAAACCTCTGGGGAGCAGGCATGAACTTATCGCTTGCCCTCTAGGGTGATTCCGATCCGAGCGCTGGGCTGGATTGAACCTCATTTTTGAGCCCACCCTCCTCCGCTTGAGGAGGAGGTTAACGCTTGCCTTCCGGATTTGAGATCGCTAAAAAGAAGAGGGTTCTTTGATCCAGCCATGACAAGCTTCCCCCATGGGCGAGAGATCGCGCCAAACGGATGTGGGGTAAACTCTATAAAAACACGAAGAGAGTTGAGGCTGACTTGCCGCTTCGTGAGTTTAAGAGGATCGGTTTCTAAAAACTTCACCCACGGAAGGTGGGAAAGTGCGCGCAGAGGGCAGGATCAGACCAGATGAGGATGGAAGATTCCGAAAATTTCGCGCCCGAAGAACCGCGAACCGGGCTAATCCCCGGAAAGCTCTGGTGTTTATGCCAGAGAGCCCTTCACATAAAAAACTCCGGTAAGGTACCCTGGTGATGAAGACTCATGAAAAACAGAGCGGAAAATCAAACGGACGACGACAAGAAGGGGAAAAGCTCATTGCTTCCAACCCCAGTGCACGAGCCAATTACTTCATTACTGAAGTCGTAGAAGCAGGGCTAGTCCTCTGCGGAACGGAAGTCAAAAGCTTAAGATTGGCCTCTCCGAACTTAAAGGAGGCCTTCGTTGAGGTCAGGCCCCAGGGGCGCTCGCTTGAAGCCTGGCTGTTAAATGCCACGGTCTCTCCTTATTCTCATGGAAATATCTGGAATCACGATCCCTCGCGACGCAGAAAACTTCTCCTCCATGCTCACCAATTGAAGCACTTGTGGATCAGCGTCACTCAAAAAGGCCAGAGTGTGATTCCTCTTCGGATGTACTTTAAGAAAGGCTTGGCTAAAGTCGAGTTGGGCATCGGGAAGGGAAAAAAGAAATACGATAAACGCGAGACTTTAAAAAAGAAATCCGCTGAACGGGAAATGGACATCGAACGCAAGGCCTCACGCCTGAAGTCTCAGGCCGATTAAAGTCTGAGTTTAAGACAAGACGCCCGAGTTCCCCGCACTTCAGGACTGGAGAACACCTTTTTTTCTGGCACAACACTGGCAGTTCTCCCCTGTCAAAAGAGGGCTTCAGTATGAAAGATGTCAATAAGGTAATCTTAGTGGGACGACTCGGTGGAGATCCCATTCAACGGCAGACCAAAAACGGATATCCCGTCACCCATTTTTCCCTGGCTACTTCACGGAAAATCCCCCGAACCGGAGACTCAGACCCAAGCAACCTTGAGGCGCTCCAAGCTCCCACACCTCCCTGCCTCTCTCAGGAAACCCAGTGGCACAAGATTGTGGTTTGGGGAAAACAAGCCCAAGCCTGCGCCCAGTTTCTGCGCAAGGGCCACTCAGTCTACGTGGAAGGCATGATTCGCAGCCACAGCTATGAAAACAAGGAAGGGAGCAAGCAAACGAGTTTTGAAATCCATTCAGAGACCGTCAGCTTCTTAAGCACTCCTCCTCTGCCTGAGAAAATGCCCGACGAGCGGAGAACTCCAGCCGAATCCGGGGTTCTCTAGGACTTGCCGTTTAAGCCTGCCAGGGGAGTCTTCCCCTCCACTTGGAGGGGCGGTGTTGAGGGAGAATTCGGTGGCGACGACTGTTGGGATCCCAAGGAGAGCGCCTGTGCACCGTCCTGAGTCGGAGCCACCCCCTTCAGCTCGGACTGAGCCTGGGGCTTTTGCCCAGAATCGGCCGCAGCAGGGGCCGCTTTTAACAGAGACGACGCGTTGATGAGGAGAGCTGAATTCTGAACTGCCCCTGATTTCTCCGGCGCACTGATCACCGAAGCCGAGGCGTTTTCCCTAAGCGTCTTCTTCTGCTCCGACTCCAGTCTCACAAGGTCCCCGACCATGATGGCCTGAGGAGAAATGGAAACATGATCGTCGGGTGATAAAAAAGCCTCCAAGCGAGCAACGGACGTCTCGGACTCCACATGAACCACTCGAATCACGGCAATGGGAAAAGTGACCGCCCGATCCATTTGATCTTTGAAGAGATCAAACGTCGCCACGTGCCGAAACACTCGTAGTCGACTGCCTCGCCTCACCCCTTGAGACGTGCCCAGTGTCAGGTAGTAATCTTTCGCAGGCGGCTCTGCGGAGCCCCCAAGACCCAGGGCCTGAGACACGCTATACACATAAGGGATCTCATCGGCAGCCGCCTGAGGCAACCCCACTGCCAACATGCCGAGAACCACTCCCCAGCATTGGAATCCCCACTTCACCTGAAACGCTAAATTTTTGACGCCATTGAGCAAGTGCCAATCCCCCTCTGATTTCCCTCTCTGACTCGCATCCCTGCGTCTTTCTCTGCTCTTGTCGGCAAAATTTTCTCAAAACGTGAGGCCCCCAGTGCCAACGGATCGTCCCCCGCCCCTGAAAATCCGATTAATCGCTCCGTTCGTTTTCATATCGCACTTGGATCTCTCGCTGAACCTTGAGGTACTTATACGGGCTCAGCGTCCAGGAACTGCCGTGAGCATTGAAAAGCCACGGTTGAGCCAAGACCACGGGGCTTTGTTGCACCCCGTAAACCCAGGGAACCTCGTCTTGAATCAGGGCATCCATTTTTAAAATAAGACTTAATCGCTCAGCTTTTGATTTGGAAAACGCCACTTGCTCCAGCCAAGCATCAAAACTGGGGTTCTGATAATGCGTAGCATCCAGAGGACTGGATAAGCGCTCCAGCAGGTTCAACCCCTCTGCACTCTCAGGCGACACTCGCAGTAAACTCAACTGGAGCTCTCCCCGCTCAGCTTTCTGCCTCTGCGTTTCGCTCGAGTTCAAGTTCAACTGACATTGAATCCCGACTGCTTTGAACTGCCCCACTAAGAACTCCCCTAGCTTCCGATCCCAGGGATCCATCGACTCCAAATCGAGCTGAAACACGGGCAAGCCCTTTCCGTTGGGAAAACCCTCTTTTTTCAGCCACTGACGAGCAAGTTCGGGATTATAATCCCACCTCAGTCGCCCGGGTTGAACCTGCTGCAAGCCCATCCCCTCAGGAAGGATTGACTTCATCTTCTTGGCCACTCCTGAGGTGAATTTTTTAATCCAAAGCTCCCGATTCACAGACGCAGAAATGGCTTTTCTCACGCCGGGATGCGATCCCAGAACAGGATCTCTCATGTTCATCGCCAGAACCTGCATCACCGGAGCTCCCTGAAGCTCCAAATGAAGCCCCTTTTGAACAAAAGGAGGAGATAGATTACTTTTCTGAATCAGCACCTGGGAGAGTTCTTGAGCTGGAACCGCAAGCTCCTCAAGCTCCCCTTTTAAAAAACTCAGCCACCGGAGCGAGGAATCAGGCTCAATCTGAAACTCCAGGCGATCTAAAAAGGGAATACTCTTACCGGCATCCTCCATCAGTCCCAAAGTAAAGAACTGAGAGGCGCCCCGCGTAGGGTAGCGCTCTTTTCGGAACTGTGGGTTTCGGTCCAATCGGATCTTCTGATTTCTCACCCACTGCGAGACCCGAAACGCCCCTGTGCCGGACCAAGGTCGCAAGACACGCCCCTGAGCATCGGTGGCGCATTGGAGCAGCTCACTGGGGAGGGGAGCCAACCAGGGCTGAGTTAAGGCGTGGAGCAACTGGGGATCCTCTCGAAGTAAACGAATCTGCAGCACATGAGACCCCACAGCACTGACCCCTGAGAGCCCTTCGGCCAAACGCTTCGCCCACTCAACGTTTCCTCCTGAAGCCAAGTGTGCCTGAAACGCCTCAAACCCCATGAGCCTCTGACTCCAGAGCGTTCGAGAAGGGGAGTTCACCCAAGGCAGGGCAAGACGCTTAAAGCTGGTGACAAAATCCTGAGCCACGAGTTCGCGTGGAGAGTTGGATTTTTTCTTCCAACAGGGGTCGGGCTGAAAATAAATTCCTTTTTGAATCGGTATGGTCACCGTCAGAGCGTCTGAGGAGTACTGGGGCATGCCGGCAGCTAACAGGGGCTCAATGCGATGATCGTCTTCCAAGTAGGCCGACTGATACAACGACTCATGGGTGGCTGAGAGGATCTGACGCGTGAACGGATCGGTTGCCAACAGAGGATCCCAAGACTGCACATCGTGGGCTGAAGCCGTGCGGTAGGTACTGATGCCCTCAGGCTTGGAGCCTCCCGATTGACACGCCGTGAGCAGCCAAAGACACCCCAACCCTAATCCACGCCACCCACCCATCCTGCCTCCCCTCATCCGCTCCCTCAGATGATCTTACCCTGAGCGCGATCCAGAGGCCCTCAGGTGGTTTTCAATCCACGCTTGCGCTTTTTTCAAAGCCTCGGGAATTCCAGCGGCCTTCACCCCTCCTGCCTGCGCAAAATCAGGTTTCCCCCCACCTTTGCCCTCAATCAACGGAGCAATGGTTTGGAGGATTTCATTTGAGTTCAGGCTCTGAGGCGCTTGTGGACCCGTGGTGACAATCAGAAACACTTTTCCACTCTCTGGATCTTTCATCCCCAAGGTCATCACCGAATTGGGATACTTCTGCTTCATTCGATCCGAAAGCTCTCTTAAGTGCTTGAGTCCCAACGCATTGGGCGCACACTCAGCCAGCACCAACTGCGTGCCCTGCTCCACGTGGGATCGACTGAGGATCTCTTGCACCTCGCCACTTGCGTTTTTTGCCTGCAAGGTTTCAATCTGCTTCTTCAGCTCCTTTTCAGAGGCGTAAAGCTTATCAATCTTCCCTAAAATCTCAGCACTCGAGGAGGCTTTCAGGCGATCGCGAATGGTTTTGACTTCCATCTCTTTGTTTCGCAAATAAGCAAAAGCAGGCCTCGAGGTGTAAGCCACAATGCGCCTCACCCCTGCTGCAATTCCACTCTCGCTGACGAGTTTAAATAAGTGCAACTCCCCTGCATGATTCACATGAGTGCCCCCACACAGTTCCGTGGAAAAATCCCCAACTCGAATCACACGGACCCGATCCCCGTACTTCTCCCCGAAAAATGCAATGGCTCCCGCTTCAATCGCCTCGTCTTTATTCATTTCCATCTTCTGCACCGGATGGGAGGCCCAAATCTTCTCATTCACCAGGTCCTCCACCTGCTGAAGTTCCCCTTCGCTCATGGCCTGAAAATGAGAGAAGTCGAATCGAAGTAAATCAGGTCCAACCAAGGACCCCGCTTGCTTCACGTGTTTTCCTAAAACTTCCCTTAATGCCCAATGAAGCATATGGGTTGCCGTGTGGTGACACGCCGTTAAGGCTCGAATCTCACGGTCGGTTTGCTGAGTGTATTTTTTTCCCACATGCAAGGTGCCGCTCTTGATCCTGAGGTGAGCCACAATCAATCCTGCAACTGGATTTTGAACATCAATCACTTCGGCTTCAAAATTCCCCTCTCCCAACACACGACCGCGATCCCCTAATTGACCGCCACTTTCTCCATAAAACGGAGTCTCAGCAAACACCGCTTCAATCAGCGATGAGCCCTCCGTGGAGTCTGCCGTCATGGCAAGAGCTGGAGCGTCATAAAATGAAACACTCTCTAAGCCCTGCTCATGGGGAACTAAAATCGCAAGACAAGGCGAGTGACTCTCCAGCCTTTCATAGCCCACAAACTGAGGCAATCCGCCTTTTGATTTCAGCTGCTGCGCCAAGTGCAAGTAGACACTATTGATGCTCTGCTCACCAGAACCTTTCCAATGCTTGCGAGATTCGGATCGCTGACGATCCATGCATCGCTCAAAGCCCACCTCATCGACTCCAATGCCCTGCTCTGCGCAAATCACATGCGTGAGATCGAGGGGAAACCCATAGGTATCATAGAGCTTAAAGGCAACCTCTCCGCTCAGCGTTCTGGAGGTTCCCAGCTTTTGCACCTCTTCATCTAAAAGCGCCAACCCTCGCTCCACAGTCCTAAAAAACTGCTCTTCTTCAGCTTGCACGGCTTTTTCAATAAAAGCCCGCTTCTCCATTAAGTCCGGATAAGCGTCCTTCATCTCCTCCATCACAAACCCCACCGTCTGATAGAGGAACGGTTGATTAAAACCCAATTTCTTCCCATGGCGGATCGCCCGACGCATGATGCGCCTTAGGACATACCCCCGTCCTTCATTTGAAGGAAGCACGCCATCGCCCATTAAAAACGCCGTTGCCCGGGAGTGATCCGCAATAACCCGATAAGAAACGGCAGCCTCCGATTGAGGACTCAACGGTGAGCCCAGAAGCCCAGCCGTTTTTTGAATGATCGCCTGAAAAAGATCAGCATCGTAATTGGTGTCCACCTGCTGAAGAATGGCCGCTAAACGCTCTAAGCCTGCTCCGGTATCCACCGAAGGCTTGGGCAGTGGCGTCAGGGTTCCATCCGCTGCTCGATTAAACTGCATGAACACGAGGTTCCAAAACTCCATGTAGCGATCACAATCACAGCCCATGGCGCACGTGGATTTTTTACAGCCGTACTTTTCTCCCCGGTCAATGAACAACTCGCTACACGGACCACAGGGCCCCGTCTCACCCATCGACCAGAAATTATCTTTGTCCCCAAAGCGATAGATCCGATCCAGGGGCACTCCCTCTTGGTGATGCCAAATCTGAGCCGCTTCGTCGTCTTTTTCATAAACCGTGACATAGAGTCGGTCCTGGGGCAGCTTTAAAACTTGAGTCACAAACTCCCAGGCATAGTGAATGGCTTCTTTTTTGAAATAATCCCCAAAAGAAAAGTTCCCCAGCATTTCAAAAAAAGTGTGATGCCGAGCGGTAAACCCCACGTTCTCCAAATCATTGTGCTTGCCGCCTGCTCGCACGCATTTTTGAGCACTGGCTGCCCTCGTGTAGGCTCGCTTTTCATGACCCAAAAACACATCTTTGAATTGGTTCATCCCAGCGTTGGCGAACAAGAGAGTGGGATCATTTTGAGGCACCAATGAGGAACTCTCCACAATCGTGTGACCTTTTTGGGAAAAATACTCTAAAAAACGGGCTCTAATTTCAGCTGCTTTCATGTGAATTCCTGTCCTATCCAATTGACGACCCCACTTAAAGAGTCTCGGTCTCTTTTTTCCCTGCCCACTCATCCAAGCCAACTCGGGTTGAAGAAACGGCAAATCCTAGGCCGCAACAAAACCCCTGAAACCCCACCGATCTTTTGGCTCCCTCAAGCCGACCGGAGGTGGCTTAAGTTTTCTTCAGTCTTTTAAGAGGATTTCTTTTTAGCCTAAATTAGGGGTTTCTGATCTTAGGCTTCTTCTTTTAAAATGCTTTTCAGAATGTCACTTCATTCTGAGTTT
>JBMSSC010000034.1:0-23271 GCA_049424145.1 Bdellovibrionia bacterium
GACGGCAGGCCCTTGTTTCGCGGAGGCCATCAACTCTTTTTGATCCACAGGAATAGCTGCACTGTCTCGGGTGGGCATATCCGAAATCATGGCATTGATAACAGATTCCAAACCCTGAGTGGCCGAAGTCGCTCGGGCAGTCACCAACTTATTTCTCTCAATCACTCGATTTGCCCCAAGAGATTGCTCCTGCTTGTAGCGACAGAGCAAGTACTCGGTTGCAGACACCGGCGGTCCATTTTGAACGCAACGATAATTGCTCACTGTAGTCTTCTCTAAGCAATCCCGGGCATACCCTGTAGTTAACGTCTTGACTTGTTGATCCAATGCTTTTTGATTTCGAACGACACTTTGCTGCTGAGTCTCAAGCTGACTGATCTGGCTACTCATCTCAGTGAGTTTTTGCTGAGTTTCTTTTTGCTGCGCAATTAACCCTTTACTTCCGTTCGCAGGATCTCCTAATAGCTTCCTCTGAACTTCAAACTGCTGAGCCTGTCGATGTTCGACTTGCGCCTTAATAATGGCCACATCGGCTTGCATCCTCTGCATGCCGGCAGTCAGCACACTCATCAGCGAACCTGCTCCCTGCTGCAAAACAGTCGCTTGCTGACTAATACACTTCAGTTCTTGTTGTTCAGCCAGTTCCTTTGCCGCTTTACACATGTTGCCACAAATGGCCAGATCCAGCATCGCCTCCATTTGCATCATGGCAGGAGTCCCCACCATCGTGCAGTTCATCCCACCGCCCATGCCCATGCCCATGCCCATGGACGTCATTCCACCCGCAGCATCTCCACCGGGGCAAACTGTGGTTGCACTCACTCCAGCACTCATCGCTGAACAAGCTGCTCCACCCATCATCGATACACCTTGACTTCGGTTCGCAAATGCCATGGCGATCCCTTGAGCCGCTCCTGCTGTTGCCATAAGAGGAACCGTGAGGTTCATACAACTACTGAAGATATTGGCCATCTGAAGGGTCTTAATCCCTTGCATCTCAGGAGGACGAACTGAATCAAAGCCGCTGGCCGATGCAATTCCTGAGGAAACTCCAATAGCAGGAGGAGGGGCGGTTTGAGCAAAAGACAACCGCGGTAAAGAGATGGGAACCAGCACTTCGGATAAAATTAAGGCAGAAACTAGAGCCTGACGCTTCCATTGGTTCAACGAATTACCCCCCTCTCATTCCACAGAAAGAAGCCCGCTTCGGAGGAGCCCCTCCACCCTCAAACTCAAAGCTTCCACTTCGCTTCAGTCCGGTGTTTTCTGTTGTTGTGAAACTCAAGACACCTTAATTCTAGTCGATTGAAAAGGGTTTTAAAACTAATTTTTTAATCCAATTTTGAAGACAAAAAAAGCAAGGGGAGAAAAAAGACTCTCTTTTTTCTCCCCTTGAACGGACTGAATCCTACTGATTGCTCAGAAAGACTCAGGCTTTCTCAGCAATGACTTCACGAATCCCTTGAATGATATGACCCAGTTGAGGAACGCTGGCCATCTCAAGCGTATCAGCAAGACCAACGCCTGGGACAAAAGCTCCTGCAATTAATCGAGGACGGGCTTCTAGGGAGTAAAAATGCTCCTCCACCGTTCGACGAATGAGGTGCTCCCCAAAGTTGGTGACTTCTGTATCTTCGTTCACAAAAATCACGCGCCCGGTCTTCTGAATGGAGGCTGAAACCGTGTTCCAATCATAGGGCCAAAGCGTTCTCAGATCAATCACCTCAACTGAGAGCCCCTCGTCTTTCAACTGAGCGGCGGCCTGTGCACAGAGCGGAAGAGTCCGCCCATAACTCACCACAGTCACTTGATCCCCGGAGCAAACCGTTTTTGCCACACCGAGCTCAACCGTATAATCCGTGAGTCCTTCAGGCCACTTGGCAGACCACTTTGAGCGATCCCCCAACGGCGCATCAATCATGTCCTTCAACTGCTTTTCTCCCTCAGGAGTCAAAGGAGGCTCTCCAGGAATGGGATCCACTCCCTTGATTCGCATGAGGGCTTTTGGCTTCAAATACATGGTGGGATTCGGATCTTTTAAACACGCAATCATCAACCCATAGGCATCCAAAGGATTCGAGGGCATGACAATTTTCCAACCTGGGATGTGAGTCATCGTCGCATCAAACGAATGCGAGTGATAAATTGACCCACGAATCCCGCTGCCCACGGGGGTCATCACCGTCATGGGAAGGTGCCAATCGCCGTTGGACGACCACGACTGCATGCCTGCCAGTTTTAAAAGATCAATCGTATTGTAGATATAATCACAAAACTGTATTTCTGCCACGCATCGACTACCAGCTAAGCCTAAGCCAATGGCAGCCCCAATAATCCCTCGCTCATCGAGCGGGGAATTCCAGCTAGTTTTTAACCCTTGAGTGGCCGTAAAAACCCCACCCAGAGGGGGTCCCACGTCCTCACCAAAAACATCTTTAAGGCCTAAATGAGCTTCACCGTAGTGAAGTGCCATACGAATGGCTTGAACCATCGTTGCCATTACCAATACCTACCCTTCTGCCCGTAGTAAATGTGATCATAGAGGGTCGACCCATCAGGAAGGGGCTCTTGTTTCACTTTTTGAGACAGCTCCAGCATCTCTTGATTGTACTTCTCTCGAAGCTCGGTCATCTGCTTACGCGTCATCACACCTTCGGACTCAAGCCTAGTCTCAAACAAGGCCAGACAGTCGTCTTCTTCCGTTACAAAGTTACAGCCTGTAGCCGAGCTATGTCCGTACAATCGCGACACGCGGGCCTCAAGTAAAAATGGCTTTCTCTCCTGACGCACGTACTGCATGGCTTCTTGAATTGCAAACATCGACTCTTCGACGTCATTGCCGTTGATGGTCGCCGTTTTCATTCCAAAGGCCTTACCCCGATCTGAGATTTTCTTCTCCCCATGCTGAGTCTGAGCGGAGGTTGAGATCCCCCATTCATTGTTCGTGACAATGATCAAAATGGGAAGTTCATTTCCAGGACGAGAGGACCAAACCAAACAAGAGGCAAACTCACCTTCGGCCGTTCCTGCATCCCCTCCATTGACGATGGTAATTCCCTCACCGCCATGCCTTTTCTGCGCAATTGCACTGCCAATGGCCGTAGCGTATTGGGTTTCAATCGTGGAGGACACCGGGACAATGTTCCACTCTTTTTTAGAAAAATGATTGGAAAAGTTTCGACCTCCCGAATAAGGATCCAAGGCGACGTTTTTCATCTGCCTTAAAGCCCCAATGGGCTCTAACCCCATGGTGCTCACAATTGCGCCTGATCGATAGTGCAAGTGCAAGTAATCATAGTCTAAGCCTGAGCCCTTTTTCACTTGCATTCCCAGGGGCACGTTAAAGGCTTCTTCCCCAGGTCCCCCAATCCAGAAATAACCATCGGATTGTTTGTACATTCGAATCAAACGCTCCTCAAGCACACGGGCCTTGACCATGTGGTCATGAATCTGGACAAGGACCTTGGGCTCGAGTCGGAACTTGACTCTTTTTGATTGAGTGCGCAACGGCGCACTTTCTTTCATCTGATCTCTCAAGAAGAATTCCTCCATTGTTTTTGTGACGACCATAGCCCAATTTTTCACTGGAAACCACAGTCTTTGAGAATCTTCAGGGCAACTCCCATCAGGAATTGCCTCACATGAAGAACGCATCGGACCATTCTATCCGCAAGACTTCTGCCTGAAACTCAGGCCCGACTTCAGCTGAGAGCTTGCTGCCGAACGAAAGATTCATGTCTGTTCTAAAAAAAGCGGATCAAACGTTCCTGACTTTTGAGCCTAACCTTTAACCGACTGCCAGAAAAAAGCAACTCCGCTGACAAAAGCCATGAGTGCAAAAAAGGTCGCATAGGCCTCATAGGCCCGATTTTTCATAGCCAAATCCCAGGAAAACTTCCCATGTGCCGCTTCAGGATTGACTCGTGACAGAAGTGCCTTAGGCGCAGGAAAACATGGAGGCCAAAATCGAGGAAAAAACCGAGGCACGCCTGAGCAGTACTCTTCATAGGCTTTTTGAAACAACCTCTGAAGCTTCACTTCTTCATCCAGAATAATGAAGTGGTAGATCCCTGCAAAAACCACCGTGCAAACTCCCAGAAGAATCCAATTTTCAATGGCCCAAGCCGTCCCTAAGGCCATGAGATAAGTACCTACATACAGCGGGTTTCGCACAAACGCATAAGGCCCACCCACGGCAGGTCGAGTGTCTTTTCTCAAATACCCACTGGCCCAGAATCGAAGGGTAGCGCCTAAGAAACAAAGCACCACACCAGGCCAAAGAGGATAGTGCCGAGCCGAAAGCCCCAGCAAAATGGCAAAAATCCAAGCCACCGCCATTCGGGTCTTACCTTGGACCCATCCCCGAAACCAACTCACCTGCTGCTGCTCTAAAACTTCGCCCACAATCCCACCTTTCAAGACCCGCCTTCTTTTGCAGGCACGGTTGCGATGGCAAACTTCTCCGCCCCGGCTTGCCTTGCATGATCCATCACTTCAATAGCTGACCCCAAAAAAGCTTGACGATCCCCTTCTAGAATCACCAATCTCGATTGGGTCTGAGAAAATTTCTGTTTCAACAAAAGCTCCATCCGCTCGTACTGACCCGGCTCGATGCGTTCATCGTTCACTTTCATCGCCCCCCCCGGCAACAAGCTCACAATCACCCCTTGGGACTCTGACTGCGACGCAGCCGTCTTGGACTGAGGCAACTGCACATCCACTCCCGATTGAGAGAGAACCGAACTGGTCACCATGAAGATAATCAAGAGCACCAAGAAGATATCCGTTAACGGCGTGATATTAATCTCAGCAACAATGGCGCCCTCAGCGTGAGCTTCATCGTCCTGACTGAACGTCTTAAGCCCCACTGCTTTGCCCCGCCTTTGGATCGGAAGATCCCTGCTCTGATGAAGTCAAAAGCTCACGACTCAAACGCAACACCTCAAGCAGTTCTTCGGTCTGGATCTTGACGAGAAGAATCAACTTTCCACAGTAAGTTTGAAACGAGTTAAACGCCATGACGCCGATGACGGCCACCACAATTCCGGCAGCCGTAGCCACTAAGGACTCAGAAATTCCGGCCGACACGACAGCAAAGCCGCCTGAGCCCGAGCGCGCCATTTCTTGAAAAGAGCGTAAAATCCCCACCACGGTACCAAATAAGCCAATAAAGGGAGCCGAACTGCCAATGGTCCCTAAGATCCAGAGGTGACTTCTTAATTCTTGGTTCACAAGCTGACGAGCACGGCCCACAGCTTCCTCCCAATGACTCCTTAAGCGACTATCCTTAGCGCTGAAACGCTCCAAAGCCACCTCAGCCAATCGAGCCGTAGGTAAGAGCGCGTGACGTCGAATCAAGCCCCGCAAACCCTCCAAATCATCCCGAAGAACGGCATTCATGGCCTCCAGATGAAAGGATCTCAAATGTTGACTGAGCTTGCGATAGGTCCATAGACGCTCTAAGATCACGGCCCAAATCACAAGCGAGCAGATCACCAGTGGAATCATGGTAAAGCCACCCATGACCACTAAATCCCAAACGGTTCGCACTGCGGAGGTTTGATTTGACATAACTCTTGCAACCCTAGCGAGCTGTTCTTAGGATGTCAATGTCATGCCGCACTTCACCCCCTGGCTTTTTCACTTCTTGGCTCAATCCATCAAAAACCGAAGAATTACGGCGCTGACCCTCATCATGTTCTGCTCTTTGAGCTGCAGTCCTTCTCCACCCGTAAGCTCCCTGATGTTTGAGTTCGACCCCCACACCGTAACAGAGGTCACCTTAGGAGCGTTTCCTCGGACATCGGAACCACCTTGGATCACCGTCCTACAAAAAAAAGAGTTTCCCAATCCCCTCAAAAAGGGAGTTTCCCAAGTTCCTTTAGGCAACTGGCAATTCACCTCTCTTCCATCGCTTCGGATGGCTTCAGACCGCAAAGCCAACGCCACTTGGATCATGCACCTATTGGATGCACTCCGGCAGGTCAAAAAAATCGCCCCGGCTCCAAACGGAACACTGGAGTCCCTGGGACTCAACCCCCCTGAGTGGGTCTTAAAATGGAAAACTGAGGATCACCAGTGGACGCTTCAAATCGGAAGCCCCGCGGAGCTTCAAAAAGGAACTTACGTCACTCTCGATGGAAAAAGTGCCTGGATTGCCCAAGGCTCTGCCTTGAGACTCTTGAACACAATTCAATCTTTCGATGACTTAAGAGACCCGAACTGGAGCGTTTTCTCCTCAGACGACGTCGATGAACTTTCGTTCTTAGAAAAAGGCAAGACGGTGTTTTATGCCCAAAGAGAAGGGGATCGCTGGACCGACGCCCAACATCAAGACTACTTCTTGGAGTCAAGCCTTCATCCCGGAAAGTTCCTTCAAGCCATCACCCAAGCTCAACCCCTCAAGCTCGTCGACTCACCGGCTCAAATCACCGAATTTGAAAAGCAATGGAGAAGGGGTCAATCCTTAGAAATTCAACTCACCAACCGATTCGGAGTAACAAGCCGCCTCAGACTATTACGCTCTTCGAGCCCCCCTCCCCTGCTCTTCGGTCTCAGCTCCCTACGACCTGGGCTGGCTTTTGCGTTTGAACCAAAACTCCTCTTTTGGATGAAGAGTGTTCAAAACACACCTAGAAAAAAAGCAAGACCTCTTCGTCTCCGACCCTCTGCCCATTGAAGTCCTGTTGCGATCGTTTTTCTGAATCTCATTACGCGAAAGCGGAGGAATGAACCCCTTTGCCGAATTAAAGATTCTTTTCCTCACCCCAACTCATTCCACTGCCATCCCACGAAAAAAACCAAGCGTATTTACCCCAGCTAAACTTGAGAAGTCTAACAAGATTTTTATATTAATTTTTATAGTATTAAATTAAAAATAAAAAATATGAGACACCCTACTTAAAACCACGAATCGATCAATTTGTTTATTTAATTTATTAACAATTCTATCGACCAGCGCCTTGAGTTTTACATCCCCAGAACCCTGAATTCAAAAATCGTGAATCAAAGGAGGGAAACTTGAATAATTTAGAAGAATTTTAATCCATAGAAGTCAAAAATCGATTCTCATCGAGGAATAGACCTTGCCTGCACTCCTCCGCTTCGTCTATTGAAAGGAAGCGCTCCTGGGTTCCTAAACAAGCCGGTTTTTGAGCGCTGACTGAGGACATTATGAAAGTTGCTGTTTTAAAAAAAGTGGGACTCATCGCATTGATGGGAATGAGCCTTCAAATACCTGGACTAGCAGGACCTTTAGACCCTCAGAGCACCCCAGACGCCTCGTGCTCGAGCCAACTCCCCCCTGCTCGTCCTCTAGGGATCCAATCATTTGCTCTTCAAAGTATTATTGATAACTACCTGCTCGATGCTTATTTAAGAATGGACATCAGCGAATTCGAGCGTTTCCAGATGGCTCACCCCTCAGGCCGGATGAATGTCGTACTCGAGTTTGTGAATCGAACGCTTGCCTATTCACCTTGGTTTGAACTCTCCGATTTCGACTTATGTCGGCATGTCAGTCGATTGATTCCCAATTACTATCATTTATTCGAAGAGTTCGACCCAAAAAAATCGCAGAAGCTTCAACTGCTGGATTTTGATCAGCGCTTAGGATTCTACCTCAGCCAATCCCACCTTGATGAAAACCTCGGAAAGTACAACCCTGTTGAACAACAATTTTTAAATGAAGTGACCACCCATTTACGGCAAAATCACGACCAAAAACCCCCACTGGAAAGACGGATTCAAAGCATCGACAACGGCAATGCTTTTGATCTCACTCAAACCTTAGATCAGCAAGCTTTTGAAGCCTTAACCCAAAAGTTTGAACAAGAGCACGCGCTTCAAGAGCTCATCTGGCTTTTTCGGCGTGCAGGAAAACAGAAAGAAGCAGAAGAGACAGAAAATCGACTCCGCTCCATTCTTACCTCCGGGAAGATCCAAAAGATCTCTCGAGTTGAAAAATATCCAGGATCTGAGCACGCCCTCATTGAATTCAGCCATGGAATCAAGGGTGTCTTCACCGCTTACGCCGATTATGGCTACCGAGAACTGGCAGCCTATGAAATGGACCGCCTCGCAGAACTGAACATTGTTCCACTGTCTGTCGAGCGAGAGATTGCAGGAAAAAAAGGCTCACTGCAGATTCAGCTTCAGGATGCAAAAACAGCAAAGGAATATGGGTTTGATTTTCTTTGGATTTTAGAAGACCCACTCCTCTACACCAAGAGGAAATTCAAATACGAAGTGAGGCCTTCAAAAAAACTACGTCTGCTGAATTTTCTACTACTTAATCCGGTAGAAGACCTCACTCAATTTCAGGTCAGAAAAAATGGCCAACAAGTGGCCTCTCACTGGAAATCCGCCTTTCGATTGGGCGAGCATTTAAAAGACAACATCAGTCCGATTGTTCAGGACCATCGAGCGTTTGATCCGGGCGAACACTCCTTTCAAAGGCTTAAGCAATTAAAACGATCTGACTTAGCAAAAGTCATCCAACTAGCCCAAGCGGATCCATTTGTGGAACAGGAGATCTTCACTCGAATTGAACTCTTTATCGCTCTTCAGGAAGAAAGAAAAAGCATCTGGAATTACTTAGAAAGACTTCTCTGGGTTTAATCCCATTTGCTTCCTCCTGAACTGCTCCATCGGGCTTCCAGCTGAACCATCCGTTTACCGGCTGGGAATTTCACTCGCAGAAGCAAGCAGATGACCGCCTGATGGACTTTATCTAATCAGAAATTTTGCCTTCTGAAAAACAGGGCTCATGACGTGCTCACGTTTCTGGGAAGTAGGAATCTTGCTCTGACTCAAGTCAAAGGGTTTGCTCAGACTGATCCCTAAACGCTCCAGTTTTTAAGCCGGAGAGAAGGCTTACGATGGAAAAAAGGTCACGCAGCCTTTTTCTCCTGATCAAAATAAGGTGTTGTGGTCTCCACCAAATCAGCAAACTCTCGCCCCAGAACCGATAGCAAATCCCCAAATGAAATCACACCCACAGCATTGCCTTGATCGTTGATGACAGGAAGTCTACGAATAGCAGAGCTCTTCATGGCTCGAATGCAATCAAAAATCCCATCTGTTTCTCGGACGCATTGAACGTTGGATGTCATTACGTCTTCTACCGGACATTCGTCGGCTCGATGACCCTTGCCAATGCATTGAATCACCAAATCCCGATCCGTGACAATTCCAATGGGCTTTCCCTCTTTTAAAACTAAAACAGCCCCCACATCGTGGTCAGCCATTTGCTTGGCCACTTCCGTGAGTTTAGCCTGGGGTTGAACCGATACAATTTTACGATTAAACAAGTTTGTCAGCATAGAGCGATATCCTTTTTAGCTTAAAAAGCTGCACCAACTGTGCCACCGCAATGCAAATCATCACCCCTAAAGCCGATAGCATAAGCCCCACTAAGGCCACACTCAAGTAGGCCGTAAATCGCTCGCCTTTTTCAACTAAAGGAAGAAAATTCTGACCAATTGACTGAATACCGGCCGTAACCGTTGTGACCATCACAAAGACAAAGGGAACAGCAGTCACCCAAACATACTTGAGCTTCCCGCACTGGATCAGCCATAAAGAGCCCACGATTAAGGCAATGCTGGCGAGTAGCTGGTTGGCAATCCCAAAAAGCGGCCAAAGCGTACTGACACTTCCAGTCCAGATTAAACCTGACCAGCCCAAGACGACAACCCCTGTGGACACGAGGGATCCAGGGAGCCAATCCTTTTCTCCCCACTTCGGACTCAAGCGACCGAAGAACTCTTGAACTAAAAATCGAGCCACTCGGGTGCCAGCGTCAATGGTCGTGAGAATAAAGAGGGCCTCAAACAAAATGGCAAAATGATACCAATAAGACATCCAATCCTTGAGAAAGCCCACGGATGAGAAGACCTGAGCCATTCCGACGGCTAAGGAGACAGCCCCCCCGGGTCGTCCTGCAATTGCTTCACCGACTTGTTCGGAGAGTTCAGGCAAATTCACCACACTCATTCCCAATTGACTAAACGTCTCAGCTGAAACGTTGATGGCAAAGTAGTCCTCTGGAAACAAGGCCGAAGCCGCAATTAACGAAGTGAGTCCGACCCAGCCTTCAAAAATCATCGCGCCGTAGCCAATGACTCGACAGTCGCCCTCCGTTGAAATCATCTTCGGAGTGGTTCCCGATGCAATGAGGGAGTGAAATCCAGAGATGGCCCCACACGCAATGGTGATAAATACGAAGGGAAATACGCGACCGGGAAGAATAGGACCGCCTCCTTCAACAAACTGAGAAATCATAGGCATGTGAAGTTCAGGGTTCACGAGAATCACAGCAAGTGTCAATCCGCCAATCGTTCCAATCTTCATAAAGCTCGAGAGATAATCTCTGGGACAGAGCAAAAGCCACACGGGCAAGACACTGGCTAAAAAGCCATAGCCCGCAATGGAGAGAATCAAGCTCTCACGAGAGAGCGAAAAGGCTTGGCCAAAAGCCGTCTGAGAAATGGACTTCCCAAAAATGACAGCTGCAATCAAAGTGATCACTCCCAAAGCCGTGGTGAGCTTCACGCGGTTCTTCTGGGATCTGCCCATGGAAAGTCCCATAAAAAGACCGATGGGAATCGTGGAGGCCAGAGTGAAGGTTCCCCACGCACTCTCCTCAAGCGCATTGACCACGGCAAGGCCCAGCCCCGCCAATGCAATGACCACGATAAAAAGGATCGCTACGCCCACGATTCGTCCTGCCCAAGGACCCATCACTTTTTGTGCAATCTCAGCAATACTTTTTCCCTGATGCCGAACACTGGCGGTTAAAATCACAAAGTCATGAACAGCTCCACCAATGACTACCCCAATGACCAACCATAGATAGCCGGGCAGGAACCCGAATTGAGCTGCTAAAACAGGACCAATCAATGGACCTGCTCCTGTGATCGCAGCAAAATGGTGACCAAAGAGAACCCACCTGGGCGTAGGAACGTAGTTCTGGTGATCCTCAAGTGCATGAGCGGGAGTCACCCGGCTGTCGTCCAAAGACAGAACCTTGGCTGCTAAAAATGCGCTATAATACCGATAAAAAATGACAAGAACGCAAAGTGCGCCCAAAATAAAAGGTAGAGCTTTCATAAGAAAGCCCTGCATATCAGTGATAACCCCTGGAGTCCACTCATGAAACGCACGTCCTTCATTCGTCCACCTATTCAAGCCATTCTCTTTGACCTCGATGGAACGATTATTGATTCGGAGGCCAGTGCTGCTCAATCCGTCTTAGAGGTGTTTCAGGAATGGAAGATTGCCATCCGTTCTGAGGATGCCACCTTTTTAACGGGGCGCACCTGGGCCAAGGCGTTTGACTACTTGTTCAGCCGTTATTCAATTCCCAAATCCAGGGCCCAAGCCGAGCGTGAGATCTTAGATCGGTACCGAAAAAAAACTGAGGAGCACTTGATTTGCGTACCAGGCAGTGTGCAGGCAGTGGAGGCTTTGGCCGCCCATTTTCCCCTGGCTTTAGTTTCAGGATCAGGAAGAAGAGAAATCCTCTGGGCATTAAACCGCCTGGGCATTGAAAAGCACTTTCGCTACATCTTGGGGGCCGAAGACTACACACAAAGTAAGCCAGAACCGGATGGATACCTAAAAGCCTGCGAACTTTTGGGCGTCCAAGCGCGTTCGTGTTTGGTCTTTGAAGACTCCACTGCAGGAATTCAATCGGGCCGAGCGGCCGGGGCTTGGGTCGTGGCCATTAGCTCAACCAACCACTTCAAACAAGACCACTCCCAGGCTCATCAGGTGATCCCTGATTTTCATGCCATTGATCCAGAGTGGATTGAGCGTCTGAAAAAAACCGAATCTTCGTAAATTCTAACTCAACTCGACTCTACACAAAAAACGCCGATAGAACCCCATCCGAGAGGATGCAAAAAATCGATTTTTCGAATCCAATTTTTTAGGCCAAAGCCCACTTCACTGAACCTTGGCTGCAGTCTTTTTTTTCTACTAGCGAAACCCTTGAAGTTTTGGCATTAAATAGGACTGTCCCAAATCACTTTCAACTTTAACACCTATGGGGAAACTCGATGACTCAAAAACACTCCATTCGTTCTAAAAACATCCTCTCACTTCTGCTCTTAGGAAGCTTCATCTGGGTGGCTCCCGGATGTACGAAGAAGGAACAATCCAGCCAACCTGCTGCAGGTGGCACCACACAACAATCAGGACTTACTTCGATGGTCAATGCTCCCACTCCCGCTGCTGAATTAAAAATTGAAGACCTCACGGTCGGTACCGGGGAAAAGGCCGTTAGCGGTAAAAAAGTAACCGTTCACTACAGCGGCAAACTAACGGACGGAAAAGAATTTGACTCCTCTCGTTCTCATGGCCAGCCCTTTCAATTTCAATTGGGTGTTGGGCAAGTCATTCCCGGCTGGGATCAAGGCGTCGATGGCATGAAAGTCGGAGGAAAAAGAAAGCTTGTTGTCCCCCCTCAATTAGCCTATGGCGAGCGGGGAGCAGGAAACGTCATCCCTCCCAATGCGACCCTGATTTTCGAAGTCGAACTCCTCAAGGTGGAGTAACCTAAAACCCTTCTGACCAGAGAAGCACGGCGGCCTCCCTGGTCAGAAATCTCTCTTAAAAAAGGAAGCTCAAGCTTATGTCAGAAATCCTCATCGTCACCTCAAAATTAAAAACCTACATTCGCGAAAAATCCGAGATGAATACCTCAGGCAGCGTCCCTGAAGTGCTCTCCAATAAGATTAAGGCCTTGTGCGATCAGGCCATTGAAAATGCAAAAAAAGACGGTCGAAAGACGGTCATGGATCGAGATTTTGAATAATCCAACCCGAAAAGCCTCGATTCGCTTAAAAAAACTCTATTCTTTGCTGGGAGGCGAAGCACTTTTAGGACAGATCTTAGATGATTTTTATCAAAGAATGGCCCGAGATCTGATGATTGGCTATTTTTTTGATGGAAAAGACCTTCAAAAGATTGCTTCCCAGCAAAAGAATTTTTTGCTCTATGCAATGGGAGCTGTAGAGCAGTACCCTGGCAAGCTCCCCTCTCAAGCTCACCGCGAGCTCCCTCCCATTCTTCCAGGCCACTTTGATCGCAGGATTCGAATCCTTGAGGAGACGTTAAAGGATCATGCTCTGAGTTCTGAGGCCATGGACATTTGGATTCACTTTGAGTCCTCATTCCGATCTGCGCTGACTCAAGCAGAAGGAAAGTAGATCTCTGCAGCTCTACACCTCCTTGCTGATTAGGACCTTTTTCAGTCAGACCGGATCTGAGTCTCGGGTTAAACGAAATCGCCGCGTTTGATTTTTTCGATAATAATTTTCTCAGGCATGATGGGATCACGCGGATCCACAGTAAAGAACGCTTGTTGCTCACATCGACGCTTATTGTCTAAAAGCCAGTTGAGGATTCGAGCAAGGCCTTTGTTCTTTTTATCCTGAAAGAACGGATCGTTCTTCAGTGCATCACTTGCTTTTTTTAGAGCGCGCACTTCTTGAGCATCGTTTTCTTTCACGGGATAGTCATTTAAATCGTATTTCTTAATATCTTCAGGCAGAACGCCTAAAAATTTCACATCCGGGGCCGAGTAGTCGGAGTTTCGAATTAAGGACGAAGCAGAACCCGCCTTTAAGGTTCTAAAAATGTTCTGCATCGTGTACGCGTCCAGATCACCAAAGAAATACAACGGAATGCCGAGTTGATCTTGAATCAGCTTACACCAACCTCGAACCGCATTGGAGGGGACGCCTTGCGCACCCATCAAAATGGAGTTGTGGCGCTTGGTAAATCCATTGGCCACCAGGGTATTTGCCGTACCCTCGGACTCCACGATCAGACAAAAATCAATTTTCTTTCGTGTGGAGAGCTGCAGATTCTGGGGGCGATTTTTGGGCTGAAACGGACTGGTCCCTAGCTTGGAGAGGTCAATGACCGCCTTTTCGCCATCCGGTAAGGTTTCAGTCACCACCAACTGCTGGGAGTAGGTTTGACCGCCTCGATCATTGGCGTAGCAATTGACCTCCTCACGATAACACTCCAGCATCTCGCAGATGAAGTCAATGATCTCATCGGATTCATCCTGATCCGCAAAATCCAGGGGTTTGAGCTTACTATTATGCTTAATCTCACCTTTGCTGATGTAGTAAAGCTCACGCTTCGTATTCACCGCTCCCGTGCCCAAGTTTCGCAGCAAAATCTCGAGCATAAAAATCGCACGGGACATTTTTTTCACCGAACTCACGTTCAGCTCAGTGGCCACTTTCTTGGAGCCCGGAGTTAAGTATCCCGTCTTGTGATTGTAAATCGCGTTATCCAAGGAACACTTGGTGGCATAAAGAATCGGACGCTTCGCTCTCTCCAAGTCTTCTAAAAGGCGACTGCAAAGCTCTCGACTCATTTGGGGAATACTTTGTTGCGTACTGGGCATGCTTACCTCGTGGTTCTCACTGATTCTTGAATGGATCCTAAGAAGTGACTTCCGACTCACTCGTCAGGGGTTCGGACTGAGATTTTTTCTGGGCCTCTAAAACCGCATGTGCTTCCTCTAATTCCTTCTGAGTGGCATGAGCATCGCGGCCTAAGATTTTAATCAATCCTTCTTCTGCTTTCTTCTTTCTTGCGGCTGAAGCCTGAGAGATTCGGCACAGACCGTCCACCAAAATCGGACAGAACTGTTCAATGTGTCGAATTTTCTCTTCCAGTTCACTTTCTTTGGTTTCTTTTCGAATGTGTTTCGATAACTTTTGACCGGCCTGAATCAGAGCCCGACGAATTTCATCCACGAGCTCATCGGAGGCATCAATTGTTTCTTTGGACGCATTTTTAAACTTAATAAACGGAGACACCACGCTGACGGCAATGATGTAGGGTCCTTGGGGAAGAGAGTCCTTGGGCTGGGTGATACCATAGGCACGCCAATTGACGGATTCAATGGCACGCACAATGGCACATGCCGCCTTATCAAACTGCAGAGGAACCCGATTCGCAAAGCGCAGCACTTGAACAGCACTTTCGGCTTCAATCGCCTTATCTTCCAAGCGAGCTACGGCCACCTCCACCTGAACGGGCTTAAAATCGCAGATCGCAGGCTTTCTGGACACGACGGAGAAGAAGTCCACCGCTCCCAGTCTTCGAATGCTTTTGGCAAACCCCTGCTCTCCAATCGATAAAACGGACTTGGTCGAAGGAGCCATGAGCTTTAAGTTTTGTAATCCAATGAAGAGTTCCTTAAATGAAATCTCATTCAAAGAATCCACGGACTTTTCAAATTGTCCTTTGGGAAGGCCTGCTGCGATCAATTCTTGAATCACGCCTTCATGAACCCGAGAAAATCCTTTTTTTAGCCAATTCGAAACGCTCATGCGTCCAAAAAGATGGGAGTGAGCAATAAACTCCCCAAGCTTCATGGTATGAGGATGCGGCTCAGTGGCCTCTGGAACCTCAGGCACGTCTTTTGAGACTCGCTCAATGGCCTGAACTTCCATCTCAGGAAGCTTATATTTTAAGGTCAAATGAGGATTCACCAAGGCGGTCCCATTTAAATAATTCAACAAGCCGGCTTCACCGTTGAGCTGAATACGACCGTCCACTAAAAACTCAACGGATGTCCCCGAGGAACGATCCCAATCCAGGGTCATCTTTTCTTTGATCAGGCCTTTGTTGTTCTTAATGTCGACTTCCACAACACAGGAGACGGCTTTTCTCATGCTGGGAGTTTTTGTAATGATTCGAGCCCCTGTTGCACTGGTGAGCTGAGCCCAGGTTGTCGCAGCTGAAATCCCAATTCCTTGCTGCCCGCGTGAGCACCGCCCTTTGCCAAACTTGGAGGAAGCCAAGTACTCTCCAAACACTTTGGGAATGTCCTCAGGATCGATACCTGGGCCATTGTCCTCAACCCGAATGAGGATCTGATCGGAATTCTTCAAAGAGCCTGCCCCTTTTTTCTCCAAGGTGACGGCAATCTCGGGGAGGATCCCATGTTCCTCGCAGGCATCTAAGGCATTATCCACAGCCTCTTTTAGGGTGGTTAAGATGGCCTTGGTTTGAGACGAAAACCCCACCTGCTGAAGGTTTTTTGAGAAATACTCAGCGGTGCTGCTTGTTGTGATTTTATTGCTGCCAGCTCTTTTTGCCATGAGCGGATTCAACCTTAAATGCAATCCTTCTGTCAATCCGTTTGAAAGCTTAAGATGAGATATTTTCCCGTTGCAGGAAAATATCGAGCGTGACCCCAAAAAGAGCCGCAATCACGGGTCCTAAAAAAACCCCAGAAAAGCCAAATGCTTGAAGACCTCCAAAAGCAGCGACAAACGCCACAAGGGGATGGATCTGAGCTGAGCCTTTTAAAAACAGCGGCCGAATGAAGTTGTCTAAAATAGAAATCACTCCAGCCATAACAAAAAGAATAATTCCTACGGTCTGATGGCCTTGCAAAAGCTGTTCAAAGGCAACCCCAAGAGTCACAGGCAAAGTCCCAACGACCGGAACAAATGAAGCCAAGAAAACGCCAAAAGAGATAAAAGCCGCATTCGGAACCCCCGTGATCAAACAAGTCACCCCCTCCACCAACGCTTGGAGCAAACCCGACACAACAGAGGCCAAAATGACGGAACGACACGAAGTGGCCACGGTTTTCATGACTCGCTCCGTCTCGGCAGCAGAGAGAACCGAGTTCTTCCGAATTTTCTTGGTTAACAAACGCCCATCGACTAAGAAAAAGTAGACGCTCACCACGGTGACCAATAGACCCAGCAAAAACCCAGGGAGCTGACTTAACGTGCCACCTAAGACTTGCGTGATCCGAACGCCAACACTTTGAGCTACCCCCAACAATGAGTCCTTCAGATTGGAAAGATCAAAGGAAAAGAAATGCTGAACCAAACGAAATAACGGGTGATTCAATGCCGAGTCAACCACTGAACTCAGCCAATCCTCTCCACTTAAGCTCGAACTGAGTCGAGCAGGATCTGTCCATGCCTGAATTTGAATGAGTAAGCTTTTGACTGCTGAAACGGTCAAAAGAGAAATCGGCAGAATCAGGACCAATGTAATTCCTAGGGTCAGAAGGCTTGCAGCAATCACCGGAGGAACTCCCTTTTTTTCCATTCGAAACTGAAATGGAATAAAAAGAACGGCAACCACTGCCCCCATCACGATGGGAAGTAACAGGGGATGCGCCACATAAAAAGAGAGCGCCGTCACGGACCAGAAAAAAAACTTTCGATGATCCATCAGTTCTATGCAGCCTGCTCGGGATCTTTCACTTCTTCTAAGGTTCCAAACACGTAATCCCAAATCGGAGAACTCACCCCTAAACGAGTCTCTGGGCTAATGAAATGGTGAATCATGTGACTCTGCTTGAGGTACTTTCCAATCCGGGTTCGAGGCGTGAAATGATGAACCGAGAAATGAATATAATCATAGGCCAAGTAACCCATGATGAAAAAAGCAAAAAACGCATCCCCTACGGCACTTCCCAAGCTGAACTGAATCAGCGAATAAAAGAGTAAACCCAGGGGAATACTGGCTCCAGGGGGCATCACAAGCCGAGTGGGATCAGTCGGGTCATCGTGGTGTAGCCCATGAAGGATAAAATGGAACCTGCGGGCCAGAGCAGTCTGCCCCTCCCAATGAAATAAAAAGCGGTGAAGCACGTACTCCACTAAAGTCCAAAACAAGAATCCAGTGACTCCAATAATGCCCACTCGATAAGGGCTCAATTGATGAGTCTCAAAACAACGCCAGAGAAGAAAACTGATCACGGGGACCCAAATGATCAGGGGAGTGAGTGGGTGAACATGCGTAAACCACTCGAGAACCGGACTTTTAAATACTCGGATACTTTTATATGGTTTTGACATAATTGCCCCCTACATTACAACCGACTCAGTCTTCAATCAAATACTATCGTTGAATTCGATTCAGACTACGAACTTTTTCCCAAGCGATTGGGATCTTGGTTCAAGTTGATCGCCACAGCCAGACTCCTCCACTGCAACTCGAGCAATCCCAGTACCCAACTCACAGGAGTTTCCCTGCTCAGCTGAACGCAGCAGTCGGCTTGAATCTCCTTTTGTCTGAAATCCTCGGAGTGTGCCACATACCAAAGGATGGGCTTGGGAGAAGCTCCGAACCCCTGAGTGAACTGATGGTTTTTAAGCAAGGCGGCTTGAGGTCCATGAAAAAATTCCTCACTCCCAAAGAATTGAGGAAACACACCGGCCATCTCCATCAGCTTCAAGCGAGCTTCACGCCCGATCCACTCGCCTTCCCATTGCCCTAAAATCACCTGAGGCCCGCTTCCCACTTGGGCCCTCAACTCCTCGAGATCAAAACAAGCCAAATCCGCAAGCTTCATCCAATGCTCAGCCATCTCAGCTCCCCCAAAGAAGGTGGTCACAGCACACACGCTTGCAGTCAGTCCCACCGTGTGCGGTTCGACCTTCTCCAAAGGACAAGTCTTAAGGTGAACCGGTGAAAAGGAGGGACAAGGCGCCTCCTCTGAGGCCACCCAAATCACCTCCGCACCCCGCTGATGAGCCATCTCTGCTGCTCGGAGAGTTGCAGCAGTTTTACCCCGATGAGTCCAAGCAAAGACCCAATCCCCCTGAGCAGGCATCCACTCGGATCCCATTTGAAGACTTGAGCCTGACACCAGAGGAACCGCTCCCCACTTTTGCTGAAAGACAGAAGAGCGCCTCAGAGAAAACGCCGTTAAATGAGCTGCAAAAGTACTGCTACCTTCTCCGAAGAAGAATATCCTGCTTGGCGACTTCAAAGCAAAGGCCTTGTTCTGCTGCGCTAAAACCACCCTTCTCCAAGCCTCAGGCTGAGACCGAATCGCTTGCTCAACTGAAGTCATCTCAACCCCCTTGCTTTGGATTCCACCCCTGAGTTCTGTTCTCCCAACGTTTTGCTAGCTCGGAAAACAAGTAGACCTGACTCAGACAGGCTTTTTTTAGATCGCTAATTAAAACACTTTCGTTCTCGCCATGAGCATTGGTGTAAGGGTCTTCCACCCCAATTAAAAGCGCAGGAATGCCTCCCAACTCCTGAGCAAAAGGCTTCACAAAAGGAATACTCCCCCCACACCCCATTCGAACGGGATGTTTTCCATAGCCTTCTTTTAAAGCCTGTTGAGCGGCTTCAAACGCCCAACCCTTGGCTTCCACGGACCACGAGCCATGACAAGCTTCCGTTTTTAGACTCAAATGCAAACCCCACGGCAAATGACTCTTTAGGTGAGCCTGGAGTTTCTCTAAAACATCCTGAGGATCCATGTGATCCACCAGACGAAGGGTGACTTTCGCCCAAGCGGAATCATTGATGATGTTGCCGGCATTCGACCGAGAGGAAGCACTGAGGGCATTAATCGTTAAACTCGGAGACCTCCAAACGGCAACCCCGGGGTTCAAATCGGTTTTTAAGAACTGAACTCCGGGAAGCATTCCCGATTGCTTTCGGAACTCCGACTCATCATATGGGATCTGACTCAGTTCTTTTTTTTCTTCCTCATCGATCGGTTTGAGTTGATCCAAAACCCCTGAAATTTGGATTTGACCTTGCTCATCGACTAATGAAGCCAGAGCTTTGGCCAATCCCATGGCAGGATCGGGAATCGGCCCGCCCCACATCCCAGAGTGAACGGTTTTTGAAAGGGCTTGAACTTCCACCTCAATTCCAACTAATCCTCGAAGTGCCACAGTTAAGGCAGGCACCCCACAATCAAAGTTCGAAGTATCCGTTAAAACGAGCACATCGGCCGCGAGCTGTTTTTGATAGGTATTGAGAAATTGAGCCAGATGGGTGCTTCCCACCTCCTCCTCTCCCTCAATGAACACCTTGACATTGACCGGGAGCTCACCAACCGTCTCTAAATAAGCGGCAATGGCTGAGGTGTGAACGATGATTCCCGCCTTATCATCGGCACTGCCTCGACCATAGAGCCTCAGTCCTTTCGGTCCTTCTTTCTCAGTCGGCGTAAAAGGAGGCGTCTCCCACACGTCTTCACGTCCCACAGGCTGAACATCGTGGTGGGCGTAAAGCAAAAGAGTGGGCTTTCCAGGTGCCTTCAATCGCTCGCCATAAACCGCAGGGTGGGCGCCTGGGACTTGTAAAATCTGAACGTTCTCCAAACCGCGGTTCCGCAGAAGCTCAGCCACAGCCTCTGCACTTTGCTTCACCGCCTCCGGCGGAAAGCCTGAAAAACTAATACTCGGGATTTTCACCAAGGTTTTCAAGTCATTCAAATAAAGAGGAAAATTTTCTGATAAAAACTCCGCAACGTTTGAGACCGGATTGTTCATCTCAGCAGTTTGCCAATGCTTGAAACCCTTGACAATAGAAAAGGACTATGAAGGTACTGAGGGCACATGCCCAATCCTCCTTCTTCCACTCGAATTAAATTGAATCCCTCGTTTTGGCGTCACATGAGCTGCTTACCGTTTTCCGAAGACGTCGTGCCTTCGAGTTTATTTCTCAAGCACCGACACTTTTTAGTCATCGACGTGGAAACTCAAAAGCTTGTTCAAGAAGTGGGGGGATGGGACAACGTTCACCTTCTGGGAATCTCCGTGGCTTGTGCCTACGACAGTAAAACGGATGAGTTTTTGTCCTTTCGAGAAAACGAGCTCAAGAAACTCATCGAGCTCTGTGACGAACGATTAGTGGTGGGCTACAATATTCGTGGGTTTGACCTCCCCGTGCTTGCCCCCTATGGACTTCAGCCCCAAAAGCTAGATGTCTTTGACATCATGTACGATCTAGAGACCCTCACCCGGCAGCGTTTTCTGAAGCTCGAAGCCGTTGCACGAGGCACACTCAATGCCGGAAAATCTGCGGATGGACTCTTAGCCGTAGAGTGGTGGAAATCAGGGCAAGTCCAGAAAATTATCGATTACTGTCTACAAGACGTCAAAGTCACTCGGGATATTTTTCAATTCGGAAGACAAAACGGATTTGTTCGCATTCAACGCTCTGAGTCCTCCGATAAAATCACTGAAGTGGCTGTTCAGTGGAATTGAAGACTGACGTCTGTTTTTTGCAGTGTCCCATGACAGATTCATGAAATCCGTTAAAATCAGATATTCCACGGATGGCAGAGATCACACCCACGGACGGGTTTTCCCTGCGCTCGAGTTCCCGTTGACAGCAGGGCCTCCTCTGACGCATGATTCCGCAACCTATGACACTCAGCCCACGTGGTCTTTTTCTCATCCTCGTTCTCACTCTCTCTCCAGCTTGCAGCACTCTTTTTCAAAAAAGCCCTGAGGAGACCTCCTCACGCTGGCAAGGCTCCTTCTCCACCGAGGAGGGACTCGAAACGGTGGTCATTGTCGGCACGAATGACCTTCACGGCACTCTGGCTCCTATTCAATCCAAATCCCGAGAAAAACCCGGCATCCCCTCAGTCTCTTATGAATTTGGAGGAGCCTCACAACTGGCCGCTTACCTGAAGACCCTTCAAGACGAGTTTCAAGAGCATCTGATCTGGTTAGACGGAGGGGATCAGTTTCAAGGCTCCATCGAGAGCAACACCGAACTCGGACAACCGATGGTTCGTTTTTTTGAGCTCGCAGGCCTCAGTGCCTCAGCCGTAGGAAACCATGAGTTTGATTTTGGGCTTCCCACTTTAAAACAACGACTCAGCGAAGCCCACTACCCCTACCTTGCGGCTAACGTGCGGGACCGAGAAACGCAAAAACTGGCTCCCTTTCCCAACACGTTTACCCGAAAAATGCTTAAAGCTGGCTCCCTTCAAGTGGGAGTCATTGGGCTATCCACTGAGTTTACTCCTGTGACCACACGCCCCATCAACGTTCAATCTTTGGCTTTTGAAAACCTCAAAGAAGCCACACTCCGAGAAGCACAATTACTGCGAGAGCAAGGGGCTCACCTCGTTCTGGTTGCCGCTCACGCGGGAGTGGAATGCGAGACACAACCGACCTCTTTTGAACAGACCCTAAGAAAACCCCTGGACCCTCAAGGGGGCTGCAACGATCAAGATGAAATGTATCAGCTGCTTCATGCCCTACCGGCAGGAACCATTGATGCCGTGGTGTCGGGCCACACACATACCCTGGTTCACCACTGGATTGCAGGGGTACCTGTGATTCAAGGTGGAGCTTTTGGAAAGTACTTGAATTTGATCTATCTGACTTATGATTGGAAAAAGAAAAAACTCAGACCCGATCAGACTCGAATTGAAGGCCCCATTCCTGTTTGCTCCAAGGTATTTGCCCATCAGCAAAACTGTGATGGATCCAAGCCTGCGCCGCCCGAGGGACGAGGGCCGTTGATTGACCCCGTGTTTCATGGACGCAGCCTTAAAAAGGATCCCCAAGTGGAGGCTTTTCTCTCTCAGGTCCTGGCGAAATCGGAATCCGTGAAAAACAAGGTGATCGGAACAGCCGTACGCCCCTTGGAGCATCGAAGACTCAAGGAGTCAGAGCTCGGAAACCTCATTGCCGACTCCATTCGAGCTGCGGTGCATTCGGATGTTGCTTACATGAATCCCGGTGGAGTCAGGGCCCCGATTGAGGCTGGAAAAATTACCTACGGCGACCTCTTTCGATCCCTTCCTTTTGAAAACCAGATTGTCACCATCCGAGTCACGGGACGAGAGCTGAAGCAAATCATTCAAGTAGCCCAAAGCGGATACCGGGGCTTTGGCTCAGTCTCGGGATTGAAAATGCGCTTGATTGACCCAGCGTACCCAGCACCTTTTGTGGACCTGGATGGCTCTGGCCGCCATGATTTATGGAAATTAAACCGGCTCTTAGACCTAAGACTCTCTGATGGAACGAGGATTGAGGACTCGAAGACCTATTCCCTGGCCCTCTCGGACTTCTTGGCATCAGGAGGGGATGATATGGGCTGGCCTATGTCGCAGATCTCAAAGGATCGCGTTCACTATGAAAAGGGTGTCATGGCTCGCGACGCATTGCTTCATTGGATTGAACTGAGCGGCCCGCTGAACTCCGAGGATCACCCCTTGGTGAACCCCGCCGAGCCGCGTCTTCAATTTGAAGTCCCGGGTCATCCTCCCCGCAAATCGAAAAAACACAGAAAATCACGACACAAGAGAAATTCCTAAAATTGTGATACCCTAGGAACTATGATCCAAGGGGAAAAGCTGGCGGGGCAAGATGTATTGGGGTGGATGGAGCAATCCATTAAAAAAGAATTTGATTCCAACCAACGAGTGCTCTAGTTTCAAGAGTACTTAAACTTACTCACGGATCACCCCGCACAACACACCCGAGGCTCAGC
>JBMSSC010000035.1:0-22570 GCA_049424145.1 Bdellovibrionia bacterium
CCTAAAAATGGGTCCACGTAGGTGGGACGGAACAGCGTTACAGGCGGCTGAAACTGAACCAAATTCCTTGATGTGATTATTGACGAACTGGCGATTTTGAGCTGGCTCTTCCAATTTTCAATTTTTTTTAGAACATCGATTGTCATGATGAGCTCCCCGACTTTGGCCTTGAACTTCTCGTTCTCCCGCTCAGATTCCCTGCCCCTGTTGCTTGGACTTGTTGAGAGACTGCCGGATACATGTTTCTTTAGCCAGCATTCCACAGTTGGTCGCTGCAGCTGATGTTCCTGGCAAATTTGCCTTACTGTGTGGGTCCCGGTCTCGATGGCCTGGCAAACCTGAATCTTGAATTGAATATCGAACTTCCTTCTGATCTTTCCCATACTGGATTACTCTCCTATCGCAGTCCCAGGGTTTTCGCTCCTGGGAATTGCTTCTAGGCATTTTTACCAGTCATATAAACTGCTTAAAAAACCCTCCAGTTTTTGGGGTGCAGTCCACCAAAAGACTAGAAGTCTTTTCCCTATTTTAAATGGAAATAAAAATCAGCTGAATTAGGAATATTTTCTACTTTTTCCTCGCTCAGATATGGAACTGTTTGAAAAAATAAAAAAAGCGTAAATGCCATGCAAAAAACGCAGGCCTTTAATACTCAATAAGAAAGCTCCATTAGTACTGATATAAATAAGTACGGCCACAAAGCCAAAATACCACATAATATAATTCATATGTACATGAACATAGGAGTGACCCTTAGCCAAGCAAAACCAACTTAATGGACCAAAGACATATACAACAAAGAAACTAAAGTCTCGCCATCGGCTTCTGTGTTGGGTAAAAAACTTATATCCAATTGTTGCTAATGCCGTCGAGTTCAGGAGGATAAACCTCTTGCCATGAATACGATAAATTAAATCAGTGCTCCATGACTTAATATATGTTTTTAGAACACTTATTAGACTTGCATTTAATGAAGCCGCCGAAACAGGATCAAAAGAGGAGGGAGAACCATATGTTCTACGCTTAACGTCTTGGTTCCATATTGCTGTTAATCCCTCAAAAACCGTATTCCCTCGGAAGGTTGAATGAACTAGGATTGCAGCTAAAAATCCACTTACAGCAAGGCCAAAAGTAATACTCGCATATCTCAATGAAGAAGTCCTATTGAGTCGAGGACTGATTAAGAACGGGTCTATCAAAAATATAGCACAAGAAAACCAAATTATCGTTGAGATGTATTCATACCCACAAAGGCATTTTATAAATATAGATATAAAAAATAGGAATAGAAAGACGTTTTTTTGGAAATGATTAATATAGAAGTATGCAAGCATAGAAAAAACAGCGGGTGAAAACCACAGAAAGGGAGACCAATAGAGATTCCTAGCAAAAGAAATCATCCATGGAGAAAAAGAAACAGACACTAAGAATGCAAGAGCAAATCCACTTCCAATGGTCTTACAAAATCCAAGAGTTAAAAAAACTAGGGAAATAGATGTTAGTAGTGCACATAAATAATTCAAGGATTCTATTTGTCTTATTTTTAAATTATTATACAAAAAAGAATATACCAAACCTTGTAATCCGACCTGGCTGGTGTACGGGAAAAAATTAAGTTTTTGATTTTTATCAACATTTAAAAGATCATAGCCTTCAAGAATATGTTTCAAATCAGAAGAAAATCTGTCAGACGTACTAAACCCAAGGTTTGCCTTTTCCTTTACGTTGGGATGGTTTTTGTCGAAGACGATTTTCCCGACAACCAATGCCTCGGAATCTTTTTGAAAATTAGAAAAGAAATCTTTTTCCACGAGGTTAAAACTATTTTTGTAGAAAATGCTTGTTTGTATTAAACAAATTAATATTACAATAAAAAATTGAACTAAACGCCAAAAGCCTTGAGTTTTCCGCTGCGCAGTCCAGTTCATTACTCGTTTAGTGTATGTAAACTGATCTAAAATCAAATTTTTCATCAGGTCCCCTTTTTTCGGTAATTGTCTTAGACGATAAAAAGAGTCTTTTCAATTCGCAGTAAGTTTCATAAAAAATAGTTAAAAAAGTTGAAGTAAGAGTTAGGCCTTTTTTTTTCGGTATCTAATCAAAAAAAATTCCAAAAGATCGGACCAACTCACGCCGAGGATCAACATAGCTCATCTCGTTGTATTTACGGAACTAGAATTATTCGAAAAACCAGAGAATGGGAGAGCGTGAGGCGCTTCCCTCGGAACGTGTCAATGAGTTTGAGACAGCAATCTTGATTAATTGTTACGTCCCACTAAACTGACCGCAATTTTGGGCATCCTATTCTCGCCTAAGTGACGGCACTTTGCGGGGGGTCATTCCCACTTAATTGACGGCACTTAGAAGGGGTCAATACCTTTAGCCCTGACATAGACGAGGAAAAAATCCGAGAGCTGGCCAGGCTGAAGTTTATAGACCAAGATCAGATCTCTCTCTTCCTTGGAGCTCCTGGAGTTGGAAAGACCCATCTGGCCCTAGCTATAGGACTCCTCGCTGTGCAGGATAGCCGTCGGGTCTACTGTACAAGTGCCAAGCGGCTGGCCCAGGACATTGCCCTCGGAAAACTTCGAAATCACTTAGATCTCTTTTTTAAAAAACTACTCTCGGTACACCTCTGGATTTTAGACGACTGGGGAGTGGTTTCCATGAACCGTGAAGTAGCTGAAGAGGTCTTTGATCTCATGGATCGCAGGAAGCACAGCTCCGCAATGATCTTAACTAGCAGTCGAGACGTAAGTGAATGGTCGGAAGAATTCCCCGATCCAATCATCGCAAACGCCACGGTCGATCGCATCTTCGATCGTGCTAAAATGGTCTTACTTAAAGGCCAAAGCTATAGGCTAAAAGGATGAATAAAAGACAGGGAACCAAACAAGGTTGACGAGGAAATAAAAACATATTAACAAAGAAAAATCTTAAACAGATGCCGTCGTGTTGCTGAGACGAACCTGCCGTCGGTTATGTGGGCCGTGACACACAGTGAACACTTAAAGCGATTTCATTGCGACCGAGTCCCATGCGGTACCTCACTCGAAGAGTTTCTCCTAACTTGCGCATTGGCAGACTTTCCTGGCCCATACAGCCTCCTTTGAAAAAAGGAGGAGCATACTATGCTGGGTCACTCAGGCTTGCGTCGGTATTTGAGCCTCAGTTACAGGATCCAACCTCGGAGTCCCTGGTCGGCATCAGGCCGGAACAGGTGCTCGGATTAGCCCGGAACATGCATTATGGATTGTGGCTATAAATTGAATCAATTTCTGGATGTTCTCGTAAAATTCTGAGCTCTCCTGGCCGTTGCAAGATGACCCAATTGGATCGATGAAGATTCAGCTTATGGTCCTGAGGATTATTGCCTGCGATATTAATTCAATTTAATTTTTAAATATCAGGCTCCGTACCTGATTGTTTTTCAGGAGATCTTTTCGAATATAGTAAGGCTTTTCTGGAACTTGTTGATAGTTCAAGTCAACGTAATTCTGGATACATGTAGCATAGCTCCGCCAGGGAAATCTGCCCCAAAAAAGGCCTTGATCAATCCAAATGACTTTGGGTGCTGCCTCCTGAATTTGCTGACAGGCATTGATCATCACTCCGAACTGAGGGTTCTCATTGTATTTCTCTTGCCAGGGTAAATAGAAGAAATGACCAGATGCTGGTAACCGATCCGAAGCAAGGTATTCAAAATTATTAAATGGATAAGAAATAATTCGATCTTCTGGTTCGGTAATTTTTTTAACTAACTGAGAAAATTCAGTGTCCATTAATATTTTTCCATTTGAGAGTAATTGTCTTTTCTTTGGAAGAATAAGTGACGCTTGGACTGTGAAAAAGGACAAGACGCCAAAGATAGCAATACGAAACAGGCTAGAATCGGTCTCTAGAAATTTAAAAAATGGAGCGAAAAATGGAAGAACAGAATAGAAAAATGGCATTCCGTGAAATCCTCCTCCGCGCATGAGCAAGCTCAATAGTGCAATCACTAGAAAAATCGGTCTCCAGTAAAATCGACTATTATTTCTTCCTAAAACATATAGAGCACGAAGCAAGACTAGAAATGAGGTTCTAGTAGAAGAGTCGCTCAGTACTGTGTTTAAGGCGGTGATCACTAAGTCCCATCCTGGTTTTAAGCCGGTATAAAGAGGCAGTAATTTTGAATTCAGATAAATGTGAAATGCAAGGTAACCCGCAAGAGAGCCGAACTTGGCAAGAAATGCTAGGTTCACCAAGAGTCCTGAGCAGAGTCCGATAGCACTGGGTAGAATCCATGCTTGGCGAAAAGAGGCTAAAAAAATGAGTCCTGAGGTCGGTAGGTATGTAATAGATAAAAATGGAAGGGATGCAAGGAGGAAGTTGCCCATGAATATAGAATTTTTTCTTAATACATTTTGATTGTAAATTGATGGGAGGCTGAAATTTGAGATAATAATAGTTAAAAAAATCCCAGCAATCGTTTGATATTTGTACATGTGTCCGAAAATTTTCGGCATGAAAAAGATGATCGCGGCCACCGAGAATGTAGATGCAATCAATCGTAGTCTTTTAGTCTCAATGATGGGAGAATTATAGATCGATAGCACAGCCAGGATTTGAAGTATTGCAATGAATAATCGATGCCCTTGGATTCCGCAGTTGGTTATTTTCTCGGCGATTAATCCTGGAAGAAAAGTAAGAGGACCATGGTGGTTAAAGATCTCAGAATAGAGACGCATTCCATGGTGCATCATTTTTACACAAACAATTGTTTCGGATTCATCACCCCATTCCTGAAAATTCAAAAGATGGTATTGGTATCGAAGGCTGAAAAGACAAAATAGGCCAAGAAGAAAAGTGAGGACGATGTTGAATTTTTCTTTTTGGTTCCATCCGTTTATGGTTTCTCGAAGGGTAGGCAAGTCTATTCTTCTCAAGAGGGGGTATCCTTTTTGAATAAAATCGAATGTGGGCGCTGAATGTGAGTCAATTCTCAATATAGCCTTTTGGTGTGGAATTTTTATTTTTTAAGATACCGACTCGTAAGGATGTGTCAATTTTTTTCTATTTGATGGAGTTCATCCAAAATAGTTCGCAGCAGATTTTGACATGCTTTTGAGATCGATGGATAAGTTTTGAGTCGTTCGAATCATCCTCTTCTGGGAGTGACCGTGGCGTCAATTTTTTTGGCCGTCTCTTTCTACCTGTATACCATGGTGGGTTTCTAGGGGCTCGATTCCATTAATTCTGCGGCCGTACCTCGTTTGGGGATCTCAATGTGACTTGGATGCCAGGGTTGATTCTGGACTTGTAATGGCCATCAACTGGGCTCCCTGGGTAGAGTCTTTGCGGTTGGGTGCAGGGTTCTCCATCGCTTTTGACGTTATCTGGGTTACTCTTTTGTATCTTGTTCCGTCTCCTGTCTTGGTTTTTTCAGTTATTCCTCAGGTTTGGGTTATTTTGGACTTTGTGTGGCCTGCAATCGAATTCAGCGTTGGGATGAATATCCGTTTGTATGAATCAGTCATCTTTCGATGAGGAGCTGTACTCTACAGAGTGTTGGTCAAAAGTTGTAAAGAAAGAAAAAGAGTTGGCTCAAGTCCAGGATTTGAGTATAGTTTGGGAAAAAATTTACCTCAATTCAAGCGCTTTTTTCAAATTGAAGCTGAATAGGTCTAGCAGGACGTTAAAAAGTTCCTTTGAGAAAGATTCTGTCTGCTGCGCAACTTTGGAGAATTGTGATATGCCTTTTTATCCAGTCTTTCTGTCGGTTGTAGTTTTAGTCCGCAACCAGGAGGATCAACTTGAGCGGATTCTTTCACGGGCCGTACAGCAGCTCTCATCACTTGTGGTTGACTATGAGCTGATCGTTGTTGACAACTCGTCGGAGGATGGCAGTGTCAACCTACTGAAACGGCTGACAGCTCAGGAGGGCTTGCCTAATCTTCAGGTTTACGCTCTTACCAAAGAAGTGAGCCCCGATACGGCTGCCTGGGTAGGTTTGGAGAATGCGTTAGGTGATTTTGTAGGAGTGATTGATCCTTTAACTGACGACATCGGTTTTCTTCCGAAAATGCTCGAGAAGGCGGTCAGTGGGGTAGATGTAGTTTTTTCAAATAATCTTCAAAAGGTCACACAAGGGTTCTTCTATCGATTCGCACATGGCTTATTTCATGCCGTTTATCGAGTTTTTAACGGAATTCATCTGGCTAAGGAAGCCCCAAGTTATCGCCTCTTAAGTAAGCGTGTGATTCATTTCATTCTTCAGCACACCCAGCCTGCTCTCACTTATCGTTATCTTCCGGCAACAGGCGGGTTTTCACGTGTTAATCTCGAGTATAGCGCGTTGCCTAGTGCAGCAAATACAAAAAGACTGAGTGAAAGCTTTGATCGTGGTTTGAGACTTTTGGTCTCCTCATCTCATGCTCCATTGCGACTTGTTACCAGTCTCTCGCTGTTTGGTGCGGCTGCAAATCTCATTTATTCAGCCTATGTGGTAGCGATTGCAATTTTTAAGGCAGATGTAGCGGCAGGTTGGGTGAGTTTATCTTTACAGCAGTCGGGGATGTTTTTTCTCATCTCCCTGGTGCTTTTGGTTTTAAGTGAGTACATTCTACAGATGGTCAGTCTCTCCAATGGGGGAGTTCTCTATCATGTCGGGCAGGAGTTTACGAGCGCTCGCATTACGCGTAAGGAAAAGTTGAACGTCGAGATCGTGGCTCCCGTTGGAAAAGGGACATAAGTTCGATGACTCGAACGGTTGATGCGGTGGTGATTGGCGGTGGCTTCTATGGAGCAGTCATTGCCCTGTACCTAGTCAAACAAAGGCAAATCAAGCGTGTCCTTCTCGTTGAAAAGGAGGACCGCCTTCTCAGGAGAGCCTCCTATCATAATCAGGCAAGAGTTCATAACGGGTACCACTATCCCCGCAGCTTTACGACGGCTTTTAGGAGTCGGGTGAACTTACCTAAATTTATTCAGGATTGGCCCTCTGTGGTCAAACAAGACTTTATTAAACTCTACGCCATTGCTCGACGGAATTCGAAAGTGACGGGTAAACAGTTTGAGCGATTTTGTCAAGAAATTGGGGCGCGGCTCGACCCTGCAGATCTGAGGTTAGTTCAGCTTTTCGAGCCGAGGTTGATTGAATCGGTCTTTCAAGTGCAGGAGTATGCTTTTAATGCGGATCGGCTCGCTGCTTGGGCGCAGACGGAGATCTTAGCAGCAGGCGTTGAAGTTAAGCTTTGCTCCCGGGTAATCAGTGTATCCCGATCTTCGCGTCTGCCATTGAGTGTGTCTATTCTTGATTCTCAAGGAAGTCTGCAGAGCGTATCGAGTCGATATGTTTTTAATTGTACTTATAGCGGACTCAATCAGCTGAAGGGTGAGTTTCCGGGGACTCAGACCACTCTAAGGCATGAAATTACGGAGATGGCATTGATTCAAGTGCCGTCAGTGCTCCAAGATGTGGGAATCACCGTTATGGATGGGCCATTTTTTTCGATCATGCCCTTTCCTGCACGAGGGCTCTATACCCTTTCGCATGTGCGGTACACCCCTCACTTGAGTTGGGAGGATCGTATAGGAGCGGATCCTTATCAGAGCCTCCATGAGTATTCAAAAGAGTCTCGCTTTGATCGTATGATCAGAGATGTTTCACGGTACCTTCCTGTGATTCGCGAAGCAGTACAGGTGGATTCTTTGTTTGAAGTCAAAACGGTTTTAAAAAAAAATGAGGGAGATGATGGTCGTCCCATCCTCTTTGAAAGGCATACGGAGCTGCCGGGTTGTTATTCCGTACTCGGGGGAAAGATTGACAATATCTATGATGTGGTGAGTCTCTTGGATCGTGAGATTTTTGAAGGCAGCTCGATTCATTCAGTCGAGTTGACTCAAGCAAAGTAAAAGAGACAGGCTGAATTTGAGTCTGAGACCGCGATTTATATTGGTCATCAGAATTTAAAATGCATGTTTGCCTTCACTAAAAATGAAATGAATAACGAGGGGAAAGCGTCTGTGATTTTAGCATCCGAATCAAAAAAATGGAGAAGTTCCTTCTTCATGAGTTGCGTTATTGTTTGTTCTTTATTGATTATTTTGAGTTGTACTTCCTTAAGAAGTGCAATTGATATTCCTACTTTTCATTTGGATGGAGCCTTTCAGACTGCTAGTGGTCTTTTTAGGTTAGATTCTGGGCAGATGCCAGGGCGTGACTTTTTTCCGTATTTAGGGATTGGCCCGCTTTTTTTACTTTTTCCTTTTTTTAAAATATTTGGAGCAAAATTATTTGCAAGTGTCTTTTCAGCGAAATTCGTCACCTTAACGGCAGGTTGGCTAATTTTTTCCTTCCTTTGGCACCTAATTTTTATTCCGAGGCGGGTTTTGTTTTCATTGGCTGGAGGAGCAACTTTTTTTTTCTTGTGCCTCTGGAGTGTAGACCAATTACCTGAGCAGAGTCGATTTTCTTTTTTGTTTTCTCCGGGAAATTCTCTCAGGCCGATTCGCTCTTTTGCGCCCTATTGGGTTGCAGCAGGAATCTATTTCGCTATTCAAAAGCTTCGAAGAGGGGCTTTGTGTGATGTTCTTGTGGGGTCGATAATTGGACTTTCTCTTCTATGGTCTAACGATTTTGCCCTCCCCAGTGGCTTTTTATTTTGCCTTTTTTATTTTTTCTATCTGCATTCTCAACGCTGTGATTTGAAAAAAAGCTTTGTTCGAGTGATCCCCACTGCGGGCTTGGTGATGTTTTTGATATTGAGTCTCGTTACTCAGGGTTACCCGGTTCAAATGCTAAAATACAACTTTCTTGATGTTGCAAGGGATCAGTGGTGGTTTTTTGGTCCCTATAGCCCAGCTCGGCGAGTATTTGAGGCTTGGCAAGTTCTCTGGTTATTCTATCGGTCAAACATTTATTCAATGACCATTTTGGTGATTTCATTTATTTCAATGATCAAGAAAAATAACAATGAATCACAACTTCTTTTTTTTATTGGAATGACGCTGTTTTTAGGAGGAAGTCTTGCTTCGCTCGGTGGGCACCTAGAATATGCCTATTTTTATGCTTTTCATTGGTGGTCATGGATCATGACTTTTTTTTGTGGATTTAGGGTGATTCAGAATTTTTTGCTAAAAAGAAACCAGGTTGCCTCTCTAATTGATATCACCCTCTTCAATCGATTTCTCTTGGTCTTAATGGTTTTTTTTCTAGGTGCAGCCGCAAGTGGGTTTGCTCATTATCAACGCGAATTAAAGGTGGCAAGTCGAGATCCCAGTCGGTTCTTTGTCGAGGAGTTAGGCGGCTACCTGGATCAGAGCTGGTCAAATTACATTTCTTATTCGCGTCAGGCGAAAGATAAAAAAATAATCGAAGAATATTTTGGGATCTTCAGTGCTATGAATAGAAGTCTTCCTCCATGGCCTGTTGACTCCGTTATCCACGCTTTAGGACGTGTTCGGGACGAGGCTGCATCGAAGATGTCTGAGGTAGATCTCGTGGTATCAACCCGATACGTAACTTCAAGAGATTGGCAACCGTGGAACTTGAGTCAGAGCTTTTGGTTCTATGAGCAGCTCCTGAATCGTTGGGAGCCAGATTTTACCTCTCCCAATACGGTGGTTTGGCGGAAGAGTCCTTCCCCTCGAATCCATGAAAAAGTCGGCTGTCGAATCACTGAGCAGCAAAATGCCTTCTTTCTTGATTCAGACCTAGAGGGCTATTACGCTGTTCGTGTTACATACGAATCAACAGGTGCGGGGCGTTCTCTTTTGATGCTGAAGAATAATATCTCTTATGCAGCAGATGCCCGAGGTTACGTTTCATTGCCGCACGGTCGTTCAACGGTTATGATCCCTGTGCTGATTCAGAACAAGTTAGACAACTTTTTTGACTTAAAAATTATTGGGGGTTATAAGGATTCGTACCATTCTTCGATTACGGCTTGTGAGGCAGAGCGGATTAGTTTCAAAGGGAATGATGTGTTACCCAGTCATCCTTGGAGGCCACTTTAAGCGGATCTAATACTCCTCCCAGTTCAGTAGTAGACTTCCGTGTTTCTGAGTGACCAAAGGATGGAAAAGAGCTTGTGCAGTGGAAAGTATACAATAGCTGGGAGTATAACGACCGTTCGATGTCTCTGGGAGACCTGAGTCGGGTTTGGTTGTTATCAAGGCTTCGGTAGGTATTCTAGAGCGGTTCTAGATTGATTAAAAAATCATACTCCGAGTTGAGGGGCAGGCATTCTGAGAATGCTCGGGTGAAATTGAGGTGTTTGAATGAGTAATGCACTAATTGGGTATTCTGGATTTGTCGGAGGAACACTTTTAAGACAGGCGTCGTTTGATGCTCTTTATCGCTCTACGAATATCGATCAGATCGATCATCGTGAATTCGATCAGGTGGTCTGTGCAGGCGCTCCTGCTCAGAAGTGGCTTGCCAATCGTAATCCTCAGGACGATCGACGTCAGATTGAGTCGCTGATTTCTCATCTCAAGCAGGTGAGATGCAATCGCTTCATCTTAATCAGTACGGTGGATGTTTTTAAGAGTCCCAAGGGAGTTCATGAGGGCACTGAAGTTGACGAAGGCGGCCTCCATCCATACGGTCTTCATCGACGATGGCTGGAGAAGTTTGTTGAGGGGCATTTTCCCAACCACTTGATTGTCCGTCTTCCGGGGCTCGTAGGCCCAGGTTTGCGAAAGAATGTGATTTTTGATTTTCTCAATCAGAATAACATTCATGCGATTGAAAGCCGGAGCGTGTTTCAGTTTTATCCCATGGTTAATTTGTGGTTTGATGTTCAGGCCGCTCTGCAGAAGGGGCTTCATCTGATCCACCTGACTGCTGAACCTGTTTCTGTTGCCGATGTTGCCCTCCAAGGCTTTGGCCGATCGTTCGCTCAGAGATTAGAGAGTCAGCCGGTTTGTTATGATATGCAGACCCAGTATGCGGAAGTGTTTGGAGCCAAGGGGCGTTACCAATATTCTGCGCGAGAGACCTTTCAGGCAATTCGAGCGTACGCTCAGTCGGAGTCGAACACACTCAAGGCAGCTTCCGCTCAGGGTGAGCTCCGATGAGACTTGCCATCTCGAATATTGCATGGGACGTTTCTGAAGATGAAGCAGTGGTTGACCTTTTAAGGCAGTATGGGTTGGATGCCATCGACATAGCGCCTGGAAAGTACTTCTCTCATCCACGTGAAACGTCTCTGGCTCAGATTGAGAAAGTCCGAAGTTGGTGGTCAGATCGCGGTTTTGAGATCACGGGAATGCAGGCCCTGTTATTTGGTACGGTAGGCCTCAATTGTTTTGGTTCTCCCGCTGTTCAGGAAGCTATGCTGGAACACTTATCCGCTATTTGTCGGATTGGTTCTGCCCTCGGGGCTAAGCGACTTGTTTTCGGATCCCCAAAAAATCGCGATCGGAGTGGTTTGAGTGATGACGAGGCGCTCGAGGCGGCAGCCGGTTTTTTTAGGCAGCTCGGACAGATTGCATTGAGCCATGGGGTTATCATTTGCTTGGAGCCCAATCCCGCTGCATATGGGGCCAACTTTATGACTACCAGTTCAGAAACTGCTCATGTGGTGAGGAAGATTGACCACCCCGCCATTCGAATGCAGCTCGATACCGGGGCACTAAGCATGAATGGCGAATCGATTGAGTCGGTGCTGAAGGATTGTGCGGATTGGATTGGTCATATCCATGCCAGTGAACCTCATCTCGTCCCTCTTGGGGATAGTGGCACGGACCATGGACGCTTGAGAGCCGCTCTTCAAAAGTATGCTCACTTGGAGTTGGTCTCAATTGAGATGCTGGCAACCCAAGGTGAGCCTCATCTCAAGGCGATTGAGCGTGCCTTGGTCTATGCAACAAGTGCTTATGATTCATTGCGAATGAATTGACTAGCAGGGTCCTTGAGCTTTTTGCAGTAAAATTGGGTTTTAAACTGAGCAATGGCTCGTATTGACTGGAGTGATTGAAGTATGAGTGGTCTGAGTTTAACCGAGAGCGAGTCTTATGATGAACCCATCTGAAAATAATCGATTTGCCCACCGAGATGAATGGCAAGTGCCAGACATGGAAGTTGTTTATTGGGAGGGAAAACGCTCAAAGTATTGTGTGGTAATCCCCGTCATTAACGAGGGTGAGCGGATTAAAAGCCTTCTCAAGCGAATGGAAGTGCTCCGTATTTCAGAGTGTTCAGACATTATTCTAGTCGATGGTGGCAGCACAGATGGCTCTTTAGAGGTGCAGTCACTGCAGCGGCTTGCTGTGAGGGGACTCGTTGTTAAGCGAGGTCCGGGTAAATTAAGTGCTCAACTGAGATGTGCTTACGCATTTGCTCTTGATCAGGGATATGAGGGCATTGTCACGATTGATGGTAATGACAAAGACGACCCTGAGGCCATTCCACGCTTTTTGATCGCTCTTGATGAAGGCGTTGATTTTGTGCAGGCCTCTCGCTTTATTCAAGGGGGGGTTGCTGAAAATACCCCACGGTCAAGAGATTTTGCAATTCGATACATTCATGCGCCTTGTCTGAGTTGGGCCTCAGGGTTTAAATGGACGGATACGACTCAAGGTTTTAGGGCTTATAGTCGAAGAATTCTGCTTGACCCGCAAGTGGCGCCTTTTCGAGATATTTTTTTAAGCTATGAGCTTCTCGCTTATCTCTCCTATAAGGCGCCCAAGTTGGGCTATAGGTGCATGGAAATTCCTACTATTAGGCGGTATCCTGTTGGAGAGGTTCCAACAAAAATTAGTGGTTTGAAAGGAAATTGGGCTGTTTTAATCACTCTAATTCGTACATGTGTGGGTAGGTATGATGTTATTGACGATGGCCAAGCGGTTATGAAGGCGGCAAACCGTTAGTTGTGGGCTACTTCATCTTGATCGCACTTGATTTCAGTCTTGGTGAGCTCTGTAACTTTCAGAGGTCATTGGACTAAAGTTTTTGTATACCATTCGATGGTTTTGGTGAGTCCAGTTTCAAAACCATATGAGGGCTTCCAATTTAATAGATTTTTCGCCTTATCGCTATTGAGACATTGCACGGGAATTTCATTGGAGGCTTGGTCTAAGACTTGAGGCTCAAGATCTGTGCGGTTCATTAGTGAGAGAATCGCATTGACGACGTCAATGACTTTAAGTCTGAGTCCATAAGAAAAGTTAAATGCCTCACCCGCAAAGGCTCCGCTACTCATCTTTTGTGCCAAAGTTAGGTACGCATGGACACCATCTTCTACAAAAAGGTAATCCCGAATCAGCTGTCCGTTGCTCCGAATGATGGGTTTCTTGTTAGAAAGAACACTTCGAATCGTTCCTGGAATAATACGACTATAATTTAAGTCTCCGGGTCCAAAGAAGTTCCCGCATCGAGTGACAGTTAAGGGTAGACCATAGGAGACGAAATACGATCGGGCAATGAGGTCGGAGCAGGATTTTGAAACATCGTAGGGATGTTCTCCGTTTAGAGGGAAGCATTCGTCGTAAGCTTCTCCTTTCAGATTACCATAGGCCTTATCCGACGAGGCGAGGATCACACGTTGAATCCGTTTTTGGTGCACTCGGCAAGCTTCTAGGAGATTCCAGGTGCCTTCAATATTGGCCTTAAACGTGGCTAAGGGGCTTTGGTTGGCTTGCCCGACTAAGGTCTGAGCCGCCAGGTGGAACACAGTATCGATCTCATATTCGTTTAAAATTCTCTCCAATAGAGCGTAGTCTTCGATTGCTCCCCGAACTGAAATAACCTTGCTGAAGAGGTTCCAGTCTGACTCACGTGAGTAAAAAAGGGATTGAGGAATTGAATCTCTTACTAAGGCTACGACCTGTGCTCCAGAATGAACTAAGGCTTTTGTAAGATGTGAGCCTAAAAGGCCCGTTGCACCGGTGATGAAAACTTTTGAGTTTTTCCAAGACTCCGAGGTATTCTTATGACTCATCAGCATCTGGAGAAAGTTACTGAAATTCACCATGGGAGTCTAATAAAATATGACAAAACCAGCAGAGGTGCCCGTCTTTATTCTGGCCGGGGGTTTGGGTACGAGAATTTCCGAAGAAACCAATTTAAGACCTAAGCCGATGATCGAGGTCGGCGATATACCCATCTTGGTTCATATCATGCGTTGGTATTATGCACATGGCTTCAATGATTTTGTCATTTGTGGGGGGTATCGATCTTGGGAGATTAAACAGTACTTTTTAAACTACGAGTTTCGTGTGAATCATCTTCTCATTGACCATAGAGAGGGTGGTTTGAGCGCCTTGACTCAGAAAAAAAAGCGAGTGGCTGATATTATGGGTCAAAATCAGGCTCAAGAGCGTTGGCGTATCCGGGTGATTGATACGGGTTTAAATTGCATGACAGGGGGCCGGATTGCACGAGCATTCGATGAGATTCATGGGAGCGATCGATTTGAACACTTTGCGATTACCTATGGAGATGGAGTTTCCGATGTCCCCTTGGGTCGGGAGCTGGAGTTTCACTTGGAGCATCAGAGAATTGGAACCGTCTTAGGTGTAACTCCGTTAGCCCGGTTTGGAGAGCTCGAAGTGAACTCAGATGGACGCGTCGATGGATTTTTAGAGAAACCTGAGATGAACCAAGGTTCAATCAATGGGGGTTTTTTTTTCATGAAGCGTCAGTTTAGGGAATTTCTTAGCACGGATGCGACTTGTATCTTGGAGCGACAGCCCCTGGCCACTCTTGCTCAAAGGGGAGAACTCATGATGTTTAAAAATCCAGGATTTTGGCACCCCATGGATACGCTTCGGGATAAAAACTACCTGCAGGAGCTCTGGGATAAGGGAAACCCTCCCTGGCTCTATCGGTCGGGAGTTAGTCGGTCTTGATCAGAGGAATTTTTCTTTGGGACGCATGCCACTTGAATGTTCTTAAAAGGGCCTCCCTGAGGGGAATCTGAAGCGACAGGCCGAGTTCCTTTTTGGCTCTTTCTGTCTCAGGTACGTAGCGGGAGATTGAGGCGTCATTCTTGGGCTTCACTAGTAATCGGGGTTGGATGAGCTGACCGGAGAGTTCGAACCAGGCTTCACTTACGCTCTGAGCGAGAGCTGCAATGTTGACTGATTCCTCTGATCCAACGTTATAGCTCCTTAGGTTCTCACCAAAGGTGAGTATTTTGAGTAACCAAGTGACTAAGTCCGTAGGGTACATATAGGATCGACAGGGGGTTCCATCTCCCGTTATGAGGATATCTCGTCCAGACAGGCAGTCGTTGATGAAGTTGCCGACAGCAAAATGTCGATCCAGTGGAAGGTAAGGACCAACGAAGGAAAAGCAGCGCGCAAAGCTCACGAGCTGTCCCGTCTCCTTGAAATGAAACGTGCCCATGAGTTCCGAGACACGTTTGCCCTCTCCATAGGCGCTTGAGCTCAGGTGGGTTTCAGGTGCAGTGAGGGTCTCATCGGGTTGATGGATCTGCTGTGATTCCTGTTTTCCGTAGACAGCACCAGAGCTAACGATTAAAATTTTCTCAGGTTTGCTTTGCTTGCAGTTTTCAAGCAGGTTCTTTGTGCCGTTAACAATAACGTCAAACATTTGAGAAGGCTGCTCTTGATTTAGGCTTGCGCTTGCATCAGTTGCAGCATGAATGACGTAGTCGGTTTTCTTTGTCCATTTAAATTCTCGAATATCCCCAGTGATAAATTGGATCCCACGTGCTTGAAAATCAGGGAAATCCGTAAGAAAAGATGATGGGTTTCTCGAGAGAACATGGATCTTCAGATTTAAATCACAATGCGAATTGGCATAATCGAGGAAACCTAAAATCCACTTACCAAAAAAACCCGTTCCGCCCGTGAGAAGCAGAGATCTCCCTTGAAGTTTTTCTAGGGAAGGCTTGCTTTGTCTACCAATGAGATTAAAGTCAAAGTTTAGGAACTCTTTCATTGCTAAATCTTCTTTTCCTAGGATACCAAAAAAAATAGTATGAAAACGAATGAAAACAATCCGCTCCGAAGTCAAATTCTCTCACTTTCTCGGGTTTTTTTCCAAGAATCTCTTCGAGCGAAGGAATTTATTCCAGGCGAATCATATGTTCCTGTGACGGCAAAAGTGATGGATGGGGACGACCTAGCTCATCTCGTGGACGCATCGTTGGACCTCTGGCTTACGGCGGGAAGGTTTTCTAGGGAGTTTGAAGCCAGGCTACCCACTCTTTTCTCCAGAAAGACAAGCGCACTTTTAGTCAACAGTGGTTCGAGTGCCAATCTCATTGCCGTCTCAAGTTTGGGCGCTCAGATGTTACCGGGACTCAAGCTGCGGCCCTTGGAAAAAGGCGACGAGGTGATCACAGCGGCTGCTGCTTTTCCAACGACGGTGAATCCAATCATACAGAATCAATGGGTCCCTGTTTTTGTTGATGTCGAACAAAGAACTATGAACGTTAGCCTGGAGGCTCTCCAGGCTGCACGGACTCCAAAGACACGAGCGGTGGTTCTTGCCCATACTCTGGGAAACCCCTTTCGGGCGGATCGCATTGCGCAGTGGTGCCAAGAAGAGGGCCTTTATTTAGTGGAGGACTGCTGTGACGCGCTGGGTGCAACTATTGGAGATGCTCCTGTAGGTTCCTTTGGAGAGTTTGCCACGTTGAGCTTTTATCCTGCTCATCACGTGACGATGGGCGAGGGGGGCGCGGTGATTCCTAAAGATGGTCGCTGGAGGAGGGTTGCTGAAAGTCTCAGAGATTGGGGACGCGATTGCTGGTGTGAGCCAGGGGTGGATAACACCTGTAAGAAGCGCTATGAATGGAGTTTAGGCGAATTGCCCTGTGGGTACGATCATAAATATACCTATTCGAATATTGGGTATAATTTAAAAGCAACAGACATGCAGGCGGCTTTGGGCTTATCTCAACTCAAGAAGCTAAGTGGATTTGTCCAGCGGAGAAGAGAGAATTGGAAAAGTTTAGAAGCAGGAATCAAAACTTCAAAACTCTTGACCGAACACCTAACCCCGATTGTTCCAACTGAGGAGACGAATCCAAGTTGGTTTGGCTTTCCAATGTATTGCTCGGGTGCATTAGATCGCGACAAGCTGGTTCGACTTTTGGAACAGAAAAAAGTTGGAACACGTCTGGTTTTTGGGGGGAATTTAACCAAGCAGCCTGCCTATAAAAGCGCTGTGTATCGAGTCTCAGGTGAGCTAAAAGTAACCGATCAAATCATGAGAAAAGCTTTTTGGGTTGGGGTTCATCCTGCACTGGGCGATCGCCAGATTCAATACGTCCTTGAGGTTTTGGAACAGTGTGTTCGTTCTCTGCTTGAGTGAGTGAGCGTTTTTAGTTTTTGATTGGCTCGGCTAAAGAACACTTCCTTTTGATCGGGGAAGGCTCAGGTCTGCTTTGTGTGAGTTTTTTTCCAAAAAATGGGAAGGAACTCAGCGGAGCGAAAATTTCATCCAAGGCCACCGGATCGAGTAGAAAAATGTGGAACACTTGATTTAGAGCATCGCTCCGTAGCAAAGCTTAACATGAAACATCAGAGCAATCCGGAGATGGGGCTCGAATGAAAAAAGTAGATCTCAAAAAAAAGCTCCTTCTGAAGGGGTCAGATTCAGGTCTAGAAATCCTGTTGGATCAAATGGGTGATCCTGAAATTTTTTGATCTTCTGGATTGAGCCTAACAAGAGTTGATTTTCTAAATCTTATGATAAATTCTGAATATTAAGCATGAACCATACAAGATATTCTGGTTCCCTATAAAGACGAGCGGATCAAAAGTTGATTCGCTCCTTTTCAATGACCAATGGACGTTTTAAAACTTGTGTATGAATAAATCCGATGTACTCCCCAATGATCCCGATGAAAAATAGCTGTATTGACATAAAAAAGAAGGCACCTACTAAAAGAGGGGCAAGGCCCATCTGAAAGCTGTCCCAGTAGATCAGCTTGAGCAGAGTATAAGTTAACGTGATGAGAAGTCCTAAGAATGAGCAGAAAAATCCAAGGATTGTGGCAAGCCGCAGCGGAACCTTAGAGTGACTGGTGATTCCGAGCATAGCCATATCATAAAGCTTGTAGAAGTTGTTACTTGTTATGCCTCGTTTGCGAGTAGGTTGATTAAAGCTGATTGTAGCTAGCGGGAATCCGAGTTCAGAAATCAAGCCCCTAAAGTAAGGATAGGGATCATGAATCTTTTGAAGGATTTGAATAACCTTTCGGTCAAAGAGCCCAAACCCGGTGCTGTTTTTGACAATCTGAGTGTCTGCGAGTGAATAGATCAGTGAATAATAGGCCTTGCGGATCAGAAACATGATCGGAGATTCTTGGCTGCTGTCTTTTACCCCGAGAACAACGGGAATCCCTTCATTCCATTTTTCCAGAAATTTTTCGATTAGTTCAGGAGGGTCCTGAAGGTCAGAGGCCATGATGATCACGGCGTCTCCTGTTGCTTGAAGCAGCCCATAAAAAGGAGATCGAATGTGGCCAAAGTTTCTTGTATTAAATATCAACTTTATCTTCTTATCCTGTTCGGCATACATCCTGAGGATATCTCGAGTTCGATCTTTTGAGTCGTTGTCAATGAAAATGTGCTCATAGTGAGAATGGTTCAATTTCTGAAAAACAGCTCGGATTCTCAAGATTAGCTCATGAATATTTCCTTCTTCATTAAAACAAGGAGTCACAACACTAATGAGCTTAGATTCCATTTGAGTTCCTTTTCTTCGAGTTTAAACCATGGAATGACTTATTAGTTTTCGCCTAGAATGGGAATAGTGTCTAGATCTGTTTTAAGATCTGAGTGCTCTAAGTGGCTTAGTTTTTTATTTTTAATCTGGAGATGAGAGTGACGCGAGTTCTGGCGGGGGAGGTGAAATTCCTTGATCAGAAACTTAGAGCTGTGACTGTTATTTTTCTGTGAGCAGATCTATAGCGATTCTGGTGGGCTTGCTATCTGGGTGACGAAAAATTTATAAAATTTTAGTTAAAATATCCTAATAGATATTTTAATCCATAGTTGGGAGCGGATTTTGCCTTGATTTTCTTGAGCAGGTTTTTAAGTTTTGCGGCCCATCGGTCTATTTCGTTTTGTGCTTTGTCAGGGAGGGGTCTGAGTTTTGGGTCTTCTCCTCTTCGGTTGCTGGGTGAATCCCTATTTGATATGGGTGATTCAAGAGACCATAAGGGCCTAATTTCTCATCTGTTCCATTGAAATGCTTCAGGGTGGACGAAGAGCGCTGGTCCATAAATCTCCTTTTCAGCGGCGACGTCGTGAGTGAAGGTCATGATGACGGCTCGCGTCTCAAAAATCAGGGTTCCGGTTTCCTACGACCCAATGAATAGGACAGGATCAAGGAATCGGATGGTAGATATCACGATCTGATGATTCGTATCATGCAAGGATTACACAGAGGCAGTTTCTGCTTGGGTAAGGAGGTCATTATTTTGGCTGAGCTGCTGTTGGTGTGTTCTTAAATAACTTGCGCTTACCTCAGTGGTATTTGGCCCTAGGCAAAACGGCCCTCTGTATGAGGAGTTCCAGGCTTTTAGGTTTCAGTTTCCCATAGGGGGATCAGCATGTTCTCTTTGAGCTCTTCTCTTGGCAGGAAGGGATAGAGATCCTCAAGCGGAGCCGATACCATTTTTCCGTCGGGAAGTTTTTTTGATGAGAGCTTGGGAGAGAACTGTTGCTTGAGGTCTAAGATTACTTCACATAGTTGAGGTCCAGAATTTTCCAGTGTGGCCTGGATTCCTGCTTTGAGTTCTTGGTGGTTTTGAATTTTTTGAAATCCAAGGCCAAATGCATCCGCGAGCTTTTTAAAGCTGGGAAAACTTAGGCCGCTTTCTTGTCCGCAGCCCACAATATTGTCGGGGAAATAGTTCTGCTGGGTTTGCCTGATGGAGTGATAGCCTTGGTTGTTGAGGACGAAGATTTTTGCTGGAATTTGATGTGTGACGATCGTTTGTAGTTCCTGTAGATTCATCATCAGGCTTCCATCGCCGGCAATGCAGGTGATTCTGGGTGCTCGGGTAGCAAACCAAGCTCCGATTGCAGCCGGGAGGTCAAATCCCATTGAAGCACAGCCTGAGTTGGTATAAAGGCGTTGGCCCTTCTTGATTTGTGCCGCTTGAAACGTCGTCACACAGGCCGTACCATCTCCGGTGACAATGATTTCATCTTCTGGGAGCGTATCGAATAAAGCCTGAGTAAAGCAATAAGGATTGACGCTCTCTGTGTTTTCCCAGTACTCGGGGAGTACTGTGGGATATTTTTTTGTACGAATTTTGCACCAAGCCAGGTACTCCTCATGAGCTTTCTGTCGTGAGTTAGGGGCCTCTTGCAGCATGATTTTGAGGAAGGTTTTCAGATCGGCGTGAACGGGTAGGTCAATGGCTAGAGTGGGTTTTTTGAGCTCCGCTGCGTCAATGTCAACCATCACGCAAAAAGCGGCTCGGGCAAAAGACTTCCAATTATAGCTGATTTGTCTAATATTCAGTCTACAACCGAGTATGAGTAAAAAGTCCGAGTTTTGTACAGCAAAGTTTCCTGCGCGATCTCCGATTGTCCCGGGTCTTCCAATGTAAAGTGGGTGGGTATTCCATACCACATCATGGGCGTTCCAAGCTGTAACGACAGGGATTCTAAGTTTTTCTATTAGATCAATGTAAATTGAATGCGATCCTGAAATTCTGACTCCTGATCCATTGAGAATTACAGGGCGCTTTGATTCTTTCAAGCGAGATAGAATTTCTTTGACCACCGGTTGGAGTTGCTGCTCGCTTAGTCCGTTTCCTTCAAGTCCTTCTATTTTTTCAGAGAATCCGGGTAGGCTATCGGGGTCTATCCATGCTGATTGAATGTTGATTGGAATATCAATCCAAACTGGTCCAGGTCTTCCGTGTCGGGCTAAGAACAATGCTTTCTCTAAGATGTAGCGAATTTCCTCAGGTTTGCGCACGATCTCAGCAAATTTTGTGATGGGTTTGGCCATTGAAATAATGTCGACCTCCTGGTCGCCGAGCTGCCTCAGTGGGAGATCTGTGCTTCTGACTAAAGTTTCCCATTTGACTTGGCCTGAGAGTACGATCATTCCTATGGAATCAACAAACGCTCCATATACGCCAGTGAGTGCATTTGTGCCTCCTGGGCCTGTGGTGACGTTGACCGCTGCGATTTGACCGGTGGCTCTAAAGTAGCTTTCTGCAGCCATAGAGCAAGCCTGTTCGTGATGGCAAGCTACGTAGTTGATTTTTTTTTGACGGCCAATCGCATCATTTAAGTGCATTGCTCCTCCTCCAGTTACCATAAAAACGGTATTGATTCCGGCTTGAGCACAGGCTGATGCAATGTAGTCCGCTACGCGAATTTTTTTACTCATATATAATTTTTGGTTACCATAAAGAATCTATTGATTGGTAGTGAGTTTTGTTCGTAAAATAAGAGAATAAATAAAAAGGACCTTCCCATGAATCTCACCGAAAAAAAAATGGTTGAGCTTTTAAAAGAGCTAAAGCAAGAGTTTAATGTCTCAGGAGTGAAGGCGGAATTTGAGGCAGAGGGAACACGTATGGAGGAAGCCATGAGGCTGAAGGAAATCAGCTTAAAGGCAGATCTTCAAATGACCATAAAGGTGGGTGGCTGCGAGGCAATTAAAGATATGTTTGAGGCGTCGAGTCTGGGTGTTGATCATTTGGTTGGACCCATGGTTGAGACTCCATATGCTTTGAAAAAGTATTTAGGAGCCGTGAAGGTTGCCTATAATGAAGAACAAAGAAAAGATACTGAGTTTCTGGTCAATATTGAGACCATAACAGCCGTTCAGAAGTTCCCAGAGATGTTGATGCTCGAGGAGGCAAAAGACTTAGATGGGATTGTCATTGGCCGAGTGGATTTGACAGGTTCGATGGGTTTAAATCGGGACGCTGTGAATGGGAAAGCGATTTTTGACATTGCTGTGAGTCTCGCCGAGCAGGCCAAGAAGCATCATCTCAAGGTAGTAGTCGGTGGCGCTGTCTCCGCGCACTCAAAGACTTTTTTCTCCGATTTTCCTAAAGGATATCTGGATCGATTTGAAACTCGTAAAGTGGTGTTTAATTGTCCCGCTGCATTGAATAATTCAGATGTTGCCTTTTTAAAGGCAGTGGAGTTTGAGATTCTTTGGTTAAAAAATAAGAAGTCCTACTATGGTGCAATTCATCGTGAGGATGATGCAAGGCTTGTGATGATGGAAGAGCGCTATCGCAAGTCGATTGATGCATTGACTCCTACTCGTCGGTAGGTTCGGAATTAAAAATCCAGTGGGAGATTTGCCTAGACCGCTGTTTTATAGCGCTTTCCCCGATTCCTGTTTGATTTGGCTGCGTTTTTGGATCTGTCAGGTGAATGATGGCCGGCGTGTCTCAAGGATCGAGTGGAGGATTGCGATGTAAGGGTTTTCCGATCTGGACGCATCCTGGATGAGTCATTGAGGGTCGAGCTCTTTGTGCTTGCTGACGGGTTTGTCCTATTTTTTCTTCCGAGCTCCCTGATTCTCGGGACGGAGCCGATCCTTCTCAGATGAGGTCTTTCCTGATTGACATCCTCTCCGGCGTGAAAGCGGGAGATTCCCCGAAGGCGATTCATG